>CAKJYC010000035.1 GCA_918244965.1 Clostridiales bacterium | reverse complement strand
GGGCAGCGTCAAGACGCTCGGCAGCGAGGGAAGGACCGGCGCGGTCACAGCGATCGGCGCGGTATCCCCGCCGGGCGGCGATATCTCCGAGCCCGTTTCGCAGGCGACGCTGCGCATCGTCAAGGTGTACTGGGGCTTGTCCTCCAAGCTGGCGTACGCGCGTCACTTCCCGGCGATCGACTGGCTGCAGTCCTATTCGCTGTATCAGGACCGCCTGTCCCCGTGGTTCAACCATGAGGTCAACAGCGAGTGGTCGAGCCTCGTCGCCCGCACGATGCATCTTTTGCAGGTCGAGAGCGAGCTGGACGAGATCGTTCGTCTCGTCGGCATCGACGCGCTGTCGTTCAAGGACCGCCTGACCCTTGAGGCAGCCCGCAGCATCCGCGAGGACTATCTGCACCAGAACGCGTTCCACGAGGTCGACACCTACACTTCGCCGAAGAAGCAGTTCATGATGCTGAAGGCGATCATGACGAATTATGAAAAGAACCTCGAAGCGCTTGATCAGGACGCGTCGTTCCGCGCACTGCTTTCGCTGCCGGTCCGTGAACGCATCGGCAGACTGAAATACGTCCCCGAAGCGGAGGCCGAGGCGGAGTTCAACGCGATCATGAAGGACATGAACGAGCAGATCGCAGCGCTGACGGAAGGAGGACAGTTCTGATGCGTAAGGAATATCGAACCATTTCCGAGGTCGTCGGCCCGCTGATGCTGGTCAAGAACGTCGAGGGCGTCAAGTATGACGAGCTTGTTGAGATCGAACAGGCGGACGGCGGCATTCGCAGAGGCCGTGTGCTCGAAATCAACGGCGACAAGGCCATGGTGCAGCTGTTTGAAGGCTCGCAGGGCCTGCGCATTTCCGACTCCAAGGCGCGCTTCCTCGGTCACTCGATCGAGCTGGCCGTTGCGCCCGACATGCTCGGCCGCGTCTTTGACGGCATGGGCAAGCCGAAGGACGGCGGTCCGGCGCTGATCGCCGAAAAGCATCTGGACATCAACGGCACGGCCATGAACCCCGCCGCGCGCGACTATCCGTCCGAGTTCATTCAGACCGGCATCTCCGCGATCGACGGTCTGAATACGCTGGTGCGCGGACAGAAGCTGCCCGTGTTCTCCGGCAGCGGTCTGCCGCACGCAAACCTCGCCGCGCAGATCGCGCGTCAGGCGAAGGTTCTGGGCAGCGACGAGAAGTTCGCGGTCGTCTTTGCCGCAGTCGGCATCACGTTCGAGGAAGCGGACTTCTTCATCAACGACTTCCGCGAGACCGGCGCGATCGAGCGCACGGTAACGTTCATCAACCTTGCGAACGATCCGGCGATCGAGCGCATCTCCACGCCGCGCATGGCGATCACCGCTGCCGAGTATCTTGCGTACGATCTCGGCATGCACGTGCTTGTCATCATCACAGACATCACGAACTATGCGGAGGCGCTTCGCGAAGTGTCGGCCGCGCGCAAGGAAGTCCCCGGCCGCCGCGGCTATCCCGGCTACATGTATACCGACCTTGCGACGATGTACGAGCGCGCGGGCCGTATCCGCGGCAACAAGGGCTCGATTACGATGATCCCGATCCTGTCCATGCCGGAGGACGACGTCACGCACCCGATCCCGGACCTGACCGGCTACATCACCGAGGGCCAGATCATCCTGTCCCGCGAACTGTACCGCAAGGGTCTGACCCCGCCGATCAACGTTCTGCCGTCGCTTTCCCGACTGAAGGACAAGGGCATCGGCAAGGGCAAGACGCGCGAGGACCACGCGGACACGATGAACCAGCTGTTCTCGGCGTATTCGCGCGGCAAGGACGCAAAGGAGCTGGCCGTCATCCTCGGCGACGCGGCGCTGTCCGATACGGATAAACTGTACGCGAAGTTCGCCGACGAGTTCGAGACGCGCTACGTCTCGCAGGGCTACTACACGAACCGTTCGATCGAGGAGACGCTGGACCTCGGCTGGGAGCTTCTGGGCATTCTGCCGAAGTCCGAGCTCAAGCGTATCAAGGACGTTTACATCGAAAAATACTACAAGGAGGCGTAAGCCGTGGCGCTGCAGTATAAGCCCACGCGCATGGAGCTGTCCAACCTGAAAAAACGCAGGACAGTCGCCATTCGCGGACATAAGATGATGAAGGACAAACGCGACGAGCTCGTGCGGCGCTTCATCACCCTTGCGCGCAAAAACAAGGCTCTGCGCCTTGAAACGGAGAAAAAACTGGGCGAGGCGATGCAGAACTTCGTGCTTGCCCGCGCGATGATGAGCGGAAACGAGATCGAGGAAGCGCTGATGTATCCGGCGCGCGCGATAAAGGTGGACATGGGCAAGCAGAACATTCTGTCCATTCCGGTTCCGAAGCTGACACTCGAAACGCAGGACGGTTTCGTTTATCCGTACGGCTTTGCGACGACCGGCGCGGACCTCGACGGCGCGGTACAGGCGCTTGCGGAGATCCTGCCGCTGCTGCTGGAGCTGGCCGAGGTCGAAAAGGCGACAAGCCGCCTTGCCGACGAGATCGAAAAGACACGCCGCCGTGTCAACGCGCTTGAATACGTCATGATCCCGCAGTTCGACGCGGCGATCCACGACATCCAGATGAAGCTGGAGGAGAACGAGCGCGGCAACACGTCGCGCCTCATGAAGACCAAGGAGATGCTCCAGAAGGACGCATGACGGACATCTTTGCACTCCTGAAAAACGCGGGCTTTGCGGAAGGCTTTCTGCTTCCGGTCGCCCCCTATACGGACTGGACAAGCCATCGCAACGATGGCTTGTTTCATCCGAACACAGCGCCGCTGGCCGACGATCCGAAAGCACGTTATCCGTGGGCGAACGCCGTGCTGATCTGCGTCTATCCGTATACGCCGTACGACGACGAAACGCTTGTCGCGTCGTATTATCCGGCGAGCAACCGCGCGTATCACGCCATGAAACGGCTGCTTGTCATGCTGCGGGAAGCGGGGATCCGTGCCGAGCGTGCCGAAACGCCGTACCGAGAGCAGCTCGCGTCCTACGGGATCGGCTCGCGCATGGACAATCAGCTGCTGTATCTTGCACCGTACGGGACCTACATCAATCTGCAGGGCGCCATGCTTGCGCTGCCGGAGCCGGTCGCGTATACCACGCGGCGAGAACCGGAGGAGGTCTGCGATCACTGCGGGCTGTGCAAAGCCGTCTGCTTCGGCGCGATACAGGGCAATTACGCGTTCGACTGGATGCGCTGCGAGCACACCTATCTGGAGGGCGATCCGATGCCTCTCGACGCAATGGAATGGCTGTCGGAGCTTCTGGGCTGTATGTGCTGTCAGACCGTCTGCCCGAAGAATCCTGCGGGGACCGTTCCGATACCGGACGAAATCAGAACAACGCTCGATCCGGTTGCGATCCTCAGGGGCAACCGCAGGGAGGCGGGGGAGCTGATCGGGAAGAACCTTGCGGCGGGAAAGCGGCTTTTGCGGCAGGCGATCGTACTTGCGGCAAACCGAAACCGGACCGACGCGCTGCCGTATCTGCTGCAATTGCGCGAAACCGACGGCGACCGGTTCAAAAACGAACTGGATTATGCAATAAAACGCTTGCAAAATCCGTAAAGTGCGGTTATAATATGGTTTGCACTAAGCGGGGAGTTAGCGGTGCCCTGTACTCGCAATCCGCTACAGCGAGGCCGAATCCCCGTCCTGAGGCCGATTGTTGTGAGGTAGGTCTCAATACGGAACGTAGATGCACGGGTCCCGTGCAATCGCACGCCGTGAACCGTGTCAGATCCTGACGGAAGCAGCACTAAACGGAATGTACGATGTGCCGCGGGGATACCTGCGCGGAGTCACCGGTTGAGGGTCCACTCGGAGCGAACGTTCGAAGGACGGGTGTGCATGCTTCATTATCAAAAACCGAGCGAATCGCCCGGTTTTTTTCTGTCTGTACGGCGCAAAAAACAGGCTGTCCGGTTTATTCGGACAGCCTGTTGCGTATAGCCTGATCGTAACGCGATACTCGGACGCAAACATGTTCTTTTCCCGAAGGATCGCATCCGGAACATCCTGATGCTTGAGAGCGCGGATTATCTGATGATCATGTCCGTCGGAAGATCGATCGCGGTGAGGCTGATGTACCATTTATTCCCGATCCTGACGAGCGGGAGCTCGCTTTCGCCTTCATAATCGTATATGCCAACCTTGATCTTTACGGTAACATTGACGCCCTCCGAGATGTAGTGTTTATCGGTGTTGAATACACCCGCATAGAAATCGTTCAGCTCCTCGATCTCCGCCTTGGTCATCGGCTTGCTCCCGGCGATCGAATACTCCAGGGAGTCGATATACTCCTTGTACGCAGGATCTTCGAGATCTTGATCAATCTGCTTCTGCGCATCTTCCAGCATATTTTTGAATTCAAATCTGCTGACGTTATTGTTCTCCAGAACATAGTCCAGCACCTCATCCGGCATACTGACATCGATCATGGTTTTCAGATCATAGGTTTTTTCGGCCTCCATGACCTTGTCAAACGCTGCCTTCCAGGAGCTTTGCCCGCAGCCCTTTCCGCCGAGCAGGACGATCAGCAGCACGACCAGTGCGATCACGGCGACGGCGCCGGCAATGATGCCGATCAGCGCGCCTTTGCCGAGCTTCTTTTTCGGCGCAGCCGGTTCGGGTTCGTTTGCCTGTACGGGCGCTTCCTCCCGGACAGGGGGAACGGGCGCAGACGGCTCCTCCTGCACGGGGACTTCGGGGTCGGGTTCGGGAGCGGGCGCAAACGGGTCCTCTTGTACGGGGACTTCGGG
>CAKJYC010000034.1 GCA_918244965.1 Clostridiales bacterium | reverse complement strand
CGTGTACAGGATGTGGAGCGGTACTGGTCCGGCGCGATCGCCGAACCCGATCCGGACAGCAGCGTTGCCTTCGGCGAGGGCGGCGCGGGCACGTTTTCGGACGGAAAGCTCACGACCCGCATCCGCGATCCGCACATCGACGCGGTGCTCCGTACCATGGTCAACTGCGGCGCGCCGGAGGAGATCGCGTATCTGGCCAAACCGCACATCGGCACCGACCGGCTGCGGGAGGTCGTAAAGAATCTGCGCGCGCGAATCGAATCGGCGGGCGGCGAGGTGCGCTTTTCCTGCAAACTCACCGATTTGAGAATGACTGACGGCGTGCTGACGGCGGTGCAGGTGCGGCAGGGCGGACGGACCGTGTGGGAGCCGTGCGCTGCGCTGCTGCTTGCGATCGGGCACGGCGCGCGGGATACGGCGCGAATGCTGTATGAAAAGGGCGTGATGATGGCGCCGAAGGCGTTCGCGATCGGCGTGCGCGCGGAGCACCCGCAAAGCCTCGTCAACGAGAGCCAGTACGGACCGATGGCAAACCATCCGCGGCTCGGTGCGGCGGAATACCGGCTGACCGCAAAGAGCGGCGAACGCGGCGTGTATACGTTCTGCATGTGTCCGGGAGGGCAGGTCGTGGCAAGCGCAAGCGGCGCGGAACAGGTCGTGGTCAACGGCATGAGCAATTTCGCGCGCGACGGCAAAAACGCCAACGCGGCGGTCGTCGTGCAGATCACGCCGGAGGATTTCGGCACGCACCCGATGGACGGGCTCGATTACCTCGATCGACTGGAGCGCGACGCGTTCCGGCTCGGCGGGGGAGACGGGACGGCGCCGGCGTCGACGGTCGGCGCGTTTTTGCGGGACGAGCACTCCAAGGCGTCGCGCTCGGTCGAGCCGACGTACCGGCCCGGCGTGCGCTATACAAGGCTAAGTGACTGTCTGCCGGACTTTGTGTCGCAGGGCGTTCGCGACGGGATCAGGACGTTCGGGCGGCAGCTGAAGGGCTACGACATGGAGGATGCGGTGCTGACGGCGGTCGAAAGCCGCACGTCATCGCCGCTGCGGATCCTGCGCGATCCGTCGATGGAATCCGTTTCGCACCGGGGGCTGTACCCGGTCGGCGAAGGCGCGGGCTACGCGGGCGGCATCGTCAGCGCGGCGGTGGACGGGATCAAGGCGGCGGAGGCGGTCATGCGGATCTATGCGCCGCTGACATGATTTCCCAAAAATGCAACAAAGATTCGTCATCCTTGTAAATAAACTTTCAACAAACGCCGGTTGGCGTTTGTTTTTTCGCGCGGATATGGTATAACGGAGTCAGACAAATGCCGGAAAGGAGGACGCGCCGATGAAGAAGCTGCTTTGCCTGCTGCTTTGCCTGTTGCTGCTGCCGATCGCGCTGCCGGTCGTCTCGGCCGACGATGCGGACACGGTCGTGCGCGTGCTGCTTTCCACCAACGGCGCGGACACGCTGAAGGTCACCCTGTCCGGACAGTATGCCGTCGGCGACAAGACCGTGACCGGCGGGACCGTGACGGCAAAGATCAGCGACGGCAAGATCACCGTTTCGCATTCGTCCGCGGGCACGCTGGCATCGACCAAGACCTCCGCAACGCTCAGACGCGCCGGCACGGACGCGAACACGATCCTGACGTTCGACAACGCAAAGCACGGCACGCGTAAATACTACGGCGATTTCGTGTTCTACAACGACAACGGCACGCTGCGGCTGATCAATTATGTGGACATGCACAACTACCTGTACGGCGTCGTCAGCGGCGAGATGTCCGATTCGTCGAAGCCCGATGTGCTGAAGACCGAGGCGATCTGTGCCAAGGGATTTGCGCTCGCAGAGGTCGAAGCCAGGCAGTCCAAGTATTTCGACGTGTACGACACGACGACCTCACAGCTCTATTACGGCTTTATCGCGACCGACACGAACACGATCGCGGCGGTCGACGCGGTCTGGAGGCAGACGCTGCGCTATAACGGCAAGACCGTCAAGACCTATTACAGCACCGCGAACGGCGGGCAGGCGATCACGCCGCGCATCCGCTGGGGCGGCACGGAAAACGCAGGCGCGTACTGGTTCGGCTACGATCCGTTCGACCTTCTGGGCTCGACCAAAAACGTCGTTCTGGAGATCGACGGCGCGAACCCGAAGGGCATGAACAGCGCGCTGTATACGTTCCTTTGCGGGAAAGCGAACGCCAAAGAGATCGTCTCGGTCGATATGCTCGTCGGCGTGTACGATCCGGACAATCCCTCCGGCACCGCGCGCTATCCGAGCGCGCTCGCACCGCAGAAGCGCTACGACTGGAAGCTGACCGTCAGGACGAACGACGGAAGCACGAAACAGGTCACGTTCTCCTGTGCGCCGGACGAGGTCAAGGCGGCCGCCGCGCCGTCGGCGACCGGCGCCGTCTGCTTTGCGGTCCATACCGCGAAAACGCAGTGGAAGCTCGTCTGGGGCGTTTCGAGCGGCCATCGCGCGGGGCTGTCGCACCGCGGCACGATCCAGATGGTCAAGAAGGGCTATTCCTATGTGGACGTGCTGAAATTCTACTATCGCGGCGCGACGCTGTACGACGAAACCGGCGCGGCGATCGTGTCCGACGCGATCTTTGACTTCACCTATGAGGACGGCGCAACACCGCTGCCGACCGTAAGTCCGAGCGCAACGCCTTCGGCAAGTCCGAGTCCGACACCTTCGGCAAGTCCGAGCGCAGCGCCGACGCCGACGCCGTCCGGCCCGCCGCCCGAAACGGAGTACGATGTGATCGTCACGAGCACGACGCAGCAGCTTCGCGAAAAGCCGGACGCCGGGTCGGCCTCGAAAAAGCAGCTGACGCTCGGCAGCATCCTCGGCGTGACCGGACAAAGCGGCGACTGGCTCGCGGTTTACGATTGGGCGAGCGGGCTTTCCGGCTATGTGCACGGCGACTGTGTGAGCTACTATGAGCGCGAACCGAAGCCGCATTGGGAGGGCGTCTGCAACGCGGACGATTCCAACCTCCGCGCAGGGCCTTCGACGAATTTTGCAAAATACCGGCCGTTGAATACCGGCGACAAGGTCTGGGTCTACTACGCCTCCAAGAACTGGTACTACGTCATGGACCGGAGGCTCGGTCAGGGCGGATTCATCTTCAAGAACTATATCACGCTCGGCGATCCGGCGCCGGAGGTCCTTTGGGGCGATACGAACGGAACCGGCAGCGTGACGACCGCCGACGCCGCGCTGATCCTGCGCTGGCTGATCGGCACATCCTCGCTGTATGACGCCGCGCTGCTGGCTGCGGACTGTGCGCAAAACGGCACGGTCAATGCGGAGGACGCCGCCGCGATCCTGCGGTATCTCGTCGGACTGGAATGAGAGAAACGAAATATACGGCTGCTGCGGTCCGCGGCAGCCTTTTTTCTGCCTTTTTTGCGGAAAACCCTTGCATCCGGGACGATTCGGGTATATAATAATTCGGTTCATTTTTTGAAAGAAATACAGACAATCCGAGGAAAAGAGGAGCTTTTATGAATATTCGCAACGTTGCGATCATCGCACACGTCGACCACGGCAAGACGACGCTGGTCGATCAGCTTTTGAAGGACGCGGGCGCGCTGCGCCGCAGCGAGCAGGGGACCGAGCGCATCATGGACAGCGGCGATCTCGAACGTGAGCGCGGCATCACGATCCTGTCCAAGAACACCGCGGTCACCTACGGCGACACGCGCATCAATATCGTCGACACGCCGGGCCACGCGGACTTCGGCGGCGAGGTCGAGCGCATTCTGCAGATGGTGGACGGCGTGCTGCTGCTCATTGACGCGTTCGAGGGCTGTATGCCGCAGACGCGGTTCGTGCTGCGCAAGGCATTGGAACTCAACAAGAAGGCGGTCGTCGTCGTGAACAAGGTCGACCGTCCCGAAGCGCGTCCCTATGAGGTCGTGGACGAGGCGCTGGAGCTTTTCATTGAGCTCGGCGCAACGGACGAACAGCTGGACTTCCCGATCGTGTACGCCTCCGCGCGCAACAACATGTCGGGCTACGAGCCGGACCGGATGGAGAACAACATGCAGGCGGTCTTTGACACGATCCTCAAAGAGATCCCGTCGCCGGCGACGGATACCGACGCGCCGCTGCAGATCCTGTTCTCGACGATCGACTATGACGACTACGTCGGCAAGATCGGCATCGGCCGCATCGAGCGCGGCGTGGCGAAGCGCGGCCAGATCATTACGCTGTGCGGCGGGCAGGAGAACCGTCGCCGCGACACGAAGATCACGCGGCTCTATAACTTCGAGGGGCTGCAGCGCGTCGAGGTCGAGGAAGCGTATGCGGGCGACATCGTCTGCGTCGCGGGCGTGGAGGATCTGAACGTCGGCGAGACCGCGTGCGATCCCGCGTGCGTCGAGCCCATGCCGTTCGTCAAGATCGACGAACCGACCGTCTCGATGATGTTCCTTGTCAACGACAGTCCGTTCGCGGGCAAGGAGGGCAAGTACGTCACGAGCCGCAACCTCAGAGACCGACTGTTCAACGAGGTTAAGACGAACGTATCCATGCGCGTTGAGGAGACCGAATCCACCGATACGTTCCGCGTCAGCGGCCGCGGCGAGCTGCATCTTTCGATCCTGATCGAGCAGATGCGCCGTCAGGGCTATGAATTCGCGGTGTCGCGTCCGAAGGTCATTCTGCACAAGGACGAGAACGGCGTCGTGACCGAGCCGATCGAGGAGCTGACCATCGACGTGCCGCAGGAATACGTCGGCGCGGTCATGGAGAAGCTGGGCATGCGCAAGGCCGAAATGGTCGACATGACGACGCTCGGTGACACCGGCACGCGCCTGAAGTTCTTGATCCCGGCGCGCGGTCTGATGGGCTACCGGTCGGAGCTGATGACCGACACGCGCGGCAATGGCGTTATGAACCACATTTTTTACGGCTACGAGCCCTATAAGGGCGATATTGCCGAGCGCAAGACGGGAAGCCTCGTCGCGCACGAAACGGGCGATTCCTGCTCTTACGGGCTGTTCTACGCACAGGATCGCGGCCGCATGTTCATCGGCGCGGGCGTTCCGGTCTACGAGGGTGAGATCGTCGGCGAATGCGCGCGTGCGGACGATATCGTGGTCAACGTCTGCAAGAAAAAGCACGTCACCAACATGCGTGCGGCGGGCAGCGACGAGGCGCTTCGGCTCACGCCGCCCACGATCTTCACGCTGGAGCAGTGCCTGGAATTCATCGCGGACGACGAGCTTGTGGAGATCACGCCGAAGAGCATCCGCATGCGCAAGCGCATCCTCAGTAAGGAACAGCGCATGAAGCTCGCGGCAAGGATGATGAAGGAGTAAGCGCGCCCCGTCAGGGGCATATCGCGCCGCAGGCATATCGTTCCCTGCGGGAATATCGCGGCGGAGCCATATCGCTGCAGGCAAGCTGCTTTTGAACGATATGCTGCCTGCGCAGCACGATATACGGCTTTGCCGCGCGATATATTTGCTGCGCAATACGATATGCTGCTTCGCAGCGCAATTTGCGGCACTGCCGCATGAAAGGAGCGACCAATGATCCGCAGGGCGGAGGAGAAGGACGCGCCGCGCATCTCGGCGCTGCTGAAACAGGTGATGGAGGTGCACGCCGCCGCACGTCCCGATATGTACCGGAGCGGTACGCAGAAGTATTCCGAAGCGGACGTTGTTGCGCTGCTTTCCGATCCGGCCTGCGTGCTGTTTGTGGAGACGGATGAAACAGACCGCACGATCGGCTATGCGATCTGCTTTGCGCATGAGATCAAAGACGACGGGATCATCGTCGGCCGCAGAGAGCTGTATATCGACGATCTGTGTGTGGACGAAACGCTGCGCAAGACCGGCGTCGGACGGCGGCTGTTTGAACATGTGAAGGCGTTTGCAAGCGAGAGGGGCTTCGACTGGATCACACTGAACGTCTGGAACGACAACCAAAACGCGCTCGCGTTCTATCGGAGAATGGGGCTCAAGGCGCGCAAAACGATCCTGGAATACAGGATCGACTGATCAGAGGATATGAAGAAAAAAGGCTTTCTGCTGTTTCTGGCGGCCGTCGTCAGCCACGTGTTCTGGGGATTCAGCTTTCTGTTCACGAACGCCGCGCTGAACGCGGTGCATGACGATCTGTTTCTGCTTTTGAGCCACCGGTTTCTGATCGCGTTTGCGATCATGAATCTGCTGCTTCTGTTCCGTGTCGTCAAGGTCGATTTCCGCGGCAAATGGAAGCGCATCTGGCTGCCGGCGCTGATGGGGCTGATGGAACCCGTCATCTATTTCATCGGCGAGGAGAACGGCATGATGCATTCCACGACGATCTTTTCCGGCGTCATGATCGCCATGATCCCGATCGTCGCGATTTTTGCGGCGATCCCGGCGCTGCATGAAAAGCCGACGGTCGGGCAGATCCTGTTCAGCGTCCTGTCGCTTTCCGGCGTCATCGGCATCGGATTGCTGACAAAAAACGATGGCGCGCTGGACTGGGCCGGCGTGATCTGGCTGACGGTCGCGGTGCTGTCCGCCGTGGCGTACGGGCTTCTGGACCGCGGTCTGTCCGCAGAGTTCACCGCGTTTGAGCGCACGTATCTGATGATCGGCATGGGCGCGGTCTGCTTCACGCCTGTCGCGCTGTTCCGTGTGCGGTTCGATATGGGCGCGTTCTTTGCACCGCTCGGCAATACGGCGTTTCTGCTGCCGGTGCTGTTCCTCTCGGTCTTTTGCTCGGTCGTCAGCTATTTTCTGCTGTCCTATATGGCAACCTACATGACCGTCACACGCTCCACCGTATATGCGAACCTGACGACGGCGATCTCCGTGGTCGCCGGGGCGCTGATCCTCAGGGAGCCGTTTGACCCGATCCTCGGCACCCTGTTCTGCGTGCTGATCCTGGTCGGCATCTACGGCGTGCAGCGGTTTGCAAGGAAGAACGAGCCGGATACCGTACAAAAACCAAATCAGACAAACGGAGGATGACCATATGAGAAAAGACGGCAGACGCGTCAAAACCGCACAGCCGATGTATCAGGTCGCGGCGCACATCATGGATCAGCGCTGCGACGCCATGAACATGATGGAGCTTGACGTACCGATCGAGCCGATGCAGGCGTATCTGAACAAAAAGCGCGCCGAGGGCAAGGAGTATTCTCACCTCGGCCTCGTACTGGCAGCCTATGTGCGAACGGTCGCGGAGTACCCGATCATCAACCGCTTCGTCGTGAACAAGACGATCTATGCCAGAAACGAGATCGCAGTCGGCATGGTCGTCCTAAAGCCCGGCGAAACCGAGGGCACGATGAACAAGATGCACTTTGAACCGACGTTCACGATCGACGACGTGCATCGGACGCTTGGACAGTATGTGGAGGAAAACCGCGCGACCGGCGACACCAATTCGACCGACGACCTGATCCGGAAGCTCCTGAAGGTGCCGGGACTGTGCCGGTTCGGCGTATGCGTGTTCAAGGCGATGGACAAGTTCGGCCTTCTGCCGAAGAAGATCATCGACGCGAGTCCGTTCCATTGCTCGCTGACGATCACCAACCTCGCAAGCATCCGCACCAACGCGATCTATCACCATGTCTACAACTTCGGCACGACGACAATGATCATGGCGATGGGCATCCCGCGCGAGGTGCCGACCCGCAAGAAGGGAGAGATCGTGTTCGAGAAATGCATTCCCATCGGATTCGTCATGGACGAACGCGTTTGCTCCGGCTCGCAGTATGTCGTCGCAAGCCGCAAGCTCGTGAACTATCTGAAGCATCCGGAGCTCCTTGAGGTCCCGCCGGAAGCCGTGGTTCAGGATATCCCGTAAAATGACAGCCCGAAAGCCCGCAGCGCGGGCTTTTTTCATGCCCGGAAAACGGAACGGGGCGAATAATAGAATATAATGAAAATATTTTCTTTTTCTTCTATATTGTTATTTACAAATCCGGACGGATGTGCTATACTCTTATGGTAAATTTTGAGGAGCGTATACACATGCGGATCAAGGGACTGGAACTGCACGGTTTCCGGAATTATACAGACCTGACCCTGTATCCGGAGCCGGGGCTCAATATCCTTTCGGGGCTGAACGCAGAGGGAAAGACCAACGTGCTTGAGTCGATCTTTTTGTGCGCGCTGGGCCGCAGTCACCGCACTCCGCACGACGCGGAGCTTCTGATGGACGGACAGCTTTCGGGCAGCGTCGCGCTCGCGGTGGAGACGCGCGGCGGCTCGCGCTCGATCCGCATCGAGCTCATCCGCGGGGAGCGCAAGCGCGTGTACCTTGACGAAGCGCCGCTGAACCGTTCCGGAGAGCTCATGGGCTGTCTGAACGTCGTGATGTTCTCGCCGGAGGATCTGCAGCTGGTCAAGGACGGCCCGCAGGAGCGGCGGCGCTTTCTCGACATGGAGCTAAGTCAGCTCAAGCCCGCGTACTACTACACACTGCAGCAGTACAACCAGGCGCTGAAAAGCCGCAACCTGCTTCTCAAAGAGGAGACCGTGCCATACGACATGATCGAGCTCTGGGACGAGCAATTATCAAAGCTCGGCGCGACGATCATGCAGGCGCGGGCGGGCTTTATCGAGGAGCTTTCCCAAAACGCGCACACGCTGCATGCCAAGATGAGCGGCACGAAGGAGATCCTCGAAACGGTCTACGAGCCGACGATCCCGGTGCAGGATTACGACACGATGCGCGAGACGCTAACCGTGCAGCTCGGCGAACGGCTGGAGCGCGACGTGTTCCGCGGGTTCACCTCGGTCGGACCGCATCGCGACGATCTGGGGCTTTTGCTGAACGGGCGCGATCTGCG
>CAKJYC010000033.1 GCA_918244965.1 Clostridiales bacterium | reverse complement strand
GGACAGGCCGCTTCTGCGCCTTCTGCCGCTGAAAGAAAAGCGGTTCGGCGTCGTCACGACCGGCAGCGAGATCAAAAACGGGCTGATCGCGGACACGTTCACGCCGGTCATCGGGGAAAAGCTCGGCGAATTCGGCTGCACGATGATTGCGCACGAATGCCCCGGCGACGACGCGGACGCGATCGCCGACGCGATCCGGCGCATGCACGAAGCGGGCGCGGAGCTGATCTTCTGCACCGGCGGGATGAGCGTCGATCCGGACGACCGCACGCCGCTTGCGATCCGGCGTTCCGGGGCAGAGGTCGTGTCCTACGGCGCGCCCGTGCTGCCCGGCGCAATGTTTCTGGTATCGTATCTGTCGGACGGCACGCCGGTGTGCGGTCTGCCCGGCTGTGTGATGTACGCGCGGCGCACCGTGTTCGATCTGGTGCTGCCGTACCTTTTGGCGGGCGAGCGCATCGACGCGGCCCGCATGGCGCGGCTCGGCGACGGCGGGCTGTGCCTGAACTGCAAGGAATGCCGCTACCCGAACTGCGGCTTCGGAAAGGGGATATAATGCCGTTTTCGCATCTGGATACACAAGGCCGCGTGCGCATGGTCGATGTCGGCGAAAAGGCGGTCACGCACCGCGAGGCAAGGGCGCAGGGCACGATCCGCATGAGCGCGGAATGCTTTGCTGCGATCACGGAAAACCGCGTGGCGAAGGGCAACGTTCTGACGACCGCCGAGATCGCGGGGATCATGGCGGCGAAGCGCACCGGCGAGACGATCCCGCTGTGCCATACGCTGGCGCTGAACGTCTGTAAAATCACGTTTACGCCCGACGAGACCGATCACACGATCACCGCCGTCTGCACGGTCGCGTGCGACGGCAAAACCGGCGCGGAGATGGAGGCGCTGCACGGCGCGTCCGTCGCGCTTTTGACGATCTACGACATGTGCAAGGCGATCGACCGGGGCATGGTGATCGACGGTCTGCGCCTGCTCGAAAAGAGCGGCGGCAAGAGCGGCACGTACCGCTGCGAGGTATGAAGGACGGCTTCGGACGGACAATCGAATACCTGCGCGTCTCGGTGACGGATCGGTGCAATCTGCGCTGCGTGTACTGCATGCCGGCGGAAGGTCTGAAGCCGATGCGGCACTCGGACATTCTGCGTTATGAGGAGATCGCGCGGCTCGTTCGCATCTTTGCGTCGCTCGGCGTGAAAAAGCTCCGGCTGACCGGCGGCGAACCGCTGGTGCGCAGGAATCTCGACACGCTGGTGTCCATGCTGAAACGCATCGACGGGATCGAACGCGTCGCGCTGACGACCAACGGGCTTTTGCTTTCGGAACAGCTTCCCGCGCTCATCCGGGCAGGGCTCGACGCGGTCAACATCAGCCTCGACACGACCGACCCGGCGGCGTTTCGCGCGATCACGCGCGGCGAAGGACCGGAGCGCGTGATGGAAGCGATCGAGGCGTGCGCGCGCGTGCCGAATCTTGCCGTCAAGCTCAACTGCGTGCCGACAACACAGAACGCGGAGGGGCTTTGTGATCTCGTTTCCTACGCAAACGGACTCGGCGTGCCGCTGCGGTTCATCGAGCTGATGCCGATCGGTCCGGGCCGGACGATGAAAGGCCTTCCGGAAGCGGAGGTACTGGAGCGTCTGACGGCGTGCTTCGGCGCATGGACGCCCGATCGCGACACGGAGGGGGAGAAGTGCCGCGTGTTTCGCTGCGGGGATCGTACGATCGGATTTATCAGCCCGATGACGCACCGTTTCTGCAGCCGCTGCGACCGGATCCGGCTGACCTCGGACGGCAAGCTCAAGACGTGTCTTGAGTATCCGCCGCAGCTCGATCTTCGGGCAATGCTTTCGGAGCCGGACGAAGCGATCCGCGCGGCGATGATACAAACGATTCTGAACAAGCCCGCCGCGCACCGGTTTTCGGAGCGCGCCGCGGACACGGACCCGCGCAGGATGGCGCAGATCGGAGGGTAATATGGCAAGAATTCTGGCAATCTGCACAAGCGAACGCAAGGGAACGGCAAAGCATCCGGTCCCGGAAGCAACGCTCGTCGCGCAGCACGGTGTCGAGGGTGACGCGCACGCGGGCGCATGGCACCGGCAGGTGAGCCTGCTGAACGCCGACAAGATCGAGGAATTCCGCACAAAGGGCGTGAACGTCGCCTACGGCGCGTTCGGCGAGAACATCGTTGCGGCGCTCGATTTCCGCGCCATGCCGGTCGGCACGCTTATAAGAGCGGGCGACGCCGTTTTGGAGATCACGCAGATCGGCAAGGCGTGTCACACCGCGTGCGAGATCCGAAAGCTGACCGGCGACTGCATCATGCCGCGCGAGGGCGTATTTGCCCGCGTGCTGCAGGGCGGCGTGATCCGTGTCGGCGACGGGATCGAAACGATCGAGCGCGAGGGCAAGCGTCCCTACACCGCCGCGGTCATTACGTTGTCGGACAAGGGCGTGCGGGGCGAACGCGAGGACGCAAGCGGACCGCTGATCGAAAAGCGGCTTATCGAGGCGGGCTATGTCGTTGAGGAGCGGCTTTTGCTGCCGGACGGGACGGACCCGCTGAAAGGAGAGCTGATGCGGCTTGCGGATCAGCGGCAGATCGACCTGATCCTGACGACCGGCGGCACGGGCTTTACGCCGCGTGACTGCACGCCGGAGGCGACGAAGGCGGTCGCCGAGCGCGAGGTGCCGGGCATTGCGGAGTACATCCGCGCGTATTCGATGAACATCACCAGGCGCGCCATGTTCTCGCGCGGGGTGTCCGTGATCCGGGGAAAGAGCCTGATCGTCAATCTGCCGGGCAGTCCCAAGGCGGTTTCGGAATGCCTTGACGCGATCCTCGACACGCTGCCGCACGGACTGGATATGCTGCGAAACAGCGCAGGCGACTGCGCACGGAAATAGGGAGGAAAACACATGAAACGAATCGTTGCTCTGCTGCTCGTTCTGCTGCTTGCGGTCCCGATGACGGCCGCCTGCGGCTCCAAGAACGCGGAAGAGATCACGCTGACCGTCTTTGCGGCGGCCTCGATGACGGAGACGCTCAATGAGATCAAGACGATGTACGAAACGGCGCATCCGAACGTGAAGATCGTGTACAACTTCGATTCCTCCGGCACGCTGAAGGACCAGATCGAAAAGGGCGCGGAATGCGACCTGTTCATCTCTGCCGGACAGAAGCAGATGAATCAGCTCGATATCACGGCGTCAAAGGAGGTCAACCCCGACGGGCTCGACTTCGTGCTGGACGGCACGCGCGTCAACCTGCTCGAAAACCGCGTGACGCTGTGCGTGGCCGAGGGCAATGACGCGGGGATCGACAGCTTCGATACGCTTGCAAGGAAGCTCAAAGAGGGCGGCGTTCTGTTGGCAATGGGGAACAGCGACGTTCCGGTCGGCCAGTACACGCAGAAGATCTTTCAGTATTACGGGCTTGACGAGGACGCGCTCCGAAAGAGCGGCGTTCTGACCTACGGCTCGAACGTCAAGGAGGTCACCACGCAGGTCAAAGAGGGCGTCGTCAACTGCGGCGTCATCTACTGCACGGACGCGTTTTCCGCAGGGCTTACGATCACGGACTACGCGACCAAGGAGATGTGCGGGCAGGTCATCTATCCCGCTGCGGTCATGAAGGAGAGCAAACACCCGGACGAGGCAAAGGCCTTCCTCGACTACCTGTTCGCCGACGAGGCAATGGCGGTCTTTATGAAGGTCGGCTTTGCGCCGGTACAATAACGAAAGGACACGGCTCCGGCATGGACTGGTTTCCGCTCTGGAATTCATTGCGCATCGCGGCGATCGGCAGTGTGATCGTATTCTTCCTCGGCATTCTTGCCGCGTACTATATCGCGCGGCTGCCGCGGGTGCTGAAGGGCGTCCTCGACGTCGTTCTGACGCTGCCGCTGGTGCTGCCGCCGACGGTGGTGGGGTATTGCCTGCTTTTGATCTTCGGCCCGAAGCATCCGGTCGGCGCGTTCCTGTCGACGATCGGGATCCGGTTCGTCATGACATGGTACGGCGGCGTGCTCGCGGCGACGGTCGTTGCGTTTCCGCTGATGTACCGCACGGCGCGCGGCGCGTTCGAGAGCTTTGACGAAACGCTTGCGTATTCGGCAAAGACGCTGGGGCTTTCCAATACGTTCATCTTCTGGCGCATCCGCATGCCGTACTGCAGGCAGGGGATCCTTGCCGGGATCGTGCTCGCGTTTGCGCGCGCGCTCGGCGAGTACGGCGCGACGTCCATGCTGATCGGCTACACGCCGGGCAGGACCGCAACCATCTCGACGACCGTGTATCAGCTCTGGCGCACGGATGACGACGCAGGCGCGCTCTTCTGGGTGCTGATCAACCTTGCGATCTCGGCGATCGTCCTGCTTGCAGTGAATCTTTTAGAACGCAGAAACGGATGGAGGAAGCGCGTATGAGCCTTTCGGTCGACATCGAAAAAACATACGGCACGTTTCACCTGAAAGCGGCGTTCACGGTCACGGACGGCGTGACGGGGATTCTGGGAGCGTCCGGCAGCGGCAAGAGCCTGACGCTCAAGTGCATTGCGGGCATCGAGCGGCCGGACCGGGGACGGATCGTGCTTGACGGCGTGACGCTGTTCGATTCCGAGGCGCATATCGACCTGCCTCCGCAAAAGCGGCGCGTCGGCTACCTGTTCCAGAGCTATGCGCTGTTCCCGAATATGACGGTGAAGCAAAACGTCCTGTGCGGCCTGCACGCCGTGAAGGACAAGGCGGAAAAAGCGCACATTTACGGCGAAACGGTGCGCATGCTCGGTCTTGAACGGCTCGAAGCGCACATGCCGCATCAGCTGTCCGGCGGCGAACAGCAGCGCGTCGCGCTCGCGCGCATCCTTGTCAACCGGCCGAAGCTGCTGCTGCTCGACGAGCCGTTTTCCGCGCTCGATCCGTCGCTTCGCGTACGGCTGTGCGTGGAGATGCGGGAGATCCTGAAGGGCTACGGCGGGCCGTCGGTGCTCGTCACCCACGACCGCGACGAGGCGTACATGCTGTGCAGCGAAATCGCGACGGCGGACGCCGGGCGGATATCGGCCCCGCGGGATACGGAGTCGCTGTTTGCACGTCCCAAGACGGCGGCAGAGGCAGCGCTGGTCGGGATCAAAACCGTCCTGCCGGCGACGTTTGCCGACAGCGCGCATATATCCGTGCCCGCGCTCCGTGTGACGCTCGAAACGATCGGGCCGGTGCATGAGGACCTTTGCGCGGTCGGTATCCGGGCGGACGGCTTTGCGGAGACTGCGGACGGCTTTTCGGCGACGGTCGCGGACGTCCTGCCTACGCCGGACGGGCGGCTTGTGCTGCTGCGGCCGTGCGGCGGGGAAGGTCTTTTGTATTGGGACGCGCCCGCGCCCTGGACGCTTCCGGTCGGCGGCACGGTCACGCTCGGCGTCCGGCCGTCGGCGGTTCTGCCGCTGTATCAGGACGATTGAATGCAAAAGAAAGATCCCGGAAGGTTTGCTTCCGAGATCCTGTATTTTTGGGATTTACAGCGTGTACGGCTTGATCTTGCGGACCACGTCGAGGATCGTGCCGTCGCGTGCTTCGAGCACGGCAACGACCTTATCCTCCCACTGAAGGTCGTCGGGCCTGCCGACGAGGCTATACGCCTTCTCCTTCAGGGATTCGATCGAGACGTGCGGAATGCTCGCGTTGTCAAGGCATTCGATGAGGTCGGGCCGCAGCGGATTGACCGCAATGCCGTAGTCGGTCACGAGCACGTCAACGCAGTCGCCCGGCGTGGTGACGGTCACGACATGCTCGCATACGGTCGCCATTCTGCCGCGGATCAGCGGCGTTACGATGACGCAGCACTTGCTGCCCGCTGCGGTGTCGGGATGGCCGCCGGGCGCGCCGCGCAGCACGCCGTCCGAGCCGGTCAGCACGTTTACGTTAAAGCCGGTGTCGATCTCCAGCGCCGCGAGCACGACGAAGTCCAGCTTGTTGACGAACGCGCCCTTGTTTGCAGGGTTCGCGTACTGGCTTGCGCTCATCTCAAAGTGGTTCGGCGTCTGGTTGATGGAGTTGACCGCGTCGAGGTCAAAGTCCTGCACGTCGATGACCTTGCCGACCTTGCCCTTTTTCAGCATTTCGACCATCGGGCCGCAGATGCCGCCGATCGCCCAGCCCATCTTGATGCCGCGCTCATCCATGTATTTTTCAAGGAAGAGGTTTGCCGCGAGCGACGGACCGCCGACGCCGGTCTGGAACGAGAAGCCGTCCTTGAAGTACGGCGTCGACGCAATGACCTTTGCGACGTTTTCCGCCATCATCAGGTCGCGCGGATTCTGCGAAATGCGCGCCGCAGCCGACGCGATCTTTTTCGGGTTGCCGATCGAATCGACGACGACGACCGCGTCCACGTCGATCGCCTCCACGGAGGCGGGCATGTTCGGGAAGTCCACGAGGCAGTCGGTCACGACGACCACGTGGTCCGCGTACTTCGCGTCGGTCATGGCATAGCCCATCGAGCCGCAGTTCGACTTGCCGCCGATGCCGCGGCAGTTGCCGACGCAATCGCTGGTCGGCGCCGCGACGAACGCGATGTCGATATGCACCTCGCCGCCCTCGATGGCGCGGGGACGTCCGCCGTGGCTTCTGACGATCGCGGGGGTCTTTAAGAGACCCTTGGAAACGACCTCGCCGATGCGACCGCGGATGCCGCTGGTCTGAATGCCGACGACCTTGCCCTCGGTGATGTATTCCGCAACCGGATCGTGCGCCGCGCCGAGGCTCGTCGCCGCGATTGTGAGGTTGTCGAGACCGAGCTCCTCGATCGCCGCCTTCATGACCATGTTGACCACGAAGTCGCCGTCGCGCAGATGGTGGTG
>CAKJYC010000032.1 GCA_918244965.1 Clostridiales bacterium | reverse complement strand
CATCTTGGGATTGGTCGTCGCATTGCGCGAGCCGTCCATCGCGTAAGGTCCCTCGTTGTACACGATCAGATACCGGCCCGACCAGTCGTCCGGCTCGGCTTCGACCAGCACATACTGCGCCTGTCCCGCAGCCGGGGTGGGCGTCGGAGTCGGCGTGGGCGTGGGGGTCGGAGTCGGCGTCGGCGTGTGGGTCGGAGTCGGAGTAGGCGTCGGCGTCGGGGCCGGAGTATCGCTTGCCGCCTTATACAACGCGATCGCCTGCTGATTGGTATAGGTGGAAAACTTATAGTAGCGGAAGCGCATCTGGTTGGACGTCTTGTTGAACCGCAGATATGCGTTTGATGAAACGATGTTGACGTTCTGTCCGCTCATCGAAAGCGTGTTGGCATATGCTGTCGTCTGACTTTCTTCCAATTCGTTGGTATTCGACGTCATGCCGATATAGCAGCCGCTTGCCGACTGCACGGTATAGCTGCTGCCGCTCTTCTCAATGTTGAAGTAGAAATCATCCTCGTTCATCGGAACGGTGATCTGTCCGTCCGAAATGGTGATCTGCCTGCCGTTTTCCGTCGTGTCCAGCGTGGTCAGCGAGCCGTCGAACGCGAGGCTGCCGCTCTCGTACACGATCAGGTATTTGCCCGACCAGTCGGACGGCGCGCTCGTCACCTTCGTATAGACGGTGTTCGCCGCCCACTGCGCGACGAGCGTCGTGTTCGCGGTCAGCGTGATCTGCTGTCCTGCGGCATACAGGGTATCGTCGCCCTGTACCTTCCATCCCGCGAACTGCAGGCCGCCCGGCGCGGTAAAGCCGCACGCGGGCAGCGTGTAGACGTCGCCGGTGTAGGCGGAAACGGAGCTCATCGAGCCCGTGCCGCCGTTCGCGTCAAAGGAGACGGTGACTGCGGACCTCGGCGCGAAGTTGACCGTCAGCGTGCAGTCGTTCGTGACGTTCGACAGCGTAAAGACATTGCCGCTGCGCGTGACCGTCGCCGCGTTTGCAGGCGAAAGCGTCGCGCTCTGGGCATAATAGCCCGTCTTCGGCGACGCCGTGACCGTATAGCCGGAAACGGAGACCGTGCCGTAGCTTGTGTTGTTGCTGACCGCCGTTACGGTGTAGTCCGCAAGCAGCACCCACGTCGAGTTGACCGTCTGCACGGCGTCGACATGGCCGTGTCCCGGATAGACGTCCTCGGAGGAGACGACGATCGGGTACGCCGGATACTGGTTCTCATACGGGTCCTTGTTGCCGACCTGCTGCTTCATGTAGGCGATCGCGTCCTTGACGGCGCTGCCGTTCTTCATCTCGGTCCAGAAGTTCTCCTCCCACGCATAGTCGCCGGTGAAGGTGACGGACTGCGAATAGCCGTACACGACCTCGACGCCCTGCGCGTGCAGCGGCGCGTTCAGGCCGTCGGTCGCCATGCCGAGGCAGATCGCCATCCACAGCAGGTTGTTCGGCGCGGTCTGATCCATATGGTTTCTGAACGCCGTGCCGTCGACGCAGTAGTATTTCATGCTGCCGTAAGAACCGGCATAATAGGCATGCTTGTAGGTGCCGTAGGTTCCCTGTACGGACGCCTGATCCGCGTTCGTCAGCCCGGTGCCGCTCTGCAGGCAGAGATAGGACGTGTTTGCCTCGCTCGTAAAGTCGTCCTCGTTGTTCGGGTTCACATAGTCCGTATCGCCGTGCGAGTCAAAGATGACGACGCCGCAGGTTTCCAGCGCGTTTGCGATGTTGTCGATCGTCGCCTGCGTCGTCTTATACGTCGTGCAGGTCCCGCCGAGCGTTTGCGCGATCGAATTGCCTTCTTCCACATACTGGGTCGAGAAGCTCGAATCGAGTCCGTAATACGGCTGGAACACCGCAACGCTCGTGCTGCCCGCCGCGCCGCCGCGCGAAGCGTACGAAACGGTTTCGATCCCGCTCACGGCCTCCGGATTTGCGCCGGTCAGGTCCTTGGAGCGCAGCTTCTGACGAAGCCGCGGCGAATAGCCGTAGCCCGTGCCGTCCTTGCCGTCCCAGATGAGATGCGCGCCGTTCTGCACCAGTGAGCCGGGCACGTAGCCGCTCCAGTTTTCGACGATGCCCTTTACGCCGTCGGTCATGGCGGCAAAATCGCGCTCGGTTGCGCGCACAGGCGCGACGCCTTTTTTCGAGAGGCACGCGTCCTCATACTTCATGATCTGTGCCCAGATGTCCTCTTCGACGTCTGCGGACGCGGAATCCGTGCGCACCGCAAGGCCCAAAGGCAGCAGAAGCAGCGCGGAAAGCAGGATCGCAAGCAGTTTTTTCATTCGTTGTCTCCTTCGCATAGTTTGTCAGTGCCGTAATTATCAGTATATCATGCTTGCGGCTGTCATTACAATGCAGTTTGCGCCCGTTCGATCTTATATTTTACGATCGCCGTAAAACAAAAAGGAGGCCGATCGGCCTCCTTTTTGTGGGGAGTATCGTTATTTCGTCTTGGCGTTCAGCACGTTCGACCACTCGCCGTAGTAGGTGAAGCCCTCGAACTCGTGGTACGAGCGGATGCGCACATAGTACATCGTCTTGGCCTTCAGGCTCTTGACCGTCGTTTCGGACGTCAGCGGCGCCGTGATCGTGACCGTCTTGAGGTTCTTGGTGAACGCCGCGTCGGTCGCAAGCTGGATCTCATAGCCGGTGAAGTTCTTCGACGGCGTCCACTTGACCGTCAGCCGCTTGCTGCCCGGCGTCAGGCTGTTCAGCACGCGCGTGGTGATGCGCACCGTGGTCTTGAGCGGGCCGACGATGCCGAGGTTGTAGTTGTCCATCGCGCCGCCCATCGTCGTGCCGTCCGGGTTCTCGCGCTCCTCAAAGTACGCCTTGACGCCGTACTGATAGCGCGTGCCCGCGTACACCTGCGTGTCGATCCACGTCGTGTCCGTCGTGTTGTTCCAACGCTTGAAGTCGGTCCATCCGTTCGTCGTGGTGCTCCACGCGCGGCGATAGATGACGTAGCCCTTCGCGCCGGGGACCGCATTCCATTCAACGCGGATGCCGTCCTGCACGTTTTCGACCTTGGTATAGTTCGTAGCGGGCAGGTAGATCTTGAACCATGCCGAGCATGCGTTCTCGGTATCGCTGAACCGGACGTCCAGCGTCGCCGTGCCGGGGTCCGTATTGCTTGAAAACGCGTATGTATAGGTGGCCGGATCGACGACCTGTCCCTGCTCGTTCACGATCTCGAACGCGGGCAGAAGCGCCGCGCCGGTATGGATCATGTACGGCGTCGCGCCCTTGTAGGCGATCGCCGGATCGGTCCATCTGACCGTGCCCTCG
Source organism: Clostridiales bacterium (assembly GCA_918244965.1). Taxonomy (GTDB): domain Bacteria; phylum Bacillota; class Clostridia; order Christensenellales; family CAG-138; genus UBA3792. The sequence goes on along the minus strand of CAKJYC010000032.1, from coordinate 22,101 downwards.
CCGACAAACGCAGGGATCAGCGTGACGCCCATCCACGCGTCCGCATATGTGTCGTACAAATAGCAGATCTTCGTCGGCGCGGCGTCGAACGTCAGGATCCCGCTGACGTTGTCATAGACGCCCGCATCCGCAGACGGATCGACGCGTCCCGGATCGACGCCGAGCGTGTTGAAATCGAACAGATACCTGCCGTCGCTCTCGGTCAGCGGTCCGCAGCTGCGCCGCTGTCCGCCGCAATCGCAATAGATCTCTTCGAGCGCTTCGCATGCCTCCAGGTCCAGCTTCGCAAGCCGGTTGTTCCTGCAGGCAAGGCCGACGAGCGCCGTACAGGCCGAAAGGTCGAGCGCTTCGATCTGATTGTCCGAGCAATCGAGCGCCTTCAGCTCCTCCGCATGCGAAAGATCGAGCGCGGTTAGCCGGTTGTCATTGCACAGAAGCACCTCCATGTGCCGGTTGACGCTCATATCGAGCGTTTCGATCCGGTTGCCGCTGCAGTCGAGCGACATCATGTATTCCGGAATGGGGCTGTCGATCTCGGTCAAAAGATTGTTGCGGCAGGAGAGGCGCATTCCCGTCGGAGCCAGCTTCAGGTGGGTCAGCCGGTTGTTGTCGCAGTACACATAGCTGATCTGCTGCATGTGCGAAACGTCGATGTCGCTGAGCTGATTGTTATCGACGCACAGCGTGCTGAAGCTCGCAATGCGCAGGTTCAGGCTTGTCAGCTTGTTATTCGAGCAGTCGAGCGTGGACATTCCGCGCCACGGCATGAGCTTGATCTCGGTCAGCTGGTTGTCCGCGCAGTAGATCTGTCCCAGATGCTCATTTTGCGAGGTGTCCAGCGTTTTCAGCTTGTTGTTGAAGCATACCAGCCGTTCGAGCGCGTCGCAGCCGCCGATGTCCAGCGACGTCAGCGCATTGTCATAGCAGTAGAGCCAGCGCAGCCGCTTCTGCATGCTGACGTCGATCGAGGTCAGGCCGATCCCGCTGACGTCGAGCTTTTCGAGTCCGTAGATCTCCGCCTTTTCAAAATCGAATGACTTGAGCTTGGTGTTTGCGCAGTACAGCTCGCCGATCGCATGATTCTCCTTCATTGTCAGCGTGGCGATCGGGTTGTCGTCAAGGACGAGCACATGCAGGTACACCATGCCGGAGATATCGAGCTTCGTCAGATTGTTGTTGTCGCAGTACAGCTCCTTGAGCCATTTCAAAGGCTTGACGTCAAGGCTCGAAAGGTTGTTCTTCGCGACGAGATTGCCGTTGTCGTCATAGCCCGCGCCGCAGTACAGGCCCTCAAGGCTCTTGAAATACTTGATGCCCTTGAGGCTTGAGATGTTCATGCCGGTCACGTTGATGGACCGGATCCACTCCGCCTCGGACGAGGTCATGTAATCGCGGCCGAATGCGGCCTTCAGAAATTCGCGGAAGTTCTTGTCCGGGAAGTTGGTGGAGTTGAAATAGATCTTTGTGTCGTTTACGTCGTCCATCGCCCTCGTCGCGCTCGGAACAAAGTCGCAGAGTTCCTTCGTTACGGGATCCTCGACCTGCAGCGTGCCGGGCGCGGTCGACAGCGCGGGGCGTTCCGCCGCCGGAACGGTCACATGCGGTTCTGCCCCGTCGGCGATCGGCTTATCCGCCGTTCCCTCCGCAAGCGCGGCCGTCGGCAGCAGCGTCAGCGCCATCAGAAGGCACAGCGCCAGCGCGATCCATCTGTTCTTCATGGAAATGCTCTCCTTTTCTGTTTTCCTGTCTCCATTCTATCACAGCCCTTGCAAAATAGTTGTAACAAGGTTGTAACAAAATGTGGAAAAACGGTTCATATTGCAGCCTTATATTCGGTCCGCTGTATATTAGACACGCGAGCGGCCCAAAATGTGACGTCGTTTGAATCATTTTTTATAAAAACGGCGAGTCGGCCGAAAAGAGGACGACGGGAAGCCGAGGTCGGCCTCCCTTACGGGACCGTTGGCGTGTTTCCTGACGGGGCGCCGGGGACGTTGCCCCCTACACATGTTGGTAAGTTTTTACGCGAATTCTCCGGGCAGGGCAATCATGTTTGAACAATGACCCGTAGGGGGCGACGACCCCGGCGCCCCGTAGATAATAAAAGCGGGAGGCCGATCGGCCTCCCTTCCTTGGGGAATCGTTATTTCGTCTTGGCGTTCAGCACGTTCGACCACTCGCCGTAGTACGTGAAGCCCTCGAACTCGTGGTACGAGCGGATGCGCACATAGTACATCGTCTTGGCCTTCAGGCTCTTGACCGTCGTTTCGGACGTCAGCGGCGCTGTGATCGTGACCGTCTTGAGGTTCTTGGTGAACGCCGCGTCGGTCGCAAGCTGGATCTCGTAGCCGGTGAAGTTCTTCGACGGCGTCCACTTGACCGTCAGCCGCTTGCTGCCCGGCGTCAGGCTGTTCAGCACACGCGTGGTGATGCGCACCGTGGTCTTGAGCGGGCCGACGATGCCGAGGTTATAGTTGTCCATCGCGCCGCCCATGATCGTGCCGTCCGGGTTCTCGCGCTCCTCAAAGTACGCCTTGACGCCGTACTGATAGCGCGTGCCCGCATAGGTGCGGTGGTTCTCGTCATAGCCGTCGAGGTAGCTGAGCTCCGTCGTGTTGTCCCAGCGGGCGAAGTTCGTCCAGCCGTTCGTCGTGGTGCTCCACGCGCGGCGATAGACGACATAGCCCTTCGCGCCGGGCACCGCGTTCCACGTGACGCGGATGCCTGCCTGCACGTTTTCGACCTTGGTATAGTTCGTAGCGGGCAGGTAGATCTTGAACCATGCGTTGTACGTACCGGTGTAGCCGTTCTTGAAGGTGACGTCGACGTGCGCAGTTCCCGGCTGCGTGTTGTCCGTATAGACCGCGTCATAGTAGAACGGGTCGATCACAAGGCCGTTTTCGTCCTTTATGACGAGCGCCGGCGTCTGCTTTTTGCCGTTGCCGATCACATACGGCGTCGCGCCCTTATAGGATACGCCGTCGAACGCCACGGTCCCCTCGAACGGACGCTCTTCCTCCAGCGCATAGTGCCACGTTGCGCCGTTCAGGCTGTCGTTGCTGCTGCCGATCGTCACAAGCGTTGCGTTCCGCTGCGTTTCGGTCCCGTTGTAGTACACGTCCGTGAGCTTCGTGCAGCCGTAAAACGCGAACATTCCGATGCTTGTGACGGAGCTCGGAATCGTGACGGACTTCAGCTTCGTGCATTCCTTGAACGCGTATGCGCCGATATTCTGAATGCCCTCGTCGAGAACGACGCTCACGGATGCGGCCCCTGTCCGGTACCACGGCGTATTCTTATAATTGGCCTCGGTATAGTCCTTCATCGTCCCGGTGCCCTTGGTAAGACGCACCGATTCGATCGCTTTGCAGTTCAGGAACGCGCTCAGGCTGAGTCCGCACGGGACCGTGAGCGACTTGACCGCCGAGCAGCCGGAGAACGCATCGTCGCCGATGTATTGTACGCCCTCCGGGATCGTGACCGCAGTCAGGCCGGTGCAATCCTTGAACGCTTCCTCGCCGATCCGGATCACGCTGTCCGGGATCGTGATCGCGGTCAGCGCCGAACACCCGTTGAGCAGCTTCTTTTCGATCCGTTCCAACGCATTGGGAAGCGTGATCGACTGCAGACTTGTGCACGCGTTGAACGCCGCCGTGCCGATCTCCGTCACGCTGTCCGGCACGACGAGCGTCTTGAGCTTTTCCATTCTGCTGAAAGCGCTTTCGCCGATCCCCTTGAGGCCGTTCGGAAGCGTCAGCGACTCAATGCCCTTGCATTGTCCGAACGCGCTGCTGCCGATGTATTCCACACTGTCCGGGATCGTGACGGACTTCATGTTGGAGCAGCCCCACAGCGCAAAGTCGGCGATCATCTTCGTGCCGTCCGGGATCGCGAGATTCTGCGGATACGTATTCTTGCGGGCGATCAGGCAGTGTCCGATGTACAGAATGCCATTCGGCTGACTGTTCCACCAGCCGGTGTTCGAGAACGCGTTCTCTCCGATGCGCCGGATGCCGTCCTCGATCGTGATCGAGGTCAGCTTCGTGCAGCCCTGGAACACTCTGTTGCCGAGCTGCTTCACACCCGATTTCACCGTTGCGGACGTCAGCGCCGTGCAGTTGGCGAACGCATCGTCTCCGACGGTTTCCACATTGCCGGGGATCGTGATCGAGGTCAGGCCGGTGCAGTGATAGAACGCCCGAAGCCCGATCTCCGTTGTTCCGCTGCCGAGGTCGACCGTCTTCAGCGCCGGGCATTCGCGGAACGCATACCGGTTGATCATCTGTACGCTGTCCGGAATCGTGACCGACGTCAGCGCCGTGCATTTGGCGAACGCGTTGGCGCCGATTTTCGTCAGGCCCTCCGGCAGAACGATCGTCTTGATCTGATCGAGATACTGCGCCCACGGCGGAAGCTCCTGTACGCCAGAATCCTCCGGATAGCGGTAGTCGTACATGTCTCCTTTGCCTTCGACAGTCAGCGTCCCGGTGCTCTCGTCGAACGTCCACGTCAGATTCGCTCCGGCGGGGAATTCCGCATTTGCGGTCATCGGCAATATGACAAGAAGCAATAATCCGAGCAAAACGGCTATGATGCGGTTTTTCATATGCACCCTCCTATAAAGTATCTCTTTTGGGTAATTCCATCTATTGAGACACCGCGGCCGTAAAGAAAATCCATCGTCAAAATAATATATTATTTTAGAGAGCCGCAACGGCCCCGAAAATCGGAGCCGTTGTTCATACGTTCGCCTTACAGCATGAATTTCACATAGGTTTTCTTGCCCTTGCGGATCTTGACGCCCGTTTCGAGCTGCTCGCGCGTGACGTTCATCCATGTGTCGTCCACGCGCGCGCCGTCGAGCTGGATCGAGCCCTGCTCGATCAGGGTGCGGATCTTGCCCTTGGATTTTTCGATCCCGCCCAGAAGCAGCATGTCGACGATGTTGATTTTGCCGTCGGAAAGCGCCGATTCCGGAACCGCAAAGGCCGGCATGTTCGCGTCGTCGCCGCTGCCGGAGAAGAGTGCGCGCGCCGCCGTCTGCGCCTTGTTCGCCTCGTCCTCGCCGTGCACGAGCTTCGTCAGCTCGAACGCAAGGATCTCCTTCTTTTCGTTGATGCGGGAATCGTCCCAATGCTCCATCGCCTCGATCTCGTCGATCGGGATGAAGGTCAGCATGCGGATGCACTTCATCACGTCCGCGTCGCCGACGTTGCGCCAGTACTGATAGAACTCGAACGGCGTCGTCTTGTTCGGATCGAGCCACACGGCGTTGCCGGCAGTCTTGCCCATCTTCTTGCCCTGCGAGTCCGTAAGCAGCGTGATCGTCATCGCGTACGCGTCCTTGCCGAGCTTTTTGCGGATCAGCTCCGTGCCGCCGAGCATGTTGGACCACTGGTCGTCGCCGCCGAACTGCATGTTGCAGCCGTTGTGCATGTACAGATAGTAGAAATCGTACGACTGCATGATCATGTAGTTGAATTCGAGGAAGGAGAGGCCCTTTTCCATGCGCTGCTTATAGCACTCCGCGCGCAGCATGTTGTTGACCGAGAAGCACGTGCCGACCTCGCGCAGCATGTCGACGTAGTTGAGATTCAGGAGCCAGTCCGCGTTGTTGACCATCTCGGCCTTGCCCTCGCCGAACTCGATGAAGCGCTCCATCTGGCGCTTGAAGCATTCAGCGTTGTGGTCGATGTCCTCCTTGGTGAGCATCTTGCGCATGTCGGTGCGGCCGGAGGGGTCGCCGATCATGGTGGTGCCGCCGCCGATCAGCGCGACCGGCTTGTTGCCCGCCATCTGCAGGCGCTTCATCAGCGTCAGCGCCATGAAATGCCCCGCGGTCAGGCTGTCCGCCGTGCAGTCAAAGCCGATGTAGAACTTTGCGCCGCCGTTGTTGATGAGCTCGCGGATCTCCGCCTCGTCCGTGACCTGCGCGATCAGTCCGCGCGCCTTGAGTTCCTCATAAATCTGCATAGTATCCTCCAAAAACCTTCCGATAATTACAGGCATTATATACGGTTTTCCGCCCGCCTGTCAAGCCCTTTCCCCGGCGCAGCCGATTCATGCCGCCGGCCTCCCGGTTATTGTGCGCTCGCTTTTGACAACGCGCGGCGCGGATGGTATACTGGACGCATGGAACATCAACGGATCTATCACAACGCGCTGCCCGCCGTCGTGCGCGACTGTCTCGATGCGCCGTGTCTTATACGGCTTTGGCACGTCGGGATGAACTGCGGCTGCGAATACACGTCCTTTCCGCGCTTTGCGGGCCTTTTGCCGTATTCGCGCTTCGATCACAGCGTCGGCGTCGCCCTGATCGTGTGGCATTTCACGCACGACGCGGCGCAGACGGTCGCGGGGCTTCTGCACGACGTCGCCACGCCGGTGTTTGCGCACGTCGTGGACTTTCTGCGCGGCGACTATCTTGTGCAGGAATCGACCGAGGACGGCACACGCGCGATCATCGAGCACGACGCGACGCTGCAGCGCGTCCTGCATGCGCACGGCCTTGCAACCGACGACGTATGCGACTACCACCGCTATCCGATCGCGGACAACGATTCGCCGCGCCTTTCGGCCGACCGGCTCGAATATACGCTCGGCAATCTTATGAACTTCCGCATCCGCACTGAGGCCGCAGTCAGGGCGTTCTATGACGATCTCTCCGTCGGAACGAACGAGGACGGCGCGCCGGAGCTCACATTTTCGGACGCGGCGAAGGCATCGGATTTCGCGTTCGCCTCGCTGGAATGCTCGAAGATCTACGTCTCGGACGAGGACCGCTACGCGATGCAGATGCTCTCGGAGCTTTTGCGCGACGCGATCCGTGACGGCGTTCTCGCCGACGCCGACCTGTACACGACTGAGCCCGCGGTGATCGAGAAGCTGCTGGCCGATCCCAAAACCGCCGCGGCATGGGATCGCTACTGCGCGTACCATGCGATGCGCCGCGCCGACGCACCGCAGGGAGAGGGGCAATGGCGCAGGATCGCCGCAAAGAAGCGCTGCATCGACCCGCTGATCCAAGGCGTCGGCCGGGTCAGCGCGTGCGATCCCGCCTTTTTTGACGCGCTTCTTGCCTTCCGCGCCGATCCGCTTTCGGACTGGCTTGCGGCAGATTGACAGAACACGGCTTCTTCGGAGGCCGTTTTTCTTTTTTGTTTCAGGTCCTTGGATTTTGGGGACTCTTTATAGTTGAAACCGGTTTTGAAGGAAGCACATATGGAACAAAACGAACGATTCGATCGGATCTATGCCGAAACGCGCGACGGGCTGCGCTTTTCGACCGTGTACGACGGCGCGTGCATTCCCTGCTGCGGAATCTCCGCGTTCGATGCGGACGACGCGGCGGCGTATGCTGCCGCATATCGCGTTTGCGCAAGCAAACATATCGAGCGGCGCAAGCCGCATATCGCCCGAGATCGGCAAGTGATATACGCCTTCGGCGTGTGAGATATGCGCTTCGCGCATGTGAAGGCGGATCCTCCTGCGGAGAATCGTCTGATCGTGTTCCCCCTCAGCCAATTCATGCGGTTCGAAACAACACCTCGCTTTGACAACGCACGGCGCGGATGGTATACTGTATCCGGAACGGCAACGAATTGCCGCAGTCGTGCGGAGGAGAACAAAACCCGTGAAGCAAGAAGCCCTTGAACCGATCGGCAGCAAAGAGCGGTATCCCTGTTTCGATGTGCTGAAGCTCATCGCGTCGTTCGCTGTCGTGATGCTGCATGTCTCTGCACAGCATTGGTTTGACGTGAAGCTGAAAACGCCCGAATGGCGCGCATTCAATCTGTATGACGGCAGCGTGCGCTTTGCGGTCCCCCTGTTCGTCATGATCAGCGGCGCGCTGTTCCTGTCCGAGGATCACCCGATCAAAAAGCTGTACGGGAAATACATCCTTCGTATCGTGACGGCGTTTCTCTTCTGGTCGATCCTGTACGCGGCGATTTCCTATTTTCAGGGAACGTCGCTCACGGGGGCGATCAAGGAAGCGATCAAGGGTCATTATCATCTTTGGTATCTGTACATGATCGTCGGGCTGTACATGATCGTTCCGTTCCTGCGTCCCGTCGTTCAGAACAAGACGCTGCTGCGCTACTTTTTGATCCTTTCCTTTCTTGTCGGGATCGTCGTTCCGCAGGCGGTCGCGATCCTTGCCGTGTTCCGTCCCAACTCCGCGACGTTTGCGCAGAGCGTCTGGGATCAGACCTATCTGTACCTGCCGTTCGGCTATTCGTTCTATTTCGTCCTCGGGTATCGGCTGAAAGGGATCGCGTTCACAAAAAGAACGACCGTCGTTTCCGCCGTGCTCGTCATTGCCGGGATCGCGGCGACGATTCTTCTGACGCAATGGATCAATTACCATATGCTGCAGTTCAACCTGAAACACAAGATCGTTCTGTTCTATCAGAATCAGACGGTGAACGTGGCCATGACGGCGGGCGGCGCGTTTTTGCTCGGACAGCAGCTGGTTCGGCGTCCGTGCTCTGCCCGCAGGCAGAAATGGCTCACGGTGCTGTCCGGATCCACCTTCGGCGTATACCTTGTTCACCCGATCCTGATCAAAGCAATAAGGATGGTCGGACTGGATACCGTCACGTTTAACCCTTATCTGTCCGTTCCGGTGATCACGATCCTCGTTTTTCTGTCGTCCCTCCTTGTGTCGCTGATCCTGAATCAAATCCCGTTTGTGAAGAAGTATCTCGTCTGAACGGATCCGCAATATAAAAAACAGGCTGCCGGAAAGCAGCCTGTTTTTGATTGCCGTTTACCGCACCGTAAGGCCGTTCGCGTCGGCGTCGAGCGTGAGCGTCGTGCCCTCGGCGGGGGATTCGCGGATGATGTAGCGCGCAAGCAGCGATTCCGCGTGCGACTGGATAAACCGCTTCAAAGGACGTGCGCCGAACTGCGGATCGGAGCCGTTCTCGACGATGTACGCCTTTGCCGCGTCGGTGACCGCGAGACGGTAGCTTCTCGCTTCGAGCCGCTTTTCGAGGTCCTTGAACAGCAGCTCGACGATGCCCTTCAGGTTTTCGCCGGTCAAGGGCTTGAAGAACGCGATCTCGTCGAGACGGTTGATGAACTCCGGACGGAAGCGCGTCTTGAGCTCGTTGCGCACCCAGTCCTCGACGCCGGGCTTTAAGTGCCCGTCGGCGTCCATGCCGTCCAAGAGCGTATCGGAGCCGATGTTCGAGGTCAGGATGATGATCGTGTTCTTGAAATCGACCGTGCGGCCCTGTCCGTCGGTGATGCGGCCGTCGTCCAGCACCTGCAGAAGCACGTTCAGCACGTCCGGATGCGCCTTTTCGACCTCGTCGAACAGCACGACCGCGTACGGCTTTCTGCGGACCGCCTCGGTGAGCTGCCCGCCCTCGTCGTAGCCGACGTATCCCGGAGGTGCGCCGATCAGACGCGACACGGAGTACTGCTCCATGTATTCGCTCATGTCGATGCGCACCATGTTGCGCTCGCTGTCAAACAGCGCCTCGGCCAGCGCCTTGCACAGCTCGGTCTTGCCGACGCCGGTGGGGCCGAGGAACAGGAACGAGCCGATCGGCCGGTTCGGGTTCTGGATGCCCGCGCGCGACCTGAGGATCGCGTCGCACACGCGCTGCACCGCGTCGTCCTGTCCGACGATGCGCTGATGCAGCACTTCGTCGAGGTGCAGTAGCTTTTTCCGCTCGCTTTCGAGGAGCTTGGACACCGGAATGCCGGTCCAGCGCGCCACGATCTGGGCGATCTCCTCCTCGGTGACGTGATCGCGCAGCAGCGTGTTCTCCTTCGTCGCGTTCTTCGCCTCGGCTTCCTCGAGCGCCTTTTGCAGCTGCGGCAGCTTTCCGTACTTCAGCTCCGCCGCCTTGTTCAGGTCGTACGCGTTTTCGGCCGCGGTGATCTCGTTGCTGACGGCTTCGATCTGTTCGCGCAGCGCCTGCACCTTGGCGATCTCGGCCTTTTCGGCCTCCCACTTCGCCTTCATCGCGTTGAACGCGTCGCGCTGCTCGGAAAGCTGCTTCTCGATCTCCTCGAGATGCGCTTTGGACTTCGGATCGTCGTCCTGCTTTAAGGACGTTTCCTCGATCTCCAGCTGCATGATGCGGCGCATCTTTTCGTCCATCTCGCTCGGCATTGAGTTCATCTCGGTCTTGATCAGCGCGCACGCCTCGTCGACGAGGTCGATCGCCTTGTCCGGCAAGAACCGGTCGGAGATGTAGCGATCGGAAAGCGTTGCCGCCGCGATCAGCGCCGCGTCGTGGATCTTGACGCCGTGGAAGACCTCGTAGCGCTCTTCGAGGCCGCGGAGGATCGAGATCGTGTCCTCGACGCTCGGCTCCTCGACCATGACCGGCTGGAACCGGCGTTCGAGCGCCGTGTCCTTTTCGATGTACTTGCGGTATTCGTCGAGCGTCGTCGCCCCGATGCAGTGCAGCTCGCCGCGTGCCAGCATCGGCTTCAAGAGGTTGCCCGCGTCCATGGCGCCCTCGGTCTTGCCCGCGCCGACGATCGTATGCAGCTCGTCGATGAACAGGATGATCCGCCCGTCGCTCTTCCTGATCTCTTCGAGGACCGCCTTCAGACGCTCCTCAAACTCGCCGCGGTACTTTGCGCCCGCGACCAGCGCGCCCATGTCGAGCGAGAACAGGCTGCGGTCCTTCAGGTTGTCCGGGACGTCGCCGCGCACGATCCGAAGCGCCAGCCCCTCGGCGATCGCCGTCTTGCCGACGCCCGGCTCGCCGATCAGGCACGGATTGTTCTTGGTCTTTCTCGAAAGAATGCGGATGATGCTGCGGATCTCGTTGTCGCGGCCGATGACCGGGTCAAGCTTGTGCGCTCTTGCAAGCTCCACAAGGTCCTGCCCGTACTTTTTCAGCACGTCATAGGTCCCCTCCGGGTTGTCGGTGTTGACCTGCCGGTTGCCGCGCACCGCCTTCAACGCGGCAAGGTACGCGTCCTTCGTGATGCTGTACGTCCGGAAGAGCTTTTTGAGCGTCTCATCCGGCTTTTCGAGCAGTCCCAGCATCAGGTGCTCGACCGAAACGTATGCGTCGCCCATGCGCTTCGCAACGGCGTCCGCCTCGGTGATCGCGCGCGACAGCGTCGGCGCGGCGTAGCTCTGCTGGCTGTCGCCCTGATACGTCAGCAGCGCGCCGATCGCGCGGTCGACCGCCGTGCGCAGCGCGGGCACGTCGACCTGCATCGAGGTCAGCAGCTGCGCGTTCAGATCGTCTTGCTCGTCGATCAGCGTTTTCAGAAGGTGCGCCTGCTCGACCTGCGTGTTGCGGTTGGCTTCCGCCAGGCTCTGCGCGCCCTGGATCGCTTCTATGGATTTTTGTGTGAATCGGTTTGCATTCATATGCGTCGCCTCCTTGTGTCCGAATGATTGTGCGGGGCGTCCGGGACGGCTTCCCGCCGCCTGCGCCGCACCGTTTTAGCACTCTCACTCTCCGAGTGCTAAACATATCATAGCACACCTGATGCAAAATGCAATACGTTCGGCAAGGAGTTTGCTTTCGTTTCACAATTCCCCCATTTTTTCGTAAAAAAAGCTGCCCGCATTCGCTTGCGGAGTGTGCGCGCGGCGTGCTATACTGTATGGGTAATCAAGTCTTAAAGGAGGCAGCTATGGGTATCTTTTCGGGCATCAACCGATTCCACGGCGCGGGGCAGGAGGCCAACTCCAATTATGTGGAGAAATACGGTCAGCCGGTCAAATCGCTGTATACGTCGACCAAGATCCTCACCCTTCACCATCACATCGACGTGACCGACGAGCAGGAACAGGTCGTCTATCAGGCGCGGACGAAGGTGTTCACGCTGCACGATACGACGCAGATCGTCGACGCTGCGGGCAATCCGGTCGCGACGATCCGCAGAAAGCTGATCTCGCTGCACGAGCGGCACTTCATCTCGATGGCGAACGGCACGGAATTCCAGTTCTCGAACGAGCTGTTCCATCTCATCAAGGACATCACGAACATCGAAGGCCTCGGCTGGCAGCTGCGCGGCAATATTCTGGGTCTCAACTTTGAGCTGTTCGACGCCGACGGCAGCATCATTGCGACGACCTCGCAGAAGCTGATCTCGCTGCACGATAAATACTGCCTCGACCTGTACCGGCCGGAGCACGAGCAGACCGTCGTTGCGATCCTGATCACGCTCCAGCACATGATCGCCGACCGCGAGCGCCGCGCATCGTCGAGCGTAAACAACAATTGAGAAAAACCGCAGCAAAAAAGAATTAACACAGCGCCCGGAGTTTTCCGGGCGCTATTCATTCGATTCATCCTCTTGATATGCCGCGACATCCGAAAGCGGACAATTCAGGATAAGGGCAAAGCGTGTCGAACGTATAGGTGTTGACGTTTTCATTTTTCCGGAGCCGGTCAAGCTGTCCGGTGCTGATCCCGTACTGCTTGATCGGCGCATACTGCGAGATGCCCTTTTCCTTCATGGTTTCCCACAGCGGGTCATACACAATCACGACGTCCGGCTCCTCTCCTGCTCTTTGCTTCAAGAACAGGATGCCGTTTTTATCTTGACAATATCCCGTATACCAGCTTTTATGTTAATAAGGGAAGGTGTTGCTATGAAAACAGGAGAACAGATCATACGAATTGCAAAAGTCTTTTTTGCCGTGCTGGTGATCGTCGGAATTGTCGCAGGCGTGGGTGTCATAATTGCCGGCAGCGTTGCGTCCGACGGCGAACCCGGCATGGTTCTGTTGAGCATCCTCGGCGGTGCGGCCGTCGTCGCGCTTGGGATATTCAACGCATGGATCATCCGGCTGTTTGTCACCGGCTTCGGCGAGTTGGTTGAGAACGTCGATGCGATCCGCGAAAACGTCGCTCCGAAAGAATCTTACAGTCCCATATCCGCAGAGCAAACCGCAGCGGGCAGCGTACCGTCTCCGGCGCAAATCACGCCGAATCCCCCGCCCGAAAAGTCTCCGGCGCAAATCACGCCGAACCCCCCGCCCGAGAAAGAATATAAAATCGAAAAGCCAACGGAAAAGCCCGCAGATCCGATCATGCCGATTCCCGTCAGCGCCGGTAAAGTTCGCTGTCCGTATTGTGATGAGGTTCAGCGGAATAACCGCTATGTATGCCAGAAGTGCGGCGTCAAATTCCTGCACGAATAAACGGATATGGACAAAAACAGAGCCTTTGCGGAAGATGCCGCAGGGCTCTGTTTTTTTCGGCGCGTGCTTTACGCGCGGCGTGAATCTATGCTATACTGTCGGTAACGAAGAACGAAACGGAGGATGCGTATGACGGAACGGGAGCTGTATTTGATCCGGGCGCTTTCGGAGGCAAACGCGCCGAGCGGCTTTGAGGACGAAACGGTGCGGGTCGCAAGGGCTGCGATCGGCGACGTCTGCGATGTTGAAGAGGACCATCTCCGCAATCTGTATCTGTACCGCAGGAAACACACCGGCGACAAGCCCGTTCTGATGCTCGACGCGCACAGCGACGAGGTCGGCTTTATGGTCCATTCGATCCGCCCCTCCGGCACGCTTCGCGTCGTGCCGCTCGGCGGGTGGAACCGTTCGACGCTGCCGGGCACAAGGGTCATGATACGCAATCGCGAGGGACGCTGGATCCCCGGCGTGATCGCGGCCAAGCCTCCGCATTTCATGAGCGCGGCGGAAAAGGAGCGCACGGGCGCGCCCGAAATCCGCGATCTTTCCATCGACGTCGGCGCAGCGAGCGCCGCGGAGGCTGCGGAGGTTTTCGGCATCCGCATCGGCGAGCCGGTCGTGCCGGATACGCCGTTCCGGTATGACGGGGAGCGCGGGCTGTTGTTCGGCAAGGCGTTCGACTGCCGCATCGGCGTCGCGGCGCTCTTGGAAGTCATGCGGCGCATCGCGGACGAGGACCTTTCCGTCGACGTCGTCGGCGCGCTGTCCGTGCAGGAGGAGGTCGGTGAACGCGGCTGCAAGGTCACGACGAACCGCATCCGCCCCGACGCGGCGCTCGTTTTCGAGGGCTGCCCCGCGGACGATACCTTCGGCGAGCCGTACGCCATGCAGACCAGGCTCAAAAACGGCCCGATGATCCGTTTCATGGACACGTCCGTCATCTGCAACCCGCGGTTCGTGCGGTATGCGCTCGATCTCGCGAAGCAGCAGCGCATCCCCGTGCAGGCGGCGGTGCGCGAAGGCGGCGGCAACGACGCGGCAATCATCCAGTCCCAGCTTCTCGGCGCGCCTGCGATCGTGCTCGGCGTCCCGGTGCGCTATATCCACACGCCCGCGTGCATTGCAGCCGCGGCGGATTACGAGGCGACGGTCTCGCTGGCGCTGGCGCTGATCCGCGCGCTGAACCGATCGGTCATTGCATCTTTCTGAATCAGCAGCCGATGCCGGTCGTCGTGCCCGCAAAAAGCGGGAACCGACGCGTTCAGGCTATATCTGCGCAGACAAAAACTCCCTTCGTCTTTACGAAGGGAGTTTTTGTCTGCCGGATTATTTATTCAGATGCCGGATGGCCGGGTCGCCGTAGAAGTTGACGATCAGGGAGCCGGGGCCGACAGCAGAGCCGACGCCGGGCTCGACGTAGCCGTAATGGAACAGCAGCTCGTCGTCCGGAAAGTGCGCCTTGATCTTGTCGCCCAAAAGCCTTGCCTCGTCCTCGCAGTCGGCGTGCGCGATGCAGATATTGCGGTTCTTTTTGACGTTCGCGTACCGCTTGACGTACTCCGCGACGCGATCCAAGGAGCCCTGCCGTCCGCGGACCTTTTCGACCGCGACGTTGTGGCCCGCCTCGTCGAACACGACGATCGGCTTGACGCTGAACACGCCGCCGAAGAACGCGGCGGAGGCACTGACGCGGCCCGCGTTGCGCAGATACGTCAGCTTGTCGACCGTGCCGACCTCGTTGAAGTTCTGATTCTCCTCCTCGATCCACGCCTCGATTTCTTCAAGCGTCTTGCCCTGCGCGCGCAGCTTTGAGATCTCGATCAGCATCATCGCGTACGAATAGATGCAGTTGCGGCTGTCGATACACCTGATCTTTGCGTTCGGATATTCCTTTTCGATCCGGTCGCGCGCGACAATGCTCTCCTTGACGGACGAGGACAGCGCGCCGGTGCACGACAGCGACAGCACGTCGCGGCCTTCGTCCAGGAATCCGCGGAACGCCGCCTCGTATTCCTGCGACGTGACCTGCGAGGAGCGCAGCCGTACGCCGCTGCGAATCATGTCATAATACTCCTTCGCGCCGATCTCCGACCAGTCGCCGTTCGCGTTGTATTCCTTCTCGTCGATGTAGAAGTGCATCGGAACGATCGCGTCGACGCCGTATTCCTTCGCCTGCACGCTTGTGAGGTTGCAGCTTGAGTCCGCAACGATTGCAAAGGGTTTCATAGTGCCTCCTTATTCCAATATGATGATAAAATCATAGATTTCCTGTTCGCCGTCGATCTCATAGTATTCCTTGTCGGGGAAGCATTTGCGGAACATCTTCCGCACCGCGTCCATGTCGTCCTCGCCGACGTCCTCGCCGAAGATCACCGTTGCGATGCTCTTTTCGGCGATCGAAAGCTGCTCGCACAGGACCCGCAGCGCCTCGACCCGGTCCGGCGCGGCCGAAAGCACCTTCTTGTTCGTGAAGCCGATATAATCGTTGTTCTTCACCGAAAGGTCCCGGTAGTCCACGTCGCGGATCGCCCGCGTCACCATGCCGGTTTCGACGTATTCCATGTTCTCGACGAAGTTGTCCATCACCTCGTCGGCCGTGTCAAAGCTGTAATCGAGCATCGAAAGCGCGGCATACGCCTGTCCGAGGTTCTTCGACGGCACGACGTGCACCGTCGATTCCTTGTATAGCTTCGCCGCCTGCTCCGCCGCCATCAGGATATTGGCGTTGTTCGGGAACACAAAGATGTGCTCGGCGTTCATCGCGTCGAACGCGTCGATAAAATCGCTGATCGAGGGGTTCCTTCCCTGCCCGCCGTCGATGATGCGGTCCGCTCCCATCTCGGCAAACACGTCCATTACGCCGCGCCCGGTCGCCACCACGCATGTCGCGTAGTTTGTGCGCGCACGCCTGACCTCCGGAAGCGCGTCCTGCTTCTCCTGCTCATGCTCGCTGTGCTGGAGCTCCATGTTTTCGACCTTGACCGTCAGAAGCTCGCCGAACCGCAGGCAGAACGCAAGCACCTTGTCCGGCGTAAACGTATGCACATGCACCTTGACGATCGAGCCGTTCTTGAAGGCGACGATGGATTCGCCGATCGTTTCGAGGTAATCGGTCACGGTCTGCACGTCGAACGCCTCAACGTCGGTCTTTTTGCGCGTCAGCCGCAAAAGCACCTCGGTGCAGTAGCCGAACCTGAGCTCGCTGTCCTCGGTGAACAGGTCGAGATCCGACCCGTTCCCGTGCGTGACAGCGGGTTCGTCCGCCGCAGCGCTCTCGCCGCGGATCGCACCCGCCGCGCCTTCCGCAATGCGGTACAGCCCGGCGCCGCCGGAATCGACCACGCCCGCCTCCTTCAGCACGTCCAGAAGCTCCGGCGTGTTGGCAAGCGACGTGCGCATCCGGTCAAGATAGCGCTCGGAAAACGCGCCGAGCGTCGTCTGCTCGCCGAGCGCGTCGCGCACGCCGTCCGCGGCCTCGCGCGCGACGGTAAGGATCGTTCCCTCGACCGGGGTCACGACTGTCTCGTACGCGCGGCGCACGCCCTCCGAAAACGCGCGCAAAAGCTCCGGGATCGACGCGTCCGAAAGCCCGGCAAGGCCGTCGGACATGCCGGAAAACAGCTGGGACAGGATCACGCCCGAATTGCCGCGCGCGGAAAGCAGCATGCCCGCAGAAAGCGCTTTTGCCTTGCCGCTAAGCGTGCCGTCCGGCGCCTTCTCCATTTCGCGGACGCCGCCCGCGATCGTGCGGTACATGTTGTCGCCCGTGTCGCCGTCCGGGATCGGAAAAACGTTCAGGTCATTGATCTCGCGGATGTTGCGCAGGAGGTTTCCCGCGCCGCTCTTTACAAATGCTTCAAATGCCGCGCCGTCAATGCGCGTTGCGTTCAGATAGTTCATGTCAGATCGTCTTTCCGAAGCACCGCCTGCGCTTGTTCTGCGTGCTTCATCAGGTTTTTCAATGGTAGGTTCCCGGCATAAGGTTCGTCTCCGGGCGGTGTATGCGCCCGCCGCTCCGTTTGCCCCGATCAAACTCCCTCTGTGCGGTTTTTGTCGGGATGTGGAGAAAGTATACCATATAAAAAATAGGAATTCAATCCTAATTTCGTGCTGCGCCGCGCTTTACGGACCGCGCGCGGCATGCTATAATAACAGGTGACAACAACTGCTTTCGGAGGTGCTTATGAACGGAGATTTTACCTACTATACCCCCACCAAGGTCGTGTTCGGACGCGGCGTCGAGAAGCAGGCCGGCAAGCTGGTCAAGGCGTTCGGCGGCAAGAAGGTCCTGATCCACTACGGCGGCAAAAGCGCCGTGCAGTCCGGGCTTTTGAAACGCGTGCAGGATTCGCTGACCGCGGAGGAGATCGACTTTGTGTCGCTCGGCGGCGTCGTGCCGAATCCGCGTCTGGAAAAGGTCTACGAGGGCGTGCGCATGTGCAGGGCCTACGGCGTCGACTTCATCCTGGCCGTCGGCGGCGGCAGCGTCATCGACTCGGCCAAGGCGATCGCCTACGCGCTCGCGGAGCCGGAACGCGACGTGAAGGAGCTGTATGAGCACACCCGCAAGCCTGCGGCATGCTTCCCGCTCGGCGTCGTGCTGACGCTTGCGGCGTCCGGCAGCGAGATGAGCGACAGCAGCGTGATCTCCTACGAGGGCAAAAAGCGCGGCGTCAACAGCGATCTGTGCCGCCCGAAGTTTGCGCTGATGGACCCGGCGCTGACGAAAACCCTGCCCGCGTACCAGACCGCGGCGGGCTGCTCGGACATCCTGATGCACACGATGGAGCGCTACTTTGTCAACGGACACCGGATGGAGATCACCGACGCGATCGCCGAGGGGCTGCTGCGCACCGTCATGCACAACGCCGTCGTGCTGCGCGACGATCCCGAAAACGACGCCGCCCGCGCGGAGATCATGTGGGCGGGCTCGCTGTCGCACAACGGACTGACCGGCTGCGGCAACGACGCGGGCGACTGGTCGTGCCATAGGCTTGAGCATGAGCTCGGCGCACTGTACGACGTGACGCACGGCGCGGGGCTGACCGCCGTCTGGGGCAGCTGGGCGCGCTACGTCATGCAGCACTGCCTGACGCGCTTCGCCCGCTTTGCGATGTACGTCATGCAGGTCAAGCCCTGCGCAACCGACGAGGAGACGGCGCTGAAGGGCATCGAGGCGATGGAGGACTTCTTCCGCTCGATCGGCATGCCGACCAACCTCAAAGAGCTCGGCGTCGAGCCCACCGAGGAAGAGATCCGGCTGCTTGCAAAGAACTGCGCGATCGCGACCGGCGGCAAGATCGGCAGCGCGATGGTTCTGCGCGAATCCGATATGGAAGCGATCTTCCGCCTTGCGGCAAGATAGAATCAAAATGTAAGGGAGGCCGACCCCGGCCTCCCGTTTTTTATTTCGTGATATCCCTGATCGCGTCCGCCGTCGCCTGCACGAGCGTTGCGGCGGCCATGGCGGGATCGCGGAGGATCGACGCGCGCTGGCCGTTCTGCAGCAGCAGAATGTCCTCGATCACCAGCGAATCGAACGCGATCGTGAGCATGCCGAGCCCGAAGCGGGAACGGAACGCGTCCTTGACCGCATCTGCGGCGGCCCCGGCCAGATCATAGGTGTGCTGCGGCAGCTCGTGCGGACGGATCCCGCGTGAAAACAGCGCGGCTGCGGCCTGCTGCATGGCGGAAACGATCTCCGCGTCCAGCTGCGGCTTGAGATTGCTGCGTTCGTACTGCTGTGCGACGTTGCCGATCGCGCGGTACAGCTGCGCCGGGTCCTCGACCCGGTACGAATACACGCCCGCAAACGACAGCGACAGGTCGAGGTCGGCCTTCAGATCGTCGTCGCGCACGCGCACCGTGACCGGCGCGGGCGTTTCAAAAGGATTGCCGTGACACTCCTTGGTATTGATGTAATACACGCGGTGCCGCTTCGGCTGCACGTCGGCGCCGCCGAAGCCCACGCGCTCCCAGACGTCCCGGAAGAACCCGCGCACGCCGCCCGGATGGTCGGGATCGTAGAATTCGTGCTCGCCCGGCTCCGTACACACGTCGACGACCTTCCCGCGCGACACGACGACGAGCGCCTGTCCGTCGGCCACGGACAGCAGCGAGCCGTTTGTGATGATCTCGTCGTCGACGCGGTCGTTTGCGCTTTTCGCAGAAACCTGCTTGTGCCCGCGCGCCATCAGGACCGTGACCGGCAGCGCGTCCATAAAGAACGCCTCCTTCCACTGCTCCTTTGCGACGTGCTTCACGGATCCCGCGATCGCCCGAATAACGCCCATTGCCGTTCCTCCCGTCGTTCGATAAAGAAAACCGGCCTGCCGAAGCGTATCCGGCAGGCCGAACGGAATCGTTTATGCGCCGTAAGTGCAGAGAGCGCCGAAATCAAAGCTGATCACGTACTGCACCTGCGCGCCGCCTTCGAGGTCCTCATAGACATAGACGAGCGCATAGTTTCCAACCGCGTTCGGCACGATCGGCGTGACCTTGCACAGCACGCAGCGGTTGGTGCCCGCAACGACCTGCGTCGCGAGGTTTGCGATCGGCTCATAGCTTGCGCCGACCATTTCTTCAAGCGCCTTCTCGAGCTTCGCCCTGATCTCGTCGGTGATCTCCGGCGATTCCGCAAACGCCCAGCCGCCCATCAGCGGTTCGTCCGGGATCGGCTCCGTCGCCGTTCCGTCGTCGTTCGGCACAACGGGCAGGTCCTCAATGTTCATGATCTCGGCATTGCCGGAGAGGTCCTCATAGATATAGACCAGCGTGAACATCGGCACCGCGTCCGGATAGACGACCGTCGCCTGCGTCAGGAAGCAATGGTTGGTTCCCGCAACGACCTGGCTGCCGAGATACGCGACCGGCACATAGTTGACGCCGACCAGCTCTTCAAACGCCTTGTCAAAGACCGCCTTGCGTCCCTCGGTAACGGTGTTGTCCTCCGCAACGGACCAGCCGCCTGAGAGCTGTCCCTCGTCGCCGATTTCCGGCAGCTCGATTTCGGGCAGCTCGATTTCGGGCAGCTCGATGTCGTGCTTCACGTCGCCCTCAGACGCGTCGGCTGCGGGCTTGTCCGCCTCGTTCGTCTTGGTTTCTTCGGCCTTCTTGCCGCATCCGAATACAAATGCGCACAGCATAGCGCAAAGCGCGATCGCAATCAGTTTCTTCATTGGTTTGCAATTCCTTCCTGTTTTTTCGATCAGGGAGCGATGCTCCGTCATCTTTCATACCGTATTGTACAGGAAAAGGTTGCACTTTGCAAGAAAATAATATTATCAAAAAAAGCAATGGACACAGGCGCGATTCGGCTTTATAATCAAAATAGGAGGATATGCCGATGAACCGACCCGATCTGGATCTTGCGTTTATGCTGCAGTATGAAAACATCGCGTGGTACGAAAACGGCGCGGTGCGCATTCTTGACCGGCGCGTATATCCGCGCACGGTATCGTTCGTGACGTGCACGCATTACGGCGAGGTCGCGCAGGCGATCGCCGACATGGTGACGCAGAGCGCAGGCCCGTACACCGCCGCCGCGATGGGCATGGCGCTTGCCGCCTACGAATGCCGCGACAGGAGCGAAGCCGAACAGCGCGCGTTTCTTCTGCGCGCGGCGGACTGCATTGCAAACGCGCGGCCGACGACCGCAAAGCGCATGGCGCACATCTGCAGAACCATGCTCGACGCGGCGGAGCAGGCGTGGAAGGACGGAAAGCCGGTCGACGAAGCGATCAAGTCCCGCGCGATCGAGGCGAACAATTCCCGCTACGAAAAGATCGGCAGGATCGCGACGCACCTCGTCGACAAATTCCCGCAGAACGGCACGATCCTCACGCAGTGTTTTGCGGAGACGATCGTCGGCATGATGCTGCGCGAAGCTAGAGCACGGGGCAAGCAGCTCCGCATCTTCTGTCCCGAAACGCGTCCGTATTTCCAGGGCGCGCGGCTGACCGCAACGGTTTGTTACGAAATGGGCTTCGATGTGACGGTCATCACCGACAACATGCCCGCGTTCGTCATGCAGCACGAGCACGTGGACGTGTTCACCTCGGCGGCGGACGTCATCACCGCGGACGGCCACGTTGTCAACAAGGTGGGCACGTTCCAGATCGCGATCGCCGCGAAGCACCTCGGCGTTCCGTATTATGTGACCGGCGCGCCGGACCTGATGCACAGGGGCGTCGACGACGTGAAGATCGAGTTCCGTGATCCCGCGCTTGTGCTGGAGGCGATGGGCGTCAAGACTGCGCGCGACGGCGTAAAGGGCTACTATCCGGCATTCGACATCACCCCGCCGGAGCTCGTCACCGGCGTTGTCACCGACCGCGGCGTTTTCAGTCCGTTCGCGCTGTCGGACTACGGCACGGTCGACGCGTATGAGGTTGTGGTATAAAGAAGGAGGATCCTATGACGATCAACGTATATGAACAGTATTTTGCGGCGGACTGCGTCGCAAACAGCATCCATCGCCACGGCGCGCTGGTCATGCTGATCGCCGAATCGGAGAAGGGCAACATTCGTTACAATGCGGCGGTGACCTTCTTCCCGCACATCGACGAAAGCGATTTTGCGGTCTCCTATGACGCGTACTATTCCGACGTGCTGTACGACGCGCCGGGCCGTCGCTCGAAAAAGCGCGAGGCACTGCTCCTCGAAACGCTGCAGGAGGACATCGACGCGCTGTGCAGGCAGGCAAACGCCACGGTCTACTGGGACAAGCCGCTGAAGGAAGCCCGGTGGGGATAAGCGCTTCGCGCATGCCGCAAACAAAAACAGAAAAACAGGGCCGCTGCCGCGGTCCTGTCTTTTTTTGCAGATGAATTATACTATCAAGTGCAACAGTAAGGAAAGAAAAAATAGAAGTTCATATGAATCTCTGGTAGAATAAGTTTGCCAACAAAACTACAAAGGAGAGAGACATATGAACTACAAACATCTTACCATAGAGGAACGGT
>CAKJYC010000031.1 GCA_918244965.1 Clostridiales bacterium | reverse complement strand
TTGCTCCGGTTAGGCTGAGATCAACAATAATCCATCTTGAATGCGATCCTGAGCAGGGCTGATCCTTCCTGAAACGCTTTCTTTTATCCGTTTCTCGCTGCAAAGGATATATCACCCTAACTTCACCTTTGCATTCAAGGAAGTCAGAATGTCAAAGTGATGTTTTCATTCGGCTTTTCAAGCGGCTCTTGATATGATACAATGACAGCACAGATTTAGAAGCGGACAGGGACAGGATATGATCACGATACTTGCGGAAAAGCCGGACGTCGGCAATAAGATCGCAGCGGCGCTGGATAAGATCACGCTGGCGAACGGAAAGGAAATTACGTTCTCAGCGCTTAAGTCGAATGAAAAGGCAGTCAAGGCACAGCAGGCAAAGGACGGATTCTTAAGGATCCGGTACGCCGGAGAGGATTGCTTCGTGACGTGGGGCTTCGGGCATCTCGGACAGCTCAAGGACGCGGCGGATTACAATCCGGATTACAAGAACTGGCGAAAGATGCCGCTGCCGTTTCTGCCGAATCCGTACGAGCTGCGGCTGCGGACGGACGGCTCATCGTTCGACGCGCGCACGAAAAAACAGTTCGAGCTGATCAAGCGAATGTTTTTGAAAAGCGACTATATCATTAATGCAACGGACTTCGATCGCGAGGGCGAAGTCATCTTCTCATACATCTACGAGCTGACGGGAAGCAAGGCGCCGGTGAAGCGCGTCTGCTTTGCGTCGCAGACCAAGGAGGGCATTCTCGATGCGTTCTCAAAGCTCAAAACGTATGAGGAAGTCAAGAATATCGAGACTGCCGGACGGATGCGCGGGATCGCCGACTGGGTGGTCGGCATCAATCTGACGGTTGCCATGACGCTGCATCAGCACGTCAAGGGCGAGGTGCTCAGCATCGGGCGCGTGCAGACGCCGACGCTCAAGATGCTTGTCGATCGTGAGCTTGCGATCCGCAACTTCAAGCCGGAGAAATACTGGACACTGGAGGCAACGTTCAAAACCGACAAGGGCGAAACGTATACCGCGACGCATAAGGGCAAGCGATTCAACGATAAGAACGCCGTTGCTGAGATTCTCAAGAAGATCAACGGAAAGAACGGCGTTGTTACCGAGATCTCCGAGAAGAAAGAGGAGAAGCATCCGCCGCAGCTGTACAGCCTCTCGGCGCTCCAGATGGACGCAAACGCCAAGTTCGGCATGACGCTGAAGCAAACGCTTGACGCGGCGCAAGCGCTCTACGACGCGGGCCTGACGACGTATCCGCGTACCGATTCGCGTTATCTCACCGAGGACATGGTGCCGACTGTGAATCGCGTGCTCGATAAGCTTGCGGAGAATCCGGACTATACACCGCTGATCGACGGACGCAAGCGCAGCTTTGTAAAATGGCGTTATTTCGACGACAAGAAAGTGGAAAGCCACTTTGCCATTATCCCCACGACGAGCAAGCCCAAGGGGCTTACGGGCTATCAGGCGAAAATCTACGACCTGATCGTGAGAAGCGTCATCTGTATGCTGTACGGAGACGCCGTCATCAGCCGGACCAACGTCACCACGACCGTGGAGGGCGAGGCGTTCACCTCGAGCGGCAGCACGATCCTCGAGCCCGGCTTTATGGCGATAACGGGAAAGGACAAGGAAAACTATCTGCCGATGCTGACAAAGGGCGAAACGGTGTCCGGCACCTACGAAGTCAAGGAAAAGGAAACCGAGCCGCCGAAGCGCTATACGGACAAAACGATGCTTGCGGCAATGATTTCCGCAGGCAAGGACCTCGAAGACGAGGAGCTCAAAAAGATCCTCGCCGACCCGAGCGTGGCGGGCATCGGCACGCCGGCGACGCGCGACGCGATCATCGAAACGCTGCTGAAACGCGGCTATGCGGAGCGCAGCAAAAAGACGCTGTCCGCCACGGACAAAGGCATCGGGCTGATCCAGGGGCTGACGGTGGAATCCATCAAATCGCCCGCGCTGACGGCGAAATGGGAGAAGCGGCTGCACGAGATCGAACGCGGCAACGAGGACGCGGCGAAGTTCCGGAGCGACATCGAGAAAACCGTCACCGTTTGGTGCAAGGAAATCGGTGTTTCGCCCGTAGCGCCGACATTGCAGAATACGGAACTGAACCCGCCGGTGCTGTGTCCCGTCTGCGGCAAGCCGATGAAAAAGCAGAGCTGGGGTTACGGCTGTTCGGGCTACAAGGACGGCTGCAAATTCTCCGTCGGCACCATCTGCAAGAAAACCTTGACGGAAGCGCAGTTCCGCAAGCTCATCACCGAACACGACTCCGGCCTGATCTCCGGATTCAGGAGCAAGGCGGGCAAGTCCTTTAAGGCGCATCTGATCCTTGACGAGCAGAACAAAGTCGTGCTTAAGTTCGAGAATCCAAAGGGCGATACGAATCAGAAGGAGAAACCGGAATGAGCTTTGGAAACGACAGTTTTATGAGCTTTATGGGCTACCGCAACATGGTCGTCGAGGACAAGATCGAGGAATGCCTTGCCGCCGCGCGGCGCGGAGAGACCTCCGTCAGCATCGACAGGGGCGATCTCACGGATGCCGAAGTTGCGTATGTGCAAAAAGAAGTGCAGCGGAGACTGGAAAGCGGAAGATATTGAGCCGGGGAGGCGCTTATGGACGAAATGAAACTGAATCAATCGCAGCGGGAAGCCGTGACATCGACGGAGGGGTTTATCCGCGTGATCGCAGGCGCGGGATCGGGCAAGACGCGTGCGCTGTCCCACCGGTTTGCGTATCTAGTGAACGACTTCGGCATTCTGCCGGGCAATATCCTGTGCGTCACGTTCACGAACAAGGCGGCGAACGAGATGCGGCAGCGCATCCACAACCTCACCGGCGACAACGACACCGGCTATATCAACACGTTCCACGGCTTCTGCGTATCGGTTCTGCAGGAGGACAGCTATGCCGTGCAGTACCCGAAGAGCTTTCTGGTGCTCGACAATTCCGACATCGACGACATGCTCCGCATCATCTACGAGGAGCGCGGACTGACGCTCAGAGATATGACGTTTGCAAACGCGCGGGATATGTTCGAGATCCAGAAGCTGTTCAAAAAGCCGGAATACTATCTCGACCTCATCAACCTGTCGCTCGACGCGCTGCATGAGAAGTATCTGAATGCTGTCGGCACGAACGATATCCTGTTCTACGGCTACCTGTATCAGCAGAAAAAATGCTTCGGACTCGACTATAACGACCTCATCAAGTTCACGCTGTACATCTTCCGTGAGCACGAGGACATCCGCCTGAAATGGCAGAAGCGCCTGGAATACATCATGATCGACGAGTTTCAGGATATCGATGGGCTGCAGTACGAGCTGATGGAAGTCCTGTGCGGCTATCACAAAAACCTGTTCATCGTCGGCGATCCGGATCAGACGATCTATACCTGGCGCGGCGCGAACGTCAAGTATCTGAACGGCTTCGATATGCAGTTTCCCGGCACCAAGACGGTGATGATGAACGAAAACTACCGGAGCACGCCGGAGATCCTCGCCGTCTGCAATTCGCTGATTGCAAAGAACAAAAACCGCATCAAAAAGGACCTCGTTTCGATGCAGCCGCACGGCGCGTCGGTGCTGTGCCACCACGCGCGAAACGCCGAGGAAGAAGCGAAATGGGTTGTCGGGCAGATGCATTCTCTGCACGAGCAGGGCGTGCCGTATAAGGACATGACGGTGTTGTACCGCGCGCATTATCTGACGCGGCAGGTGGAGGAAGTGCTTTTGAAGGCGAAGCTGCCCTACGCGATCTACAGCGGCGTGCAGTTCTTCGCGCGCATGGAGATCAAGGACTCGCTCTCGTACCTGCGCATGATCGCGTACAAGGACGATCTGTCGTTCCGCCGCGTTGTCAACACGCCCAAAAGAAACATGGGACAGCGCCGCATGAAGTTTTTGGAGGAGTACGCGCAGGCGAACAACTGCACCCTGTACGACGCGCTGCTCAAAAATCTCGACCACGAAATCATGAAGGGCACCAAGGCGGACAAGTTCGTCAAGCTCATTGAGCGTTTCGCGGCGACCTATGCCAATCGCCCGGTGTCCGAGGTGCTTTCCGCGATCCTCGACGAAAGCGGATATGAGGCGGCGCTGCGCACGGAGGGCAGCCAGGAACGCCTGGACAACCTTGCAGAGCTCAAGCAGTCCGTCTACGACTACGAGACGACCTGCGGTGAGGAGGTCACGCTGGAGCATTATCTGAGCCACGTCGCGCTGTTTACGAACACGGACGCGATCGAAGCGGGCGACAAAGTCAAGCTGATGACAGTGCACGCCGCAAAAGGGCTGGAGTTCCCGTACGTGTTCCTGATCGGCATGAACGAGGGCGTTTTCCCGTCGCGCAAGGTGCGGACGATCGAGGGGATGGAGGAGGAGCGCCGGCTCGCGTTCGTCGCGATGACCCGCGCCGAAAAGCGGCTCTATCTATCCGAAGCGGACGGCATCAACATCGACAGCTCGCCGCGCTATCCGTCCCGGTTCCTGCTTGATATCGACCAAAGTCTTCTGGAATACACAAAACCGCCGCAGGACGGGCTGATCCGCGACGCGTCGAACTATATTCGCAATGCCGAACAGCGGCTTTTGGATCAAAACGATTCGGAGCTTTACCCGGTTGGCACGCGCGTGCAGCACGCGATTCTGGGAGCCGGAACGGTGCTCGATCTGGACAAGGACAACAACGCCTACGTGATCCAGTTCGACACACTTCCGACGCCGCGCACGATCGCGTTTCGCGTAAAGCTGACGAGAGCGTAAACCTTTTGTCGCCGGTCAGTTGACCAAGGATGGCTTCCTGTGCCGTATAATGAAGTCAGAAAACAGAACGGAGGAGAAAGAAAATGTTAGGCGCAATCATCGGAGATATGGTTGGATCCATCTATGAGTTCCGCAATCACAAGAGCAAGGAGTTTCCGCTCTTCAACAGCAAGTGTTTCCCGACGGACGACAGCATCATGACGATCGCTGTTGCAAAGGCGATTCTGGATAACGACGGCAAGACGGAAGGACTTGAGGACAAAACCGTCGAATGGATGCAGAAGATCGGGCGGCAATATCCGAACTGCGGCTACGGCGGACACTTCTATGAATGGATGTTCGCAAGAAATCCGCATCCTTACAACAGCTTCGGCAACGGCGCGGCGATGCGCGTCAGCGCCTGCGGCTGGGCGGGGAAGACCCTCGATGAAGTCAAGGCGCTTTCACGCGCCGTCACAGTCGTCACGCACAACCATCCGGAAGGCGTCAAGGGCGCGGAAGCGACGGTATGCGCAATCTTCTTGGCGCGTACCGGACACAGCAAGGAGGAGATCCGCTCCTTTATCGAGGAGAACTACTACACGCTCGATTTCACCATTGACGAGATCCGTCCGACCTACGAGTTCAATGAGACCTGCCAGCGCACGGTTCCGCAGGCGATCGAAGCGTTTCTCGAATCGACTTCCTTCGAGGATGCGATCCGTACCGCCGTTTCTGTCGGCGGTGACAGCGACACGCTCGCCGCGATCACCGGCAGCGTAGCTGAAGCGTTTTACGGCATTCCGGAGGACATCCGCAAACAGGCGATCAGTCAGTTTAAATTTGGCTGCAAAACGCAGTATCTGTACGCGACAGTGCAAAACGATCCCGATCTGCTTGCGATTGTGGAAGCGTTTGAAAAGCGGTACGGAACAAGAAACGCCAACGAATAACCATACAAAAAGGTCCCGGGGCATTCTCGGGACCTTTGCGTTTCAATGAAAGAAGGAATCAGGCGTTGCTCTGGTTTCGCTTTTCGTCAACCTTCTTCATGAACTTTTCGTATTGGATGACGAAGCGCTCATGCGTTCCTTCGCCGACCAAGCCGAAGGGATCATGCACCTTGACGTCGAATACCAGACGTCTGCGATCCACAAGCGTCAGTTCGGTTTCGCAAGTTACCGTCAGTCCCACAGGCGTCGCGGCGACATGGCGGACGTTCAGCGCGGTGCCGACGGTTCCTTCGCCGGGTTCGAGGTATGGCGCGACGCTTCTCCAGCATGTCTCCTCGATCAGCGCGATCATCGCGGGTGTCGCGAACACGTCAAGTTCACCGCTGCCAATGGCGCCGGCGCACTTGTCCATCGTTACCGTCAGTTCGATCTTTCCTTTGATTCCGGTTTGCAGCATGGTTTTCTCCTTCACAGATCATTCTTTTGTCAATTGAATTATACCATATGTAACCATGGAGGGCAACACAAACCGCAGGGGGATCAGGTGTTGACAAACCCGGATGTGCATGGTATCATCAGCTTGCCTATAAAGAGTGCGCGAGAGACAAGCTCGTTGACCGCACGACAACCTGCCTCATTGGGTAAGGTGCCAAAGCTTGACTGATGGGTATGATCGGTATTTGCAGCACCCGTCGGTAACGATGGGTGCTTTTGTGTACTCCGAATAGGCGAAAAGCCAAAGGAGGACACAATCATGAAACCATCTTCTGTCGTTATTCACATCCCGCACGCATCCACGGTGATCCCGGAATCGGAACGCAACGCTTTTCAAAACGACCTTGCCGATGAGCTGCTGAAAATGACGGACCATTACTGCGATGAGCTGTTCTGCGGAGATTATCCGTCCGTCGTATTTCCTGTGAGTCGGCTTGTCTGCGATCCGGAACGGTTTCGGGACGATGCGCAGGAATCCATGTCGTCCGTCGGAATGGGCGCGGTTTATACCCGTACCCACGACGGTGCGATCCTTCGAACGATCGACGCCGCGACCCGCGAGCGCATCCTGCAAACCCGGTACGATCCGCATCATGCTGCTTTGACGGAAGCCGTGCAATCGGCGCTTGACAGAACCGGACGCTGCCTGATCATCGACGGGCATTCCTTTCCTTCGAAACCGCTGCCGTACGAACCGGACCAGAATCCGAACCGCCCCGATTTCTGCATCGGCACGGATCCATACCATACACCAAATCGGTTGGCAGAGACGGCGATCCGCTTTCTGCAATCCCGTGGCTATTCCGTAGCAGTCAATTCGCCCTTTGCCGGAACGCTTGTCCCGATGTGCTTCTATCAAAAGGACAAACGCGTCAGCTCCATCATGATCGAAGTCAACCGGCGATTGTACATGAACGCCGACGGCAGCAAAAACAAAGACTTTTTGAGAATACAAGCTATCCTTCAATTCTGTATTGCAAACCTTGATTGTAATCTTAATCTGAGATACAATACTATCAGAGATAGCAGAGATAAAAGAAATGAAAACGATCAGGGTAGTAGCAGCAATCATACATAAGGACGGGAAGATCTTTGCAACGCAGCGCGGATACGGTGCGTATAAGGATTATTGGGAGTTTCCCGGCGGAAAGATTGAAGCAGGGGAGACGCCGGAAGAAGCGCTGATCCGCGAGATCAAAGAAGAACTTGCCACGACGATCCGGCCGGAAAGGTTCGTGATGACAGTGGAATATGACTATCCTGAATTCCACCTGTCTATGGACTGTTTCATCTGTTCGATCGTCGAGGGCGAACCGGAGCTCTTGGAGCATGAATCTGCATGTTGGTTGACAATGGGGCACCTGCGTGATGTAAACTGGCTTCCGGCGGATCAACTGGTAGTGAGCCGCTTATTGGATATGCAATCATAACTGCACGGTACGGAGCAGATAACAAGTCGTTCGGATAAGGAAATGCTGTTTCCCATTACTCCGCTTCCACTCCGTTTTGGATAAAGAAAAAGCCCCATATTTGGGGCTTCCTTGGTACCCGGTACGGGAGTCGAACCCGTGTTACCGCCGTGAGAGGGCGGTGTCCTAGGCCACTAGACGAACCGAGCACGCAAGAGATATAATACAAAAGATTGGTGGGTTTGTCAATCCTTTTTTTGTATTTTTGAAAAAGAAATTGCAAGGGATCAGTCAAGCCGCCAGTCGATCGGCGTCTGGCCGGTCTTTTCGAGCCACGCGTTGGCCTTGGAGAAGTGGCGGCAGCCGAAGAAGCCGTTGTAGGCGGACAGGGGACTCGGATGCGGCGCTTCAAGCTTGATGTGGATCGGGTTTGTGACGATCCGTGCCTTGTTCCGCGCGTTCGCGCCCCACAGCAAAAACACGATCGGCGTCTGTTTGCCGTTCAAAAGCTCGATCACGCGGTCCGTGAATGCTTCCCAGCCGTGACCCTTGTGCGAGTTCGGCATATGTTCGCGCACGGTCAGCACCGTGTTCAGCAGCAGCACGCCCTGACGCGCCCACGCGGTCAATTCGCCGTGATTCGGCTGCGGCAGACCCAAGTCACTGTTGAGCTCCGAAAAGATGTTTTTCAGCGAAGGAGGCGGCTCTACGCCCCTCTGCACGGAGAAGCACAGCCCGTGCGCCTGTCCGGGACCGTGATACGGATCCTGCCCCAGGATGATGACCTTCGTATCCTGAAAGCTCGTGTATTTCAGCGCATTGAAGATGTCGTACATATTGGGATAGATCGTGTGCGTGCGGTACTCCTCGGCCAAGAAGCGGCGCAGCGCCTGATACTGCTCCGATGCAAAATAGTCCGCGAGCAAGCCGTCCCAATCATTTCCGATATGTACCATACGCGCCTCCGGTGTTTTTTACCAGTATACACCGCAGCGGCCTTGCAGACAAGAGCGGATTTGTGCTATACTGCGAATATGGAGTTTATAGAAGCATTGCAAACGTATCTCCCACGCGATGAGCAGGAGGAAGCGGATAAGGCGGTCATGCTCGACTGCCTTAAACGGTATGCAGACGTCTATGCGCGCAGCAATCTGCTGTTTCACGTGACGGCGTCGGCGTGGATCACAAACGAGGCGCGCGACCGCGTACTGATGGTCTATCACAACATCTACGATTCGTGGGCGTGGACCGGCGGCCATGCGGACGGCGAACGCGATCTCCTGGCGGTCGCGCTGAAGGAGGCGACGGAGGAGACGGGGCTTGTATCGGTGCGGCCCGCAACGGGCCGGCTGCTGTCGATCGAAACGCTGACGGTCAATCCGCATTGGAAGCGCGGCAGGTTTGTGCCCGCGCATCTGCATCTGAACGGCACGTATCTGTTGATCGCGGACGATACGGAGCCTTTGCGTATCAAGGCGGATGAAAACAGCGCGGTCCGCTGGTTTGCGCCGGACGCGGCGATCGAAGCCTGCTCCGAGCCGTGGATGCGGCCGGTCTATCAAAAGCTCAACGCGCGCATGAAGCTGCATTAAACGACGGCGGGGAAGTCCCGCCGCTTTTTTTGAAAAAACGCATACGAAAGGGGACCGTCGTTTGACGGTCCCCTTGGGGTTTTGGGGAATCAGTCCTGCGGACCTTCGACCGGGAAGTGCTCGATCAGCTGGACGATGTAGCGGAGGATGAGCGCCGCGTCTTCTGCGGTGACCTCAAGATCTCCGTCAACGTCTGCGTTGAACGCACCCTGTGCGGTGAGCTCATCGAGACCGACGAGCGAGCGCAGGATCAGGGACGCGTCAGCTGCGGTGACCTTGCCGTCGCAGTTCGCATCGCCGTAGAGCGCGTCTGCGAATTCGATGCTGCCGTCGACCGTGTTGGCTTCGAGCTCAACGACGGTGCCGCCGAACACAACAGACATTGCGCTTCCGGTGTCGAGCGCGTTGACGATGAACTTCACGTCAGCTGTCTTGCCTGCCGCATCGGGCGCTGCCGCAAAGACCAGCGAGAGGATGACGTCCTCGTTCTTGAGGAGCACATCGGTATCGGACGCCCAGCTGACAAACAGCTTGTTGTCCTTCTCCGCGGTGACCCAGTCAAGTGCGCCGGCTTCCGCTCTGACGAGCGTGAGCAGATCCGCATCATACTCGACGAAGACCTGCGCGCTGCTGACGTACAGACCCGCTTCGGGCAGATCCTTCACGCGGATGTCGTAGCGATAGAGACGCTGACCGTCTTCGACGAATGCGATGTCAAGGGACTTGACGTCTTCGCCGTAGATGGTGAGATCCGTCGGAAGCGTGAAGGTGATGCTGCCGTCGACGGTTTCGACGTCCTCAGCCTCGACAACGGTATTCTCGATCGCATAGGACAGGCCGGTTTCTGTACCGGAATCGGATGCGACGAATGTGAAGTCGACCACAGAACCGTTCTCAAGCGGATAGATCAGCTTGAAATACAGGGACACGACCGTGTCTCCGTCCGCGAGGGTGATGCCTTCGCCGCTGGATGCCCAGGCGAAGCTGATCACGCCGTCTGCGACGTTCACGCCGGTGTTGCCTTCGAGGTTGGTCCTTGCTTCGACGAATTCAAGCACGTCATCTTCGTACATGATGAACGTCTGCAGACCGACGACCTCGGCCTCCGGATCAACGTTCTTGACCTTGACATCGTAGCGGTAGATGGTGTCGCCGTCCACACGTTCGGAAACGTCTGCCGCGTTCACATCTTCGCCGTAGAAGGTCGGCGCGAGGGAGTCGATGATCTTGATACGGCCTTCGCCTTTGGGATCGTTGTAGCCCTCAACCTCGTACTTGTCGTTGACCACAGGCATCGACTGGATGTAGTCGATCAGGATCTGGTTGTCCGGGATGCCGCTCTCGATCAGGATCTTAGCGTTCGCACCGAACATTGCCATGCCGTCGCCCATATCCTCAAGCATGTAGTTATGGGATGCCAGCGTGTACTTCTTCTCAAGATCGAGCGGTTCGTACTCGTTGGTTTCCTTATTCAGGACCATGACGTTCTGTACACGGTACGGAGCGGTCGGATCCTTCGGGCCCTGCCACATCTTGTCGGCGCCGACAACGACGTTCGGCTCGATGTAGGTGTGGATCTCGTAAGTGAGGCCTGCAACCTGGAGGAAGCCGCCGTTCTCGCCCGGCTCATCCTTTGCGCCCATTTCGAGTGCGTCAAGGATCTGCTGACCCGTGACTTCCGCGAGGACGCCGATGTTGCCGAACGGATGGACGTTGATGATCTGCTGGAAGGTGATGTCGCCCGCCGGGATGTCCGCACGGACGCCGCCGCCGTTGACGAATGCGATATCCGCATCGAACTTGGTTCTGTATGCGTCAGCGCAGAGGTCGCCGAGGTTGGTTTCCGCCTTGCGGACCGCACGCAGGCCGGTATCCGGATCCTTGATGGTCAGCAGGTGGTCGGTGTGCGCAACAACGGTGTTCAGCAGCGCTGCGAATTCGTCCTCGATCTGCTGGATGAATTCATCGACGACCGGGTCGTCAATGACCTTATCGGAAGCCGGGAGCAGTTCCATGGTCATCGTGCCGTCCGCCTTGATCGTCAGCTTGCCGACGTTCTCGAGCTTCGTGCCGGTCTGGCCGTGGAGGACGTCCTTGTTTTCCTTATCCTTGCGGACTTCGTTGATGACAGTGTGGCTGTGACCGTCGATGAACGCGTCGATACCGGTGATGTTCGCGATGACTTCGGTGGACATCCACGGGCTGGACTGCTGGTCAACGCCCATGTGGCCGACGAGGATGATATAGTCGACGCCCTGCGTCTTCGCACTGTCGATTGCCGCCTGCGCTGCTGCATAGACGCCTGCACCGGTCTCATCCTGGCAGAAGCCGTAGACGTACTCGGTCTTCTCGGCGTTCATGAAGTATGCCGGGGTGGACTTGGTGATGGATTCCGGCGTGGAGAGACCGACAAACGCGATCTTCTTGCCGTTCGCTTCGATGACATGATACGGTTCGAGGGCCGTGCCTCTCGTGGTCAGATCCATGAAGTTCGCGGAGACGTACGGATAGTTCGCCATGCCGACA
Organism: Clostridiales bacterium; assembly: GCA_918244965.1. Classification (GTDB taxonomy): domain Bacteria; phylum Bacillota; class Clostridia; order Christensenellales; family CAG-138; genus UBA3792. The sequence goes on along the minus strand of CAKJYC010000031.1, from coordinate 5,013 downwards.
AGCTCGAACATACGATCCATGCCGTAGTCGAACTCGTGGTTGCCGAGGGTTGCGAGGTCGTAGCCCGTTGCGTTCATGATCTCGATGATCGCTTCGCCACGGGTGAGCGCACCCATGGTGCCGCCCTGTACGTGGTCGCCCGCGTCGACGAGGAGGACTTCATAGCCTTCGCTTTCGAGCTGCTTCTTGAGCTCGGAAACGCCTGCGTAGCCCCAGCCCTCGCGGATGCCGCAGTGGACGTCGTTCGTGAAGAGAACGACCGTATCGCCGTTGACGATCTTGATGCGGCCTTCGCCTCTCGGATCTCTGTAGCCTTCGACCTCGTGCTTGCCGTCGACCTCGGGCATCGACTGGATGTAGTCGATCAGGATCTGATTGTCCGCAATGCCGCTCTCGATCAGGATGTTGGCATTGGCGCCGAACATTGCGAAGCCGTCGCCCATATCCTCAAGCATGTAGTTGTGGGAAGCCAGCGTGTACGTCTTGTTCAGATCGAGCGGTTCATACTTGCCGGTATTCTTGTTCAGGATCTGGACGTTCTGTACACGGTACGGAGCGGTCGGATCCTTCGGTCCCTGCCAGATCTTCGCGTCGTCGACGACAACGTTCGCTTCGACGTCAGTGTGGATCTCATAGGTGAGGCCGGAGACATGCAGGAAGCCGCCGTTCTCGCCCGGCCATACGCGCGCGCCCATTTCGAGTGCGTCAAGGATCGTCTGACCCGTGACCTCCGCGAGGACGCCGGTGTTGCCGAACGGATGGACGTTGATGATCTGCTGGAAGGTGATATCGCCCGCCGGGATGTCGGCACGGACGCCGCCGCCGTTGACGAACGCGATATCCGCGTCGAACTTCGCTCTGTACGCATCCGCGCAGAGGTCGCCGAGGTTGGTTTCATGGTTGCGGACCGCACGTGCGCCCGTCTCCGGGTTCTTGATGGTCAGCAGGTGATCGGTGTGCGCAACGACGGTGTTCAGCAGCGCTGCGAACTCTTCCTCGATCGTCGTGATGAACGCATCGGTTTCCGGATCGTCCTGAACCTTCTCGGATGCCGGGAGGAGCTCAAGATCGAGCGAGCCGTCCGGCGCGATCGTCAGCTTGCCGACGTTGGCGAGCTGCGTGCCGGTCTGGCCGTGGAGAACGGGGTGGCCGTCCTTATCGTTGACGACTGCGTCGATGACGGAGTGGCTGTGACCGTCGATAAACGCGTCAAGACCGCTCACATTCGCAATGACTTCGGGAGCGGTCCACGGCTGGGACTGCTCGTCGATGCCCATGTGGCCGACTGCGATGACGTAATCCGCGCCTTCCGTCTTCGCCGCGTCGATCGCTGCCTGTACCGCAGCATAGACGCCTTCGCCGGTCGCATCCTGGCAGAAGCCGTAGATGTATTCGGTGTGATCTTCGTTCATGAAGTACGCCGGGGTGGACTTGGTGATGGATTCCGGCGTGGAGATACCGACGAATGCGATCTTCTTGCCGTTCGCTTCGAAGATCTTGTAGGAGTCCAAAGCATGTTCATTTGTCCTAAGATCCATGAAGTTTGCGGAAATGTACGGATAGTTTGCCATGCCGACGAGCTCGAACATACGGGCCATGCCGTAGTCGAATTCGTGGTTGCCGAGCGTTGCGAGGTCGTAGCCGACCTTGTTCATGATCTCGATGATCGCTTCGCCGCGGGTGAGGGAACCGATCGTGCCGCCCTGGACGTGGTCGCCCGCGTCAACAAGCAGGACCTCGTTGCCGTAGCTTTCGAGGGTCTTCTTGAGGTCTGCAACGCCTGCATAGCCCCAGCCCTCACGGATGCCGCAGTGCACGTCGTTCGTGAACAGAATGATCGTGGTGCCGGTGACGGGCGTCGGCGGCGTCGGAGGCGTTTCGCTGGGCTCTGCATAGAACTGGAAGGTGTAGATCGTCGGATCGCTGCTGTCGGTCAAGCTGTAGCAGGTGAAGCGGTTCTTGTAGAACTCAAGGTACTGCGGCTTTTCGGGGTCGTTCTGATAGCACGCGGTATCGCACTTGATGAACAGACCGCCGGTGGTCTCGACCAGCTGGAACAGCGTGTTCGCCGTATTGTCGGAGTCGCGCTCGACAAAGTAGGTGTCGGTGCCGTCGGCGTACAGATACTTGCCCTCTGCGTTCTTGAACGCATAGACGTTGACGGGCTCGCCGTCTCTCTTCGTTGTCGCTTCAACGGTGAGAAGAGCAGCCGTTTCCGGAACTGCAAGAACGTTGTCGGTCAGCGTCGCGTCAGCCGCAACGATCTGCCACTTGTTCTTGTTCGGGTTGGTCGCGTGCTCGAAGTACTCGTTCTCGGCCGTCATGACCTTGCTCTCTTTCGGATAGTAGATGACGACCTTGTCACCGTTGTTGAGCGCAGTCACCTGCTCCATCGCCGTGGTCGGGATCGCAGCGGCTTCTTCCTTCCACTTTGCGGTGAAGGTAGTGTTCGCGGTCAGCTCGACAGACACGCCTGCGTTGTAATCATTCGTGCCGTCGTTCCAGCAGTCAAACTCCCAGCCTTCTGCGGCTGTGAAGTAATCCGCAGCGGGAAGCTGGTAGGGGCTGGTAACGTTGTCAACCGTCTGCTCGGTCTTGTTGCCGTCGCTGTGCTCGCCCGGATTCAGCTTGACCGTGAAGGTCGTGGGCGAGGGCGGGGTGGTGCCTTCTGCCTTCTTGTACAGAGAAGGAAGAAAGTAACTGCTGGAGGTGGTACTGACCTTATAGTACCGGAAAAACGGCTGATCGTTCGTGTTGTTCAGCTTCAGCTCGCGCGCTGCGTCGGTGGTCATGTTGATCGACACGGTCTTCGCATCGTTCATCGCGATTCCGTTGACCGCTTCATCATCACCGAACACGATGGTGTTGGAGCCGTTGCCGGCGGTGAGGTACTTGTTCGCGCTGTTCTTCAGCGTGTAGCCGCCACTGACCGATGTGATCACGATTTCGTTTGCCGTATAATTGCCGGTAATCGTGTTATCGGTGATCTGAACATCGACCTTGTTGAAAGAAGCTGCGGAGGTGCCGTTGAATGCGTAATAGGCGCCGTCGATCTTCTTGCTGTCGACTACGATCAGGTAGGATCCGTCGGTGATATCATCAGCGGATTCAACCTTTACATAGGTCGAGGCGGTTTCTTCTGCGACAGCCGGGGTGAGCTTGACTGCGGGAAGCAGAACAAGCATCATCAGGACTGCCAGGACCAGAGAAAGGGTTTTTCTCATGTTTCTTGTTTCCTCCTTCTTTATTTGAACTCGTATGCCCCTTTTTGGATTTGGGCACAGTTTCATACGCAATCATTATATATGAACATCGGTCAAATAGCAAGCCTTTCGTGAAAGAAATGTGAAGAAAAAATGAACCGGATGTGTACTTGCGCGAAAATGCGGGAAGGGAAGCCAAATCACAAAATAAAGGGTGGAAAAAGCGAAACAGGTATGCTATACTGTATACGGACGGACATGGGCCGTTCAAGTACCGTTGAAAGGAACCACCATGAAAAGCATCAAAAAAATCGTCCTGACGGGCGGACCCGCCGGCGGCAAGACGACGCTGACGTCGCGCCTTGTCAAGGAGCTTTCCAGCATCGGCTATCGCGTGTTCATCGTGCCGGAGGCGGCGACCGAGCTGATCTCGCAGTTCGGCATCAAGCCGTTCGGCAACTGCCTTTCCATGTTCGATTTCCAGTATTTTGTCGTGTCCTCGCAGCTCCACAAGGAGAAGATGGCGTGGGAGGCGGCACAGCTTGTGCCGGAGGACAAGATCCTGATCATCTGCGATCGCGGCGTCATCGACGACAAGGCGTACGTTTCGCAGAAGGAGTTCAATCAGGTCATCTCCCGCTTCGGTCTGACCGAGAAGGAGCTTCTGGAATCCTACGACGCGGTCATCCACCTCGTGTCCTCGTCGAAGGGCGCGGAGTTTGCCTATAACTACGACAACGCGGCCCGCTATGAAACGCTTGAACAGGCGAGGGAGAAGGAGGACGCGACGCTCCTGTGCTGGCGCAACCACAAGAACCGCGTGGTGATCGGCAATTCCTATAACTTCGACAACAAGATCCGCAAGGCCATGAACGAGGTCTATGCGATCCTCGGCGAGATCCCGCCGGCACAGAGCGAGCGCAAGTTCCTGATCGAGTACGTCGACGAGAGCGATCTTGCTGCGTATCAGCCTGTCGAGCAGCACATCACGCAGACCTACCTCAAGGCGCGCAAGCAGGGCACCGAGCGCCGCACGCGCAAGGTCGTGTCCAACAACGCGATCTCCTATTTCTACAGCGAAAAGCGTCCTGTATCGCCGATCGAGCGCATCGAAAACGAGCGCCTGCTCTCCGAAAAGGAGTACATCCGCAAGAACGCCGAGGTCGATCCGGAGTACGGCTCCGTTTCCAAGCGTCGCTTCTGCTTCATCTACAACGGACGCTACTGCACGGTCGACACCTATCCGACCAATCCGGACAGCGCGATCCTCGACGTGCAGCTTAACGACAAGGACGAGCAGGTCGATCTGCCGCCCGAAATCAAGGTCATCAAGGAGGTCACCGGCGACGCGAACTATCAGGGCCATATGATCTCCAAGCGTCTCGCGCAGATGTAAAAAACCGCATAAACAAACGACCCGCCGGTTGTCCTGCGGGTCGTTTCAGCTGATTAGCTGCGGCATGATCTTTCTGCGGTAATTTGAAACGATAGCAGCTATCGGAAAGGAGCTTCTCTCTCGGCAGGTAAAACGAAACCATGAAGGGCAGCCACACGGCTGCCCGATCCTTTTTCCAAGGGCGCACTTATACACCACCCTGCGGCGGTGATGCCCGTCTTCGTCGGGACGTGCGCTTTCTCTTCCGGTTGACCGGAAAGGATAATGTGAACTGAACGATCACGGAGTGTCTCATGAATAAAGATCCACCGGCTTAGCCGGTGGTATTTCATTTTCGGGCATAGCCCTCATAATACTGGCTGCCCACACGTGGGCAATAAATGGCCTGCCAGCCACGCATCGATTATTTGCCAC
>CAKJYC010000030.1 GCA_918244965.1 Clostridiales bacterium | reverse complement strand
GGCGTTGATCAACGCCAGGCCCAAGAAAGTTCTCGGCTTCAATAAACCGGTTGATTTGTTTGATCTTTCTATCTCTCAGTGTTGCACTTAGTTTGACAATTCATCTGCTCATATTCCCATCTCCTCCATATTCTTGTAGATGATATCCATAAGAGCGTTTGATTCCGCTTGGAGGGACAGCAGCTCAGCGTGGATCTCCCGCATCCGCGTTGCAAAATCAACTCCGTCATCACTTTGCGGCGCAACGCCAACATACGCACCGGGCGTGAGCGACCAACCTTTTTCTTCAATTTCGGCAAGCGAAGCAAGCTTGCACAGACCGAGGACATCGGTATAAACACCCTCGCCGAACTTGTCCGTCAGCCAAAGCGCATCGTTCAATACGGTCAAATAGCTTTGCAGCATGTCAATATAGCTGTCGGAGAAAGCTTGAATGTGTTTCCGATCCTTCTTGTCCGCCTGCTGCAGCTTTTCCTTGCAATTCTGTTTTTCGGCTTTAATCTCGGAGAGCAGAGCTTCCTTCATATCCTCGAAGTCTTCGATACCGTCGATTGCGGAGAAGACTCTCTTTGCGTCCTTTCCGATCAATCCATCTGCAAGCCCTCTGAAATAGCGCAGATACTCCCCGATCAGCGCCCGATACTTTTCGGTCTCGCCGCGATAGAGCCATACGATGGCGTTGAGGTTCTTCAACTGCCACTCGCTCCACTCATTCAGCGTGCGATCGACAACGGTATAATAATTGCGTGCGTCAATGAACAGAACCTTGTCCTTATTCTCGGTACGCTTTGCGCGGTCAAAGAACCACAGCGAACAGGGCAGGGATTTGGTATAGAAGAAGTTGTTGCCGACGGAGATCATCACGTCCACGTCGCCCGTCTTGATGAGCTTTTCACGGATATCCTTATCCTTGCCCTGACTGTCCGTTGCGGAGGATGCCATGACAAAGCCTGCACGGCCGTGCTCGTTCAAATAGGAATAGAAATAGGATATCCAAAGATAGTTGGCATTGCCGATCTCTTTGTTCTTATTGACCGACGGCAGCCCGAACGGAAGCCGCCCGGCGTTTTCGCAGGATTCTGCCTTGACTTTATCCACGTTAAACGGCGGATTTGCCATGACATAATCGCAGCACCCTGCAAGGGAATGCGCGTCATGATAGAACGTATTTGCCTCGTCGCCCGATTTGATCACGCCGGTCAGCCCGTGCACCGCCATATTCATCAGGCACAGCTGTGCGTTATATTCAACCTTTTCCTGACCGTAGAATGTCATAGTGCTGTTGGCGTTCATGCCTGCAGCATTTACGAAATCGCCGCTTTGTACAAACATACCGCCGGAGCCGCACGCCGGATCAAGCAGAATGCCGCTCTTTGGCTCCAGAATGTTGACGATCATTTTGACGAGGGACTTCGGCGTAAAGAACACACCGTCGTCAGAGGCGATGTTCTTGGCAAATTTATTGAGGAAGTATTCGTAGATGCGGCCGATAATGTCGCCGCCGACCTCGTCCAGCGCACTGTTGTTGAAAATGCGGAGCAATTCGGACAACAGCTCATCCGAGAAGATGGTGTAGTCCTTCGGCAGTACGCCGGAAAGCTGCTCGCTTTGTTGTTCGACCAGCAGCATGGCATTGTTCACGACCTCGCCGAGACTGGTCATGGTATGCCCGTCTTTATTCTTCAAGCAAAGCGCTGCGACATTCTCCGGCAGGTTGACCAGATATGCGTACTGCGCCTCTTTCGGAAGAAACAGCGCACTCTTTGCCGCAAAATCGTTTGCCTCCACCGGAAGCGCGCGACCGTTGCGCATCGGACGATTATTCAGAATCTCGGCTTCGACTTTCTTGAAGCGACTATAGGCATAGCGAAGGAAAATCAGTCCCAATACCGGCATACAATACTGATTCGAAGTAAGCTTCGATCCGGCACGAAGTAAATCAGCGGATTCCCATAGTTCTGCTTCCAGTTTACGAATATTGATCATGTACTTCCCTTTCTCTCTTTGTCTATCTATGATGCATGGCATTGCCGCAGTTATGCTCCATATAATACTCCGAATTTATTATACGGGATTTCGACTGTTTTTTCAAGGCGGAAACCGTTTTTGTATTCGTGACAAACGTACTGCATATAAGGCAGCGAGATTTTTCTCATACATATAGACACCGCAAATAACGGGAAAATCCATTGACGTCTGCTTTGTTTTGCGAAAAGCGGCGAAAAATGTTTATAAATATCGTGATTTATGACTTTGACATCCTCTTTATTGGACAGAAAGCGGTTTATACTGGTGATACGGTGAAGTTAGAATGCCAAAGTGAAGTTACGATTTCGGGTAGTAAAAAAGGGATGAAGCCATAACTTCACATTGACAAAAGGAGCGTGGTATGTAGGGAGCGGGAGCGGAGTCAAGGGACAGAACGCTGGACGCGAAGCGTCCG
>CAKJYC010000029.1 GCA_918244965.1 Clostridiales bacterium | reverse complement strand
CTTGTACTGCCTGCAGAAACCGTGCAGCATCTTCATCATCAATGAATATCTGCTGACGGTTGATCCCGCGCATCGTGATATGGTAGATTCCTGTTTCGCTCTTTTTCCTTGCTGATCGCGGCATAATTGCATCACCTCCACGTTGCAATTATGCCTGTTTCTCATCATTCTGTCAACACAGAAGAACCGTCCCCCCTTGTGTTCCCAAACACAGAAGAACCGTCCCCTTGTGTTCTTAGCACAACATAACCGTCTCCTAAGTTATCTCTTTATCATTCTTAAATTCTGCTCCCAAACATTGTCTTCCAACGCTTGAGCATACTTAAGACAGGTAGAATACGCCAAATCATATGAAGCATTATCGGCATATTTCCGCAATCGATTTAGTATGCAAAAAGCACCTGGCCAGTTCAAATCTTGCAACCACTTTAAAAGCTCGATTAAATATGGAGATAATTCGTCATCCGTTCTCATGGATAGAATTATAGCACAATTATCCCAAACATTCTTGTTATAATTCTTATTACAAGGCTGTAAAAAGACATTTATGCTTTCAATATGTTCAGCCATCTTGATTCCTTCTGCTTGCTCATTAATGCTTTTATTCCAATCAATCAAGCTCATTATATAATCAATATTAATCATATTATTCTACTCCCACGTATTTTATAACAACAGACTTGACGGCTTGTGTCCAAATGGAAGTTGACCCAGCATTTATCCAATCTTCCATTGTTCCACCAATAGGTCTTACACTTACGTGTGTTGCGCCATCACGAACGGCATATACTAGCCCAGTTGCATTTAAAGCTTCAATCGTAGTCATGGCAGCACCAGGCATTGGAACTGTTGAAAAAGATAATCCAGTATACTTATCTTTAGCTTTAGGCGTTAAGTTCCCCGGATTAGTACCACCATATCTATAAATAAACGTTGAAGCGGGTAATGCTGGCGCAATATCTATTTCTTTCTCCTCGATCTTTGGAATAGATACTGCTGGTGCTTGTGTGGCCTCATAGATTCCATAACAAATAGCACCAATTGTTATTAATCCGGCCACAACAAGGCCAATAGCATCTCCAAAGGGTAAAGGACCATCAGCTAGGGCGACTCCTCCGCAACCAGCATACGCTGGCGACAATACTCCGATTGCTTTACCAATTTCAGATGCGGCTGTTTGTGCAAATTCCCATAGTTCCTCCCAAAAATGACCGTTTGAATCAATTCTGCTAATAGGATTACTATTACAATAGACGAAGGCATTGTAGCCGAGCACCCCCTGCCCGGTGGACAGCAGCACATCCGCCGAGATGAATCTTCCGGTGGTGGGATCGTAGTAACGGCTCTGCAGGTAGTAGAAGCCCGTCTCCTCATCATACACGTACCCGCGGTAGCGGAACGGCTGCAGGAGTCCAAGCGTACTCGCAAGATAGCCTGTCGTTGTCACCTTCTTTCCCCACGTGTCATAGGTATATTGTACCACGACGTCGCCGTCCTCGTCAATCAACTCGACAACGTTCCCTTGACCGTCGCGCAGGTAGTAGAAATCATCTCCGTTATAGTTTACGGAAACGACGCTGCCGCTTGCATCGTAGCTGAACAGCAGCTTGTCGGTCCCGCGCTGCAAGCCGATCAGGACGGATCCGTTGTAGAAGTAGTCGGTCGCCGTGTTGTTGACCGTCTTCTGCTGCCGAAGCCCATCCTCATTGTATGCAAATGTCAGCGAATCGGTTCCGTTGCTTGCGCTTACAAGCTGCTTTCCGCGCCAGCCGAAGGTATACCCTCTGTAGGAAAGCGGGTTGCCCATGGCGTCGTAGGTGATCGCCGTGTTGTTGTAGCTTGTGAGCTGATCGGCCCAGTCCGGATTGCCGTACGCATACGGGATCGTGCTTGTCGGCGTGCCGGGATTGGCCGCAGTCGTGTACGCGTAGAGCTTTTTCTGCGTGATATTGCCGAACCGGTCGTAATCGTAAACGATCGTCTGGTTCAGGATGCTGTTGTTCTCACGCGTCATGCGGTTCGCTTCGTCGTATTCGTAGGTGATCGACGTCATTCCCCGCGTGATGGACGTGATATTGCCGTTGTCGTCGTAGTCGTAGAGATACGGGTCCTCCTCGCCGTTGTAATAGCGGCACAGCACCGCCGTGCGGTCGCCGTTGTGCCAGTAGTACGTCAGCTTCGTTTCGTAATCGGTGTTGAGCCCGATCGTGCGCTTCGTCAGCCGGTTCAGCGTGTCGAACGTGTTTGTGATGACCGTGCTGTTCTGCAGGGTCGTCGTCTTGGGCCGGTTGTCGCCGTCGTAGGTATAGACCGTGCTCCATGTGCTGCCCGCGACCGCGCAGGTCAGCTTGGTCAGGTTGTTGCAGACGTCGTACTGGTACGCATACGAGGAGATGACCG
>CAKJYC010000028.1 GCA_918244965.1 Clostridiales bacterium | reverse complement strand
CAAGGGTCAGTCCGGCAACGCTGAAAAAGAACCTGGCGTTGATCAACGCCAGGCCCAAGAAAGTTCTCGGCTTCAATAAACCGGTTGATTTGTTTGATCTTTCTATCTCTCAGTGTTGCACTTAGTTTGACAATTCATCTGCGGCCCGGTCGAACCCGGCACCGGTTTTACAACTTTGAGACAACTCTGTGACGACTCCGAAACATCTCGCCGCTATAATGGAATCAGAGAGATGATCTCCGAAGCGGGGGGGCGCGGGGAGGAGAAAACGGACGAAAGGAAGAGCAGAAATGAAAAAGATACTCTCGGTCATGCTGCTGCTTGCAATGCTTGCAGGGTGTGCGGGAACGCAGGAATCCAAAGCGAGTCCCGTCGTATCGGAAGAGGCAGCGGCACCGGCAGAGGCGGATTCCGAGGAGATCACGGTTTTGATCACACCGTCAGGTGCGAGACCTGTGACGGATGCGCCTTTGGAAAGCTTCGCACCGAAACAAACACCGACGCCGGCCGATGCGGTCGACCTTGCGTCCTGTCGCAGCGGACCGCTCAATGCGTCGCTTTTGCATGAGATCACCTTGCGCGAGGTCAACTGGGAACTTTTGAACGCCGGAGAACCGTATGATACGACGTTTCGCAACGAAACTGTGGATTTCAAAGGATGCGAGTTTTTAATCGAGGATTTTCGATCGGATGAATCCGGCACGCAATTTACAATTCGGCTGTCGCTTCCGGAGGAATGGACTGATCTTCAATGTCTTTCCATGAACCCGTGCTTCGGGTTTCGCTTCTATCTGGATGACAAGGCACAGCACGATTTCCGGCTGATCGATCAATCCGCGATCTTCGGCGAGGCGATTGCAAAAACGCGCTGCGATTCCTTCACGATGACGTATCGGAGCGAAACCGTGACCGACACGGTGATGCACGCTGCGCATGAATGGAAGATCGTACCGTTTTTCTATTACCGCAAGATGTTTCACGGCAGCAACTACAACGACCACCCCGGCGGAAGACTGTATTTGGAGCAGGGCGAAACCGTCCGATTCAACGGAACCGAGGACGCCTATGGGGGCGGTACAATCGGCGTGACGGAGCTTGACACGTTATCCATACAGCTGTCGATCGAACATACTGTGGACCTGCCGGGGCCCGCGCGCGAGCCGAAGCTCCTGCAGGTAACGGTCTGGACGGAGGACGTCGAGCGCAACAAAGCCGCTGGGCATTACGGACCGGACGGACGCTTGAAGGACGGGTCCTATGTGCTTTACGGCACATATCGGAACGAGACCGTCGATTTTTCCGAACTGGAATTCCATATCGAGCGATTCTATTACTGGGAACACGGTTTTTTCTATACGCTGCATATCGTCTATCCGGAATCCTGGTCGGAGGAAGTGATTCAAAATGCGCGGTTTGACATCGAAGCGTATGCCGACGGCGAGCCGTACGGTAAGCAGGTCAGGGACGGAAGAGTATCACGCCCGTATTTCAAGAGCACAGGCGGCTGGCTTAGCCCGGGTAATGACAGATCGCATTTGACGGAACAGTATCTCGTTCACGACCAAAAGAATTTTTCTCTCTCCGATCCGATCCCGAAACAGGAACTGACGTTCAAGGTCTGGCTCGAATACTTCCCCACGATCCGGTTCGATAACAGCGATAAGGAAATCGACATTACAAACGGAGAACCGTATTACATGGAGTCCATTCATGAATACGCGTCTATGGTTGACATCCCACTGACCGAGTTTTCGATTTCCACCGATACCTTCACATTCTCACAAGGAGGCGCACAATGAAACGATTGTTGACAATCCTGCTTTTTCTTTTGTTGCTTATAGCCTGCGTCCCGACGCCCGATCAGGAGGCGGTTGTGAACAAGGCGGATCATTCGATCAAGGACACGCTTGCCGCGCCGGACGCCGAATCCTATTGCTTCGAAGCGCCGGAACACTGGGAGGAAACGATCAGGATGAAGAATCTCAATATCGTAATTGACGGAGACATCGTGCTGCCGGAGACGGATCGGTATCCGGTACAGACAATCCAACGGCACACCTTTACCGGCGCGGACGTAATGTCACTTTTGAACGCCTGCTTTATCGGACCTTTTGAGCTTCGCGAAAACCTGTACAGCATGGCGGAGATTGAAGAGGATATTCGTTTTGAACTGCGCGGCAACGTGATCGATTCCGACGAGGTCACAGGCGAGGTCACTTTCGAGCCGTTGTCTGAGGATACGGAATTGCTGATCGAACTTCGTGCGCGTATGGCACAGTGCCCGGTCGAGGATATCTTCGTATCGCTTGATCCCGAAAAGCTCGTTTATCGCAGCGAGCCGTATGTTGTCCGCGCGGCAGGCGGAACGCTTCTGTATGTATTCTTCCAAAAGAATGCAATTGAGGTCTCAACGGCGCGAAATGCCGATCCGCAGGACGAATCGGTCGTATGGAACGGCGGCTTTTTCGGCGAGCCATGGCATAAGACGCTCGATCATATTATGATCACAGAGGAAGAAGCCCAAATGGAGGCGGCTGCCGTGCTGGACCACGCGGGGCTTTCCCGCCAGTTCGGTGTCGGTCTGATGGAAAAGGGACGGATCGCGCGCGCGATCGTGGAGGAACCGTATTATCAGGTTCTTTCGGAAGGATACATACTGCGCATCTCCCGAAACGGCGGCGGTTACGTACCGTTTCCACAGGGCGGAGGTATGTATATGGAGGATCAGCGCAGCGCGTTTTTTGAGCAGCCGACCGAGGAAAGCTTTTCCCAAAAATGGAGTCAGGACTGGTTTGAACTCTATGTTTCGGAGCAGGGCGTCGGATACGTCGGCTGGTTTGATCCGAACGAGTTTGTGACGGAAGCAAGCGAGAACATCCGGCTGATGCCTTTTTCCGAGATTCAATCGCATATCCGTGACGACCTGCGGTACTCATATGCATGGACGGATGAAGACAGCCGCGGCATTACGGAACTGCGCGTCAAAAAGATCGTTCTCTCCTGCACGATTGAACGGATCCCGAATAATCTCGATGAAGCGGCGCTTGTACCGGCGTGGGTCGTCGTCTACAATGACAGCCGCTCCGAAAAAGTAAAGGGACATGATAAGATCATGCTGATCAACGCAATCGACGGCAGTTATATGCATGTTGGCTAATGCATTTGGGCGATCTCGATGCTCGTTGCGATCGTGGTCATCATTATTCTGATCGCCTTCATTCTGATCGCCCGCTTCGCCCGTATGATGCGAATGAAATAACGGAAAGAGCATAGTAACAGCCGCCGAGAAAATCCCGGCGGCTGTTAGTTCACTATTATACATCAATTAATTCGTGCTGTATGATTTCCCGCACTCGCGCTTGAATACTGTTGACCGCACCGACCCACGACATCTGATCACTTCTTTTAAGATCCTCGGTCACGCCTTCCGCATGTTTCATTTGTTCGGTCAGGTTACACATCATATCCTGCGCCTGTTCCTCGATGTCGGCAAGATGATCGTTCAGCTTCCCGGAGAACAACAGTTCATAATACAATCCCTGCCGATGCTGTTTCAGATAGTCCCGACGCCGCGCACCCCATACCCCGATCGGTCTTGCCGGCGGCTCGTCCTCACCCGCAACAATGTAGTAATCGCCTACCAGTTCATACTCAAGCCCATTCTGCTCATCCGTAATGTACTTTTCCATATTTCAGACCTCCTTCTGTCTTTCTGCTCACAGCATAGCAGAATATTTATGGGACATCAAATGTGCAATGAATTCAACTTAATATAACAGGACATTATTTACATATGTTTATCTGTGTGATAATGGATTATTTACTTCAGTTGAAGAGATTAATGCTTTACCAGAAGAAAGAATTGTCGTTTCTAATAAAACAAATATCGATAACGAAGATTCTGAATATATCAGAAAACAGATGGTCCAGTTTGTTAATGACACAGTCAACAGATTATCTATGGTAGAAAACGAACAATACAGTAATAGTTTGCTGGATTTCAAAGCATAATGATATGCCTGAAACACTACCATTTGTATACTCACAGTGGGAATGTGTATGTGGCTATCTATCAATTGACCAAGTCCGTTATCAACACTCGTACCAAAAAAGGATCGCCCCTCTGTGGGCGATTTTTTTGGTTTGTCTGTTCGAGGGGATTCGACCGAGCGCTCGCAAAATGACACAGTGCGTCGTTTTGCAGCGAGGCGGCTTTCCGGCAGGCGCAGACGCGCAGCGCGGAGCGCAAGCGGAAAACGCCGATATCCACCGCCGGAAAGGAATCCCGCCAATTGCACCAAGAATAAAAGCCGCCCGACAGGACGGCTTCAGGCTGCTCGGGAAGGGAGGTAGAATTCGCGTTTTTGGGTCGGGAGGCTATACTGAAGTATGCGACCGGCCGAAAACACGGATAGTTCGCGGCAAAAAAACAGAAAAAGGCGTTTTTGCGCCTTTTCTCCGACAATTAAGTATTTTATAAAACTTCGCCGCAAACGGTCGGGCACCTTCTACGACAGTCTGAAAAACGGGGAAGCGGATCAGGCTTCGGTCCGCTCTTCGGTTTGCTGCTCGGCTTGCTGTGCTTCCTTCTTCGCAAGGTCGTTGGTGTCGATGGACTTGCGGAAGACGATGAAGCGCTGGAAGGGGAACTCGGTCGCAAGGTTCAGGAACATATTGATGAATGTAACAAGATACTCGTTCCAGCCGAGATCCTTTGCAAGATAGTTCTCCAAAAGAGTT
>CAKJYC010000027.1 GCA_918244965.1 Clostridiales bacterium | reverse complement strand
GTCGTTGCCAGCATCATCGAATAATCAGGCGGCCGTTATCGGCGCCGGATCATTTGCAGCGAGCAAAATCACAAGAGCATACTGCATGAAGAAAGGACGTTCGCGTCCTTTCTTTTTATCTGTTCGCTGCAAATTAGCCGCGTTTTGGGCCTTCGCATACGTCAGTATAGCTCGGCCCAAAGAACGCGGCTTCTGAGGCATTCTGGCAAGGGGATTTTCAAAAGCACAGCTGATTTTGCATGGCTGTGCGTTTTCATTGCGTTGTGCCGGCATTTATGATAGAATCTAAAAAATAAATCGCAGTTTGACGGAGGCAATATGGATAAGAAAACTATGATCGAAATACTCGTTCGCGATGCACACGAGAAAGCCGGATTTACCGGGACCTGGCTGTACGCAGAAAAAGGAGAGATCGTAAGTTCCGGCGCGATAGGTATAAACGACCTTGAAAAGGGGACGCCGATAAGCGAGGACATGGTATTCGACCTTGCCTCCGTCACCAAGCAGTTCACTGCGTCGGCGGTAATGCTTCTTAAGCGGCGCGGGCTCCTCTCTCTGGACGACGAGATCATGAAGTTCTTTCCGGGGCTCCCATTCCCCGGCGTAACAGTCCGAAATCTTCTGACGCACACGGGCGGTCTGCCCGATTATGAGGAGTGGATCGAAAAGACGGCGGAAGCGGAGGGCAATATCCCCGGCAACGATATCATGATCCGGTTCCTCAAAGAGAGCGGCGAGAAGGCGGAATTCGCACCGGGCGAAAAATGGGAGTACAGCAACACCGGTTACTGCGTTCTTGCACAGATCATTGAGAAGGTCTCCGGCGTGCCCTTTGAGGAATTCCTGGAGCAGAACATATTCATCCCCGCGGGCATGACCTCGACGAAGGTCTACCACCGCAGAAAGAATGGGATCGAGGTGCCAAACCTCGCTCTCGGCATGGTATATGAGGACGGCCGCTACATCCTGCCCGATGATTCACCGTACCCGGATAATAACAACGTCGTCCCGCTGGACGGCGTGAACGGCGACGGGCTCGTGCACTCCAATATCTTCGACCTGTTCCGCTGGGACCGCGTGCTGCGGGAGGGTTCGATCGTCACCCTTGAAGAGCAGGCAGTGATGTATACGCCGACGGTGCTGAACAACGGAGAGTACGGAGTGGACGACGACCTGATAGGCCCCTCGCGCTACGGCTACGGCTGGGATATAACGAATGATCCCGAGCACGGGCTCATTGTCGCACATTCGGGAGGCTGGCCGGGATATTCGCTGTGGTTCGAGCGTTTTATCGATGAGGACAAGGTGATAATAAAGCTCTCCTGCCGCGATCAGATCGACGGACGGGCTATGAAAACGCTGGTGCCCGGGCTGCACGCGATAGCCTGCGGCAGCGAGCCGGAGCCCGTGATGGCGATAGAGGAGATCGCGGAGAAGGATCCGGACAAGTCGTGCTGGGAAGTCTTCTGCGGCAAATACGAAAAGCCGGACGACGATCTCTTCATCGACGAAGTCTTCATGAAGGACGGCGAGCTTTTCGCAAGGTTCATGACGGATGCGGGGAAAAACTGGGAATGGAAGCTTTTCCCTCTCGGCGGGAACGAGTTCGGAGTCAAACGGTGGTATTCGGTCGTGTTCAAATTCGAAGAAGGCATGATAAGCTACGGCGGATATACCTGCAAAAAAACAGAAACGAACGATAACGAATGATTTACGGAGGCATTTATGGAACCCATGATCCATCTGGAGAAGATCAACTATCTGAACTGGCACGACGTCGAGGACCTGCGCGTAACACGGGAGCAGAAAGCTTTTCTGCCGGACAACGTGACGAGTCTTGCCTATGCCGGTATCGTGCGTGAAGCGGGCTTTCAGGTGTTCACGTTCGGCATTTATAAAGGAGAGAAGCCCATCGGATTTGCGATGATCGGCTACGACATCCCCTACGAGCCGGACGACGACCTGAACGAAAAATACCGGTTTACAAGAAGCAGCTATTTCATCTGGCGCTTCATGATCGACAAGCGTTATCAGGGTAGGGGCTTCGGCAGGGAAGCAATGAAGCTTATCCTTGATTTCATCCGTTCCGGACCGTGCAGACAGTCCGAATATGCGTGGCTCTGCTACGATCCTGAAAACACGGCCGCAAGGAAGCTGTATGCTTCGTTCGGCTTTGAAGAGGTCCCCGAGGCGTACAGCGCCGAGGACGACGAGATACTTGCTGTACTGAAATTATAATTTTTTCGGAGGAAACTATTATGGAAACCATTACGTTAAGACCTATTACCGATGAAAACCGCGAGGCGGTGCTGGCACTTTCCGTGCGCGAGGATCAGCCCTTTGTCGCGTCGAACAAAGTATCGCTGCGGCAGGCGGACGAAACCAATGCGGAATATCCGGGCGTGGCGCGTCCGTTCGGCATCTATGCGGACGACCGGCTCGTCGGCTTCTGCATGCTCGCTGTGAATCTTGAGGAAGAGGATGAAGACGACAGATGCTACCTCTGGCGCTTTATGATCGACCAAAACGAGCAGGGCAAGGGCTACGGACAGGCGGCGCTAAAAGAGATCATCCGGTATTTTCGCGATCTCGGCGGAGAACGGGTGTTGCTGTCCACCGAGCCGGAGAACGAGCGCGGTCTGCACGTCTATCATAAGGCGGGCTTCCTGGATACCGGATGCATCGACGATGGAGAGGCGGTTCTGCGGCTGTTTTTAAAGAAGACGACGAAAAAGGAGCGGGACACGTTCCTGTGGTATGACGTCGACGTGAAGGAACGCCTGCAGATCAAGGGAAAGAACGGTTACGGCGTCAGCATCGCGATCAATGACGGAGAAGAGCTTCAGCTCTACTGCGCCGGCAGCGGCAGAAACGGCGAGGAGTTTCCGGTCAATCGGGATATGCTGTTTCAGGCGGGCTCGGTATCAAAACCCATGTTTGCGATCACGCTGCTGCGCTTTGCCGACAAGGGCAAGATCGACCTCGACGCGGACATCTCCGGCGTCGTGCCGGAGTTCGTCAAAAAGGGACCGCTGACCTTTGCCGCGCTTCTCTCTCACACTGCGGGCTATAACGTGCACGGCTTCCCGGGCTATCCGGCAAAGCACGAGCCGCTTTCGCTTGAAGACGTGCTGAACGGCAAGGGCAATACCCCGAAGCTTCGCCGGATCAAGCCCTACGGCATGCAGCATGAATATTCCGGCGGCGGCATCACGCTTGCGCAGCTTGCCTTTGAGCGCATCACCGGCATGACGCTAAAAGAAGCGTTCCAAAAGGAAGTCGCGGAACCGCTGGGCCTCAAGCGCACCGGCTATTTCCAGCCGCTTGACGGGGAGCTTCTCTCGAATGCGGCGTTCGGCGGACGGCTTGCGTACAAGGAAGACGCGGCACACGGCTATCATTACTATCCCGAGCACGCGGCGGCGGGGCTCTGGTCCACGCCGACCGAGCTTACAAAGATCGGTCTCGCGCTTTCGAGAAGCTACCGGAGAGGCGGATTCCTCAAGAAGAAGACCGCGCATCGGATGCTGACGCCGGTCATGGACAATTACGGGCTTTGCATTTACAATCTCCGCGGTGACGTCGGCGAGCACAGCGGCTGGAACGAGGGCTTCTTGACCGAGTGGATGTTCTCGCTCGATAAGGATCTTTGCGTCGCAAGCATGACGAACCGCTCCAACGACAAGATCGACTGGGCGCAGACGTACGTCGCGCTGGAACTGTTCCAGAACGTCGAGGCAAACATGAACGAGGATATGTGCAAGCGCAGACGGAAATCCTTCTGCGGCAAATACGAGCAGAACGCCGAGGACTTCCGCATCGAAGAAGTCTATATGGAGGACGAAAAGCTGTTTGCGCGGGTCGTCACCGAAGAAGGCGAAAAGGTCTATGAGCTCTATCCGATTGGAAAGAAGACCTTCGGTAGGAAGGGCGGCTTTGCGAAGATCGAGTTCGGCGACAACTGCCTCGTAATCGACGGGATCACATGCAAAAAACTGTAAGAGTAAAGAAAGGCAAAACTATGGATAAGAAAGCTATGATGGAAAAGCTCGCCCGTGAAGCATATGAAAGGGACAGCTTCAACGGTGCCTGGCTGTATGCGGAAAAGGGCGAGATCATAAGTTCCGGCGCGATCGGTTTTCGAGATCCGGACGACACGCTGCCGGTCACCGAGGACACGATCTTTCAGCTTGCGTCGGTCACCAAGCAGTTTACCGCGACGGCCGTTATGCTGGCGGTGCGGCAGGGGCTTCTGAACCTCGACGACGAGGTCACGAAGTTCTTCCCGGCGCTTGAACAGTACAAGGGCGCGACCGTCCGTCATCTTCTGACGCACACGAGCGGCATTCCCGATTATTTCGACGATGCGGACTGGTTTATCGATCTTTGGAAGAAAGAGGACCGCGTTCCCGCAAACTCCGAGATCGTGCGTTTCCTCTGCGAAACGAAGGCGGAGCCCTACGGCGCGCCGGGCGAAAAGTGGCAATACTCCAATTCCGGCTATAATATTTTGGCGGAGATCGTCGAGCGGGTTTCCGGCGTACCGTTTGAGACGTTCCTTGAGAAGAACGTGTTCGAGCCCGCGGGCATGAAAAGCACACGCTGCTGCCATATCCGCCGCGACGGCGTTCCGTTTGAAAACTACGCCCGCGCGTCAGTGATCGAGGACGGCAAATACGTTGCCGATGTGGATTCCGAGGAGGACAGCATCGTGACCGCCTTCGACGGTTTGAACGGCGACGATTACGTTTACACCAATATCTTCGATATGCTCAGGTGGGACAGAGCGCTCAAAGAGGGCGGCGTGCTCACGCCCGAGGAGCAGAAGCTGATGTACACGCCCGTACGCCTGAACAGCGGCGAGGAATTCGTTGATGAGGACGGAGACGGCTACGGCTTCGGTTGGTTCATTACAAACGACAAGGATGTCGGATGCATCGTCAGTCATTCGGGCGGCATGCCCGGCGTCCATACGTGGTTCAAGCGTTTTCTTGATACGGACAGCGTACTTGTAATCCTCTGCAACAGAGAAGAGCAGGATATCAGAGCGCACGACGGCCTTTTCATCGGCATGCGCGAGATCGCAAAGAGCAAGGAGCCGGAACCGATCGTTTCGATCGAGGATATCGCGATCAAGGATCCCGACAAATCGAAGTGGGAAGCTTTGTGCGGCAAGTACGAGCATCCCGAGGATGGCGATTTCATCATCGACGAGGTCTATTTGAAGGACGGCGAGCTTTTCGCAAGGTTCATGACGGATACAGGACGCTCGTGGGAATGGAAGCTTTTCCCGCTCGGCGGGAACGAGTTCGGAGTCAAACGGTGGTATTCGGTCGTGTTCAAATTCGAAGAAGGCACGATAAGCTACGGCGGATACACCTGCAAAAAGCTGTAAAAGGCAGATCGGCAAATTTCGGTTTGCCGGAATGAACCGGATTTGAACCTTCCGGGAAACAGTTCCTTCTCGGAAGGTTTCTTTTCATCCGCAATCGCACGTTTCACAGCCGCATGGTGGTGAGTAAGTGCGCTCTTCAAAAAAGAGCCTTCTCGTCAAGGGGAAGGCTTTTGGCTTAAAAACACTCTTTACAGAGTACCTCTTCCGGCACCAATCCCGGCCGCCTGTGCCGCAGGTGCGGAGCCGGGCGATCGACTCCTTTTTCATGTCCGCAGACGGTTCATGCCGCAAGGCAATTCTCGGCGAAGCCAATTCATGCGCACAGCGCAATTCATCGGGAGGCCAACCTCGGCTTCCCCTGCTGCGGGGCGTAAAATCCGAGTAAAACGGTAGGGATTATGGGTTGACAAACGCGGACGACGCGCATATAATATATAAAAACGCAGGAGGGAACAGATGAGGCAGATCGGCATGAACAGAATCGCGTGTTGTTGCGCCTGTTTTGCCATGCCCGTTTGCGCCTCCGCATAGGATTTCCGCGTTTACGCCGGAGCGCCGAACGGGCCTCCGGCATTCTTGTTTTTGGCGAAACGCGGTCCGATCGAATCGTTTATAAAGGAGGAACAGACAATGTCAAAGGTTTATACATCCATGGATCAGCTGATCGGCGGCACGCCGCTCCTTGCGCTTACGCATACGGAAGCGGAGGAGGGGCTTTCGGCCCGCCTGCTTGCCAAGCTGGAATACATGAATCCGGCAGGCTCGGTCAAGGATCGCGTCGCAAAGGCGATGCTGGACGACGCGGAGCGCACGGGGCGGCTCAAGCCGGGCGGAACGGTCATCGAGCCGACGTCGGGCAACACGGGCATCGGGCTTGCGGCGGTCGCGGCGGCGCGCGGATACCGCGTGATCATCGTGATGCCGGAGACGATGAGCGTCGAGCGGCGCAATCTGATGAAGGCATACGGCGCGGAGCTGGTGCTGAGCGACGGCGCGAAGGGCATGAAGGGCGCGATCGAACGCGCGAACGCGCTGGTGAACGAGATCCCGAACGCGCTGATCGCCGGGCAGTTCGTCAATCCGGCGAACCCTGCGGCGCATTACGGGACGACCGGGCCGGAGATCTGGCGGGACACGGACGGAAAGGTCGACATGTTTGTAGCGGGCGTCGGCACCGGAGGCACGGTCACCGGCGTCGGACGATATCTGAAGGAGCAGAACCCCGCTGTGCGCGTTGTGGCGGTAGAGCCCGCAGGCTCGCAGGTGCTCGGCAAGGGCACGCCGGGTCCGCACAAGATCCAGGGCATCGGCGCGGGCTTTGTGCCGGATGTGCTGGACACGGACGTGTACGACGAGATCGTGCCCGTGGAAAACGAGGACGCGTTTGCGGCGGCGAAGCAGATGGGGAAGCGCGAGGGCGTGCTGGTCGGCATTTCCTCCGGCGCGGCGCTGCACGCGGCGATCGCGCTTGCGAAGCGTGAGGAGAACCGGGGCAAGACGATCGTGGTCCTGCTGCCGGACGGCGGCGACCGCTATTTCTCGACGCCGCTGTTTGAGGGCTGACGATGGAAGAGAACAGAAGCGGACTGATCCGGAACGCGGCGGCAGCGCTCGACCGCACGGACACGAACAACAGCGGCTTTCGCGGCTTCAAGCGCCGTGCGGAGCGGATGACGCAGCGGCTGATCGACGCGCTGTATCCGAAGTACGCGTCGGTCCCGATCAGCCGGGGCCGTGCACTGAACGAGGCGGCGGAGCTGGCCGAAAAGTGCTTTCTTGCGGTGCTGCATGACGCCGAACAGGCAAAACGCGCGCTGAACGTGCTGTTTTCCGCGCTGCCGGAGATCAAGCGGCAGCTCGACACCGACCTTGCGGCGGCGTATCGCGGCGACCCCGCGGCGAAGGAGGTCGATGAGATCATCCTGTGCTATCCGGGCTTTTTCGCGATCGAGGCCTATCGGCTTGCGCATGTGCTGTATCGGGAAAAGATCCCGCTTTTGCCGCGCATGATGACGGAGTACGCGCACCGGCGCACCGGCATCGACATCCATCCGGGCGCGACGATCGGGGACGCGTTCTTCATCGACCACGGCACCGGCGTCGTCATCGGCGAGACCACGACGATCGGGCGTGACGTCAAGCTGTACCAGCATGTCACGCTCGGCGCGAAGAGCTTCGACGTCGGGCCGGACGGCACGCTCGTCAAGGACGTCAAGCGGCATCCGGACATCGGCGACCGCGTCATCATCTACGCCGGGGCGACGATCCTCGGCGGTGATACGCGCATCGGGAACGACTGCATCATCGGCGGCAGCGTGTGGCTGACGCATTCGGTCGAGGCGGGCAAGATCGTGCTCGCCCGCGCGGCGGTCACCGACGGTCCGCTGACCCGCGACGCCATGCAGTCGTCGGTCCTCGACAGCGCGATGCTGTGACGCATACGAACCTGTGAACGCATTCCGGGGGACCCGAACGGTCGGGTCCCTTTTGTCGTCCCATAATATATGAAATCTGTGAAAAAACTGTGAATTTGGGGATAGCTTTTTTCCGCACAATCCTGTATAATCAATCTGTATCAATGGCGGCGTGTTTCCGTTCGGAGATACGCGCAAAAAATATACGTAGGAGGACAGAGAACACATGAAAAAAGCACTGGCACTCATCCTGTCGCTTTTGATGATCCTCGGCCTGCTCCCGGCGGCGATCGCCGACGGCGAACCGGTCGTGGCGTCGGCGACATTGATGACCGAGCTTCCGGAAACGGGCGACCGCGTTGTGATCCATAACACGGCGAACAACAAAGCGCTCGGCGCCTGCGGAACGGCAGCTTCGTATTACAACGAAGGCGTCGACATCGTTCCTGCGGACGGCGTTCTGACCGGCGTTTCCGACAGCATCATCTGGGACGTCACCAAGAATGAGGACGGCAGCTATCGCTTCTCGCAGAACGGCAAGTACCTCTCCATGGGCGCAAGCTATTCGAGCACGCCCTATGACGACGTCAACAAGGATTGGGCGGTCGAAGCGCACGGCACCGCCGGCTACAGCATCAAGAACGTCGCGCGTGCGGTGTATCTGGAGTGGTTTGCATCCAAGAATTACTTCAGCGGCTATGCGAACATCGACGATTCCGGCGCGTTTGACTTCCTGTTCTACAAGCTGAACGGCGTCGTCGTCAAGGAGCCGGTGGCCACGCCCGACGGGTCCGGCGTCAATCTGCCCGGCACGCAGGTCACGCTCCGCTGCGAAACCGAAGGCGCAACGATCTACTGGAAGATCGGCGAGGACGGCACGTTTGCGCAGTATACCGGCCCGATCACGATCAATGAAACCTGCACGCTGTTCGCCTACGCGGCGGTCGGCGTGTACGCGTCAAACACGATCTCCGTGACCTACACGGTCAGCGAAAGCGACATCATGAGCATCAAGGATGCGCTGACGGCGGGCGACGTCGCAAGCGCGAAGGTCGTCGGCCAGCTCGTGTATCGCTTCGGCAACTTCGGCAGCATCAATTCTGCAGTCCTGCAGGCGAAGATCGACGGCGAAGTGTACGCGCTGCAGGCGTACAACTCCATGGATACCGACACTGCGGGCAACCCGATTGAGATCGGCGACTGGCTGGTCATGGAGGGCAAGCTCGGCGCATACGGCGGCGTGCAGCAGATCCAGTCCATGACGACGATCCGCAAGGCGGAGCCCGCCGAGATCATCGGTGAGGCCGCGACCGAGCCGCAGGTGTTCGAGGACTTCGCAACGCTCACCGCGAACTTCGACAACCTGCTGACCGAGTACGTTCTGGTCAAGAACGTCACCCTCGGCGAGTACAAGGACAGCGGCTCCACCGCCGTGAAGGATAAGAACGGCACGTCGATGAACATCTATCGCGCGGCGCCCTATCCCGTGGGCGTGGAGAAAGGCGACGTCGTGAACCTGTACTGCATCGTATCGAAGTACAACTCGAACAAGCAACTCAGAAACGGTTCGCCGAGCGACTACAGACCCACGAGCGACGCCAAGGCGCCGGTCATCACCCGCGTGACCAACGGTGAAGCGGAGGTCGGCAAGGCCTACCCCTTCAGCGTCACGGTCGAGGATGCGAGCGGCGTTGCGAACGTCGATATGGTCGTCAAGAAGGGCGAAGAGGTCCTGAATACGTTCGAGAACGTCGAGCTGAAGGACGGCGTCTATACGATCCTGATCCCGGCGGCGAGCATCACCGGCGGCAACCTGACCGTTCAGGTCACGGCGGCCGACGCGTGGACTCCGGCGAACGTCGCGAACGAAGCGTTTGAGATCGTCGTCATCGACCTGCCGCAGATCACGAGCTATGCGCCCGAAGCGAACAGCGCGACCGGCGAGAACAAGCGCCCGGTGATCTCCGTCACGTTCGCAAACTGCGGCGAGAATCCGACCGTCGAAATGAAGCTGAACGAGCAGGCGGTCACCCCGGTCGTCGAGGGCAACACCGCGACCTACACGCCGGCAGCCGACATGGAGGACGGCAAGGTTGTCGTCTGGGTCAAGATCACCCGTGCGGACGGCAAGTTCTTCGAGACCGAATGGAGCTTCACGGTCGGCGTTGCGACCTATCAGCTCTACTTCGGCGAGCTGCATTCCCACACCGCGGAGTATTCCGACGGTACCGGCACGCTGGAGCAGGCGCTTGAGCATGCAAGAAATGCAGAGCAGATCGACTTCCTTGCGGTCACCGACCACTCGAACTACTACGACACGAAAGACAATCCGAACGGCGACATGACCGACGCATCGAAGGGCAAGATGACTGCGGACGGCTCCATGACGCTGTGGCAGGAAGCAAAGGCGACGGCAGCGCAGTACGCGACGCCGAACTTCGTTCCGATCATCGGCTACGAGATGACGTGGTCCGGTCAGTACGGCCATATGAACACGTTCAACTCGATCGGCTTCGAGTCCCGCAACGTGCCGAAGTACGTCGTCAAGAACGGCCCCGGCCTCGTTGCCTACTATGACCGTCTCGTGGAAGTGGCGCGTCTCGACAAGGAGAACGGCCGCAAGACCACGATCAACCAGTTCAACCATCCGGGCACCACGTTCGGTACGTTTGAGGACTTCGCACACTACACCCCCGCGTACGACGAGCTGATCACCATGATCGAGGTCGGCAACGGCGAGGGCAAGGTCGGCGGTTCGATGTACTGGCCCTCCTACCAGTACTACACCATGGCGCTGGACAAGGGCTGGCACGTTGCGCCGACCAACAACCAGGACAACCACAAGGGCGGCTGGGGCGACAGCAACACCTGCCGTGACGTTGTCTACACCGACAACTTCTCCGAGGAAGGCATCTATGACGCCATGCGCGCCATGACGATGTACGCCACCGAGGACAACGATCTCGAAATCTACTACACGCTGAACGACAACGTGATGGGCTCCGTGCTCAACCTTGAGCAGGACGCAAAGCTCAGCATCAGCGTTGACTTCAAGGATCCGACCGACAAGGTCCAAAAGGTCTCCATCATCGCAAACGGCGACGTGACTGTGGCAAGCAAGACCTTCAACGCGCAGTCCGGTTCCTGGAAGATCGAGCTCGACAACAACTACTCCTACTACTACGTCCGCGTGGACGAGGTCGACGCCGATATCGCCGTGACCGCGCCTGTCTGGACGAGCGAGACCGTCAAGATCGGCATGTCGCCCGTCGAGAAGGACACCACGATCGAGCTGAAGGACGAACCGATCACGTTCAGCGTCCCGATGTACAACTACGAAGAGCCGGCGATCGGCGAAGAGGCGAGCGCAGTCGAATTCACGATCACCAAGGCGGAATACTCCATCGACGGCACGCTCATTGAGACGGTCGAGAACCCGAAGTTCGCGGACGGCACCTCCGTGCTGACCCTGACCAAGCAGGACGACAAGCTGACCTGGAAGTATACGCCGACCGAGACCGGCAGATACACGATGCAGGTCAAGGTCACCGGTACGTTCCGCGGCAACGAGTACGTCTTTATCGGCAACCTCGGCTTCACGGTCCGCGACGGCGCGGATATGTCCCTGATGCTGATCGACGCACGTCACAGCAACTTCTATGTATCCGGCAACTATGCGGATTCCGACACGGCGTTCATCGAGCTGGCGGCGCAGTACGGCGTCAAGTCGCAGCACATCACCGAGACGATCACCGACGAGGTGCTCGAAGGCTGCGATCTGCTCGTTCTGACCGTCCCGTTCAAGGGCGCGAGCATCTCCGTTGCGGATTCGCTCTACACCGACGACGAGGTCGCTGCGATCAAGCGCTATGCGGAGCGCGGCGGCAGCTTCATCATCTGCTCCAAGTCCGACCGTCTTGAGCCGGACAACGAGGAAGAGTGGGCGAGCGTCATCTCCAACGAGCTGCTTGAAGCCGTCGGCGCAAAGGCGCGCGTCGGCAAGGGCATCGTCTCCGACGCGGTCAACATGACCAACGAGTCCTACCGTCTGCACTTCACCGGCAAGGACTTCTACAACTGGGACAACCCGCTGACCGAGTACCTCATCGAGAACACCAACCTGATGTTCTCCTGCTACAACGCGGCGCCGATCATCCTGAACGGTGCGACCAGCGTGGTCAGCGCGTTCGATACCTCGTTCGTCAGCTCCTATCCGCTGTTCTACAACGGCGGCAAGAACGTCACGGCGGACAAGATCTATCAGCCGTACTACGATGCGTGCGGCGATCAGGACAGAATCAGCGTGCTGGCGTATGAAGAGCTCCCGACGGGCGGCTTCTGCATCACCTCCGGCGTCACCTTCTTCTCCACGTTCGAGGTCAAGGTCGAGATGGAGAGCGCGGCAACGCTGCAGAACACGAACTACCAGATCGTCGTGAACCTGTTCAAGATGATCCATCCGAGCGAGGTCACGCCGATCGCCGAGATCCACGAGGCGGGCAAGCTGAACACCTCGTACACGATCGAGGGCTATGTCACCTCCAACGCATCCGGCTACGACAAGGATACCGCGTTCTTCGACTGTATCTACATCCAGGACGATTCCGGACGCGGCATCAACGTGTTCCCGGTCGCGGGCCGTTATGAGATCGGCCAGAAGCTGCGCATCACCGGTATGACGAGCGAGTACATGGGCGAGATCGAGCTGAACTGCGGCAACGACTACGGCGGAGATATCCAGGATGTCACGCTGCGCGACGTCGAATACACGGCGGACGGCGTGGTCACGAAGGGCTATGCGACCCGTGCGAGACTGCTCGACGTGGAGATCACGATGGCGAACATGCAGACGATCGAGACCTATGTGATCGACGACGGCAACCTGAACCTCGTCATCGACGAGATCTGCGCGGAGAATGCCGAAGCATACGTCGTGCCCGAATTCGTGACCACCGCAGTCGCGGCGAGCCCGGAGAAGGTCGGCAACCTGGTCGGCTTCATGGGCACCGTCACCAAGGTCGAATATGACGCGAACGGCGTCATGGGCGCGATCCATGTGGACGACGGGTCCGGCGAGGTCGTGATCTTCCTCGACGGCTACATCAACTGCGACGACGAATGCGAGCTCGGCGAGGACGGCTACCATGACCTCTCGTGGGTCAAGGAGGGCGTGTTCCTGACCGCATGCGGCATCGCATCCATCGGCCAGAACAGCTACGAGAACTCCGACCAGATCGGCCCGCGTATCCGTACGCGCAACCGTGCGGACATCGTTCAGGTCGTTCCGGTCTACGGCGACGCCAACGGCGACGGCATCATCACCTCGGCGGATGCGGCGCTCGTGCTCCGCGCTCTCGTGGGTCTCAGCACCCTGACGCCGATAGGCGCGCTCAACGCGGACGTTGCGCCGGACTTCGACGGCAAACCGAATGCGGCGGACGCAGTCGCGATCCTGCGCTATGTCGTCGGCCTGATCCACGCCTTCGAGGCGGAAGCCAACAACTGAGCAAACAACTGACAAAGCGGAGCCCCGACCGGGGCTCCGTTTTTCTGTCGTCGAATATGTGCCGCAAGCTCTTGATTCCGGAGTCTGTTTCTGTTATAATTCATACGTTAAATTATGCCAAAATGAGTTGCAAAAAGGGCTTGACAAAATGAGCATAAGGCGTATCATCAGACAGACAGACAGACAGACAGACAGACAGACAGACAGACAGACAGATAGATAGAATAAGTCTGCTTGTTTTCCATACCCGTAACCGCAGACACACCGTGTCGAGGGCTTCGCCGCCTCCGGCAAGGTGTGCTTTTTGTTGCTGACAGAACGGAACAATTCTTATGAAAGAGAAAGGAAATGAAGATGAAAAACAAGTTGTTATCCATTTTGCTGACCATCTGCATGGTCGCGCTGCTGCTGCCGGTGAAACTTTTTACGCTGGAAGCAAGGGCAGAGAGCGGCGAACAAGCGGTTTACGATCTGATCTCCGAGGTGCCTACCGTCGATGGCGGACAGGCGACGAACTGCGGAGCAGAGTATGACTATGACAAATTGGTGGACGGCAACACGAGCACGAAGTACTACCTGAGCAACGCAGACCCCTGGGTGGAGTTCCACTACTCGCAAGCCTTCGTTCCCAAGCAGTATGTCCTCTGGACGGCCTTTGATACGAATAATAATTCCAACCGCAATCCGGCATCGTGGACCATCAAGGCGAAGCTGAACAAGACCGACGCATGGACGACGATTGCCACTGCTGAAAACAGCGGCTCTAACCAACTGCCGACAGGAAACACGCAATCGAAGGAATTCAGCATCGTAGAAAACGAGAATGCCTACAAGTATTTCCGCTTCGAAGCTACAAGACAAAGCAACCACGTCCAGCTTGGCGAGCTGCAGTTCAAGGAGGCAACGCCCAAGGTGGAATTGACGTGGAACATGTCTGACCAAAGCAGTATGCAATACACTATATCTGGAAACTCTGCCGACTTTGTCAGTAACGGCAATACGATGCGCTATACATGGACTGGCACTCCTGGTTGGAATCTATGGGGAAGTGCCGGGAACTACTTATTCCACAAAGCCATTGAAAACCAGCTTCAAGTAACCTTCCCGTATCTCACAGGCAAGGTGACTAAGGTCGAGATCAATAACATAAACTTCAGTCCCTCCGGCATGAGTCTTTCCGTAAGCAACGGCACAGCGAATCTGAAAAACGGGAACAGTGATTACTTTGCGTCAACGGATGACACATCTGGCAGTAGCGTCACCTTCACGGGCGAAATAGACGTAAACACCAGCAATTATCTGAGGTTCACTTTCGTCAAGACTGCATCAGGAAATGTATCCAATCAGCGCTTTGACTTTATGAATAATGGCAGCATCAAGGTGACCTTGGTGAAGGAGCAGAAGGCTGACCTCGGGCATACGTTCACGACATCGTCAATCACCGCCAACGGCAAGGTGCTCACCGCCATCTGCACCAGCGACGATGCCGACCACAACACCTTGTACGGCGGTGCCGGCCATCAGTACACGCTGACGCTCAACGCCGCCGACGGCATGGCAAGTTATATGAATCCCGTCAACGCATCGATTACCCCGTCGGTTGGCGACTTCAACGAGGACACGGGGCTCGGAGCCACGTGCATCGTCGAGTACGCCCCGCAAGGCACGTCCAATTGGTCAACGTCCGCACCCGCCACCCCAGGCAACTACACTGCCCGCGCCACCGTCAGAATCAACAGCACGGACTATGTGCTGACCGCGAACTTCAGCGTCATTGAGGGACACTATATTACCAACAACAACCCGCAGCAGTTAAGCGTCAACAAGACGGGAGCCTTGGAGGGCGAAAGCATCACCGTCACCTTCACGCCGAAGATGGGCGAGAGCGTGGCAACGCTGACTGTGACGGGCGACACCACAAGCCTGAGCATCAGCAGCGGCATCACCGACAACGGCGACAACACCTACACGTTCGCCATGCCCAATGAGGACGTCACCATAGGTGCTACGTTTAATTTCCCGGCGAATTCCAACTTTACGCAGGATGGCAACACCTATATAATCAAAAATGCCGATGGCTGGGATTACTTCTGCCAGCGCATGCGGTATGATGCCAACCTCGACGGCTTCATCGGCAAGACCGTAGAACTCGCCGCCAACATCACTGTGACGACGATGGCGGGCAATGGAAGATACCCGTTCAAGGGAACGTTCGACGGCAAGGGTAAGACGCTGACCTTCAACCCCACTGAGGTTGGAATGTACACCGCCCCCTTCCAGAACACCGACGGTGCCACCATCTGCAACCTCCACGTGACGGGACTCATTGAGGGCGGCACCAATTCCTACTTGGGCGGTCTGGTGGGCAGCGCCGAAGGCAACCTCACCATCCGCGACTGCCACGTGAGCACCCAGATCAGCACCACCTTCGACAGCAACACCCTCAGCTCGAACGTCGGTATCGGCGGCATCGTGGGCTATGTACACTACACGAACTACGACGAGTATTGCCGCATCACGGGCACGGTCTATGACGGACTCATCTACAACCCGAACTATTCCGGCTCGACCTACGGCTGCGGCGGCTTCGTCGGCTGCCTGTCGGAGTACGGGCATGTTGACCTCACCGACTGCCTCTTCATCGAAGGCCAGTACGACAACAACGGCGGCAAGCATGAACTGCTGTGGGGACATGACAACAACAAGAACAGCACCTTCTTCCACCGCACCAACAATCAAGGCTACGGCACGCTGAAAAACTGCTTCTTCGTCGCCACGCACTTCCTGAAGCAAGGCTCGCCCGCTGTGGAATCGACCGATGCCCCCGACAACTTCGCCCACTTCGGCGACCCCACCGACCACCGCTTCATGCAGACCTACGGCCACACCATGGTCTTCAACGGCAAGTATTACACGCCCATATACGGCGACCTGGTGGAGTATTACGACTACAGCGGGGTGAAGGGTTACAACATCGAATACGACGACGCGCCCCTCGGCATCCCCGACATCACGTCGCCACTGTGGACGGATGTCCTACGCTACAACCGCTCGTTCACCAAGGACAAGCCCGTGATCGTGATGCTGCCGTTCAACTTCACGAAGGACAACATCACGCTGGCCAACTCCAGCCAGCACCCGTCCGGTCATTTCTATTCCTTTGCGGGCGTGACCCGCTGGGCTCCCGTCATGGAGAGCGCCAACGAAGTGACCAGCATGACGGCCAACACACCGTACCTGTACGTCCCCGGCGAGGACACGGAGTATTTGGTCTTCTATCTTTACGACGGCTTCTACATCTTCACCGCGGGCAACAACGGCGGTGATAAGACCGCCGTATCCGGCGACTGGACGCTTACGGGTACATACACAGAAAAGACATGGACAGAAGCCGAACAGGATTTCGGAAGAACATTTATTCTGAATAACAGCGGCGAATTGACCGATGTAACCGACACTACGATTGTGAAGCCTACGGACGGTTATTTCGTTATAAGTGTAAATACATACACCGTCACCTTCGACGCAAACGGCGGCACCGGCACGATAGCAGCGGAGACCGTGACCGGCGGCGCAACCTACACCCTGCCCGACTGTACCTTCACTGCGCCGGAGGGCAAGATCTTCAAGGAATGGTCGGTGAAGATCGGCGACGCCGAGGCTGTGAACAAGCAGCCGGGCGATACGATCACCGTCACGGCGGATACCACCGTGACGGCGGTGTGGGAGGTTGCGCTCACGGACGGATACTACTTGATCGGGCAGAACGGCTGGACGGCGGACGATATCGACCCGGCGCAGAAATTCGCCGTGAACCCGGAAAACAACAGCGAGTATCTGCTGACGACGACGCTGCAGCCGAACGATCAGTTCAAGGTCGTGCGCGTCGCAAACGGCGCAATCACCGGCTGGTACCCCGATGCGGCCGACAATTACGGGCAGAACAACGAATACAACAACCACGTTATCACCACGGCCGGGACCTACACGATCTGCTTCCGTCCGGACGGACTGGGCGGCGACGACTGGTATGCGCGCACGCTCTATGTGTTCCGGTGTTGGAAGTCCCCGTCGTTTGAGAAGCAGTCGCTGGTACTCAACGAGCTGATCGGCGTCCGGTTCAAGCTGCAGCTGCCCAAGACGTACAACGAGCGCGTCAGCTATGCCGACAGCTATATGGAGTTCGCGATCACCGGCAGAGGCGCCGACACGCTTGAGACGACGCACATCGACTATGACGACACCGACCCAAGCGAAACCGCGACGTTCCTCTGCAGGGTCAACGCGCTGCAGATGGCCGAAACGATCACCGCGACGTTCCACTTCAAGCTGGACGGCGAGGACCGGACGATCGAAAAGACCTATTCCGTGAAGGAGTATATCGAGGCGTGGGACGCCGCAGTCCAGAACGGCACGACGGGCATCGACGATGAGACGCAGCGGAATAAAACGAACGCGCTGGTGCATGCGCTCGCGGACTACGGCCACTATGTGCAGCCGTTCCTCGCTTGGGCCAACAACTTCACGATCGGCACCGATTACGCCGAGATGACCAAGTTCTATACGGACGCCTATGGTGTGGCCGCGATCAAAGAAGCGGCAGGGGCATACGGCAAGACGGTCGAGGGTTCTACGGCATTCAAGTCGCCGTCCATGTCGCTGGTGCTGGACAGCGAGACCGCGATCCGCGTGTTCCTTGCGCATGCGGACAGCACGAAGCTGAATCTTGCCGACGTGCAGATCACCGTTTCGCCGGAGGCGGGCGTGGATTGGAATGCGGCGACGCAAATGACAAAGACACAGGCCGGCAATCGCATCATGGTCGAGATCAAGGGCGTCAAGGCAGCCTGGCTTTGCAAGAACTTCACGGTGACCGTGACGGAGAACACGGAAAACGGAGAACAGTCGCAGACGGTCACGCTTTCCGCGCTGTCCTACGTCGCACCGTTCCTGACCGCCTACGACGGCAACGCGGCGGCCGAAAATGCGATCTGCGCGCTGTACCAATACGCAATGGCCGCGAAATAACCCCATTCAATCAACCTCGACGGGACCGCTTCGGCGGTCCTGTTTTTGGACATCCTGACACAGAGGAACGGTTCTTCTGTGTTCCGTGCCGGTGCGCGGAAACCCGTATCGAAAATGTGCCGCAATCTCTTGATTCCGGCACGGTTTTTTGTTATTATATATTTGTTGAAATATGTGATCATGATTTGCCGAAAGGACTTGAGAAAATGAGAAATCGGCGTATCATCAGACAGACGGTCAGAATCAATCTGCCTGTGTTTTCGATCCATTCGGCACACCCTGTCTTTACGGACAGGACATGCTTTTTTTCATTCTGATTTCCGGAGGTGCTTATGAAACGGAAATTTCTTGCGCTGCTGCTTGCGTGCATCCTGACAGTCTCGCTGCTGCCGATTGGCTCGGCGTTCGCCATGTCGGAAACGGACGTTACGCTGACGGCGACGTACGAGCAGCTTTATACCGTCACGGTGGAAGAAGTCTATCCTTCGGAGGGCGGCACGGTCGTCGTGGATCCGACGATAGCCATGGAGGGCGAAACGGTCACGGTGACGGTCTTGCCTGCGTACGGGTTCCGGCTCGAATGGTTGATCGTCATGGATGTGAACAGGAATCTGATCCTCGATACGTTTAATACGGAAGCCAGCTTCACGATGCCTGCTTCGGACGTCACGGTCGAGGTGTATTTCACGGACATGCGGACGTATACCCTCACGGTGAACAACGGCGCGGGCGGCGGCAGCTACCGAGTGAACGATTATGTCCGTATTACAGCGGACGAAGCGCCGGCGGGAAAGCAGTTCAAGGAATGGACCGGCGCGGACGGGCTGACCTTCATCAGCGGCAGCGCTGCGACGGAAATCGCGCGGTTTAACATGCCGGCAAGGGACGTCACGCTGACGGCGACGTACGAGGACGCGCAGGAGCCGGGCGATGTGTATCTGATCGGCAGCTATGAAGAACTCAAAGCGTTCGCCGCGCTCGTCAACGGCGGGAACAGAGGCAGAAACGCAAAGCTGACGGCGGATATCGTCGCGGCGGACGAGAACTGGACGCCGATCGAATGGTATTCCGGCATCTTTGACGGCTGCGGATACACGATCACGGGACTGCGCATATCACGAAATGATGCGTACGTCGGAATGTTCAGTGGCATTGAAGAAGGCGGCACGGTGAAAAACCTTGCGCTTAAAGATGTGAACACACAAGGCTCTTTCTACGCGGGCGGTATTGTCGGAAGCAACTGCGGCGTCGTACAGAACTGCTGTGTGACCGGTTCGGTGACCGGCAGCGGAAACTATGTGGGCGGTATCGTCGGAAGCAATGAGGGCGTCGTCCGGTACTGCTACAGCGCGGCGACGGTGTCGAGCGGCAAAACAGGCGGCGTGATCGGAGCGAACAGTGGCGCAGCGAAGTCCTGCTATTACGATTCCGAGGTGCTGACGGGCGTCAGCGCGATCGGACTCAACGACGGCACGGCGACC
>CAKJYC010000026.1 GCA_918244965.1 Clostridiales bacterium | reverse complement strand
TTGGCCAACGACAACGTGGTCATCGTCCACGACCGGGGCTCCATGGACGACAAGCCCTACATGGAGCCGGAGGAGTTCGCCGCGATCCTGAAGGAGCTCGGCCAGAACGAGGTCGCCTTCCGCGACAAGTACGACGCCGTGTTCCACATGGTGACCGCCGCAAAGGGCGCGGAGGCGTTCTACACGACCGAC
Source organism: Clostridiales bacterium (assembly GCA_918244965.1). Taxonomy (GTDB): domain Bacteria; phylum Bacillota; class Clostridia; order Christensenellales; family CAG-138; genus UBA3792. The sequence goes on along the minus strand of CAKJYC010000026.1, from coordinate 19,825 downwards.
AACAACACCGCGCGCGTGGAAACGCTGGAGGAGGCGATCGAGCTCGACGCAAAGACGCTGGCCGCGTGGGCGGGGCATCCGCATCTGCGCATCATCGACAACTCGACTGATTTCAACGGCAAGCTGGTGAAGCTGCTGCGCGAGGTCATGACGGCACTCGGCAAGCCCGCGCCGTTTGAGCATGCGAGGCGGTTCCTTGTGGAGATGCCGGACCGCGCGTGGCTCGAAGCGCATCCCGCGTGCCGCCGCGTCGAGATTATCCAGACATACCTTACCGACGTGCAGGGCGAAAAGCGCCGCATCTGCATGCGCGGCAGCGACGGAAGCTACATATATTATATGACGACCCACTGCACCGGCACCGACGGGCGAAGGATCGAGACCGAGAAGCGGCTGTCGCTCGACGACTACCAGCAGCTGATGATGGAGGCCGATCCGATGTGCATGCCGATCCGCAAGACGCGCTACTGCCTCGTAGACGACGCGCACGCGTACGAGGTCGATTTCTTCCCGTCGTGGACCGACCGCGCGATGCTGCAGGTCGAGCTGAACGATCCGGACGCCGAAATTACGGTCCCGGAGCCGTTCCGCGTGATCCGCGAGGTGACCGACGATCCGGACTATCAGAACTACGCAATGGCCAGAATTCGCTGAGATCACCTGCTTTCAAACGAAAAGCCGTATAATCATCCGCATACGGTATCAACATTATTCATTATATACCGACGAATCGGGAGGGGAATTCTGTCATAAACAGACATTTCCCTCCTTTTCTGTCCCGAAAATGCACCGACTTTTCGCAAAAACAGCCTACTGAACCAAATCGGACGGCAAAAAAACCAAAAAGCAGTTGAAATGAACGCCGTATTGCTGTAAAATATGAATGAATATAGAAGAGGGACGAACGGGACCCGGACAGGCAGGATCGGATGCGGACGCCGCTTTGCGGACGGATGCGGAAGGCGCCTTGTCCGGCGCGAACGGTAAAAGCGTTCGCAAATCCGGATTCGGGAAACCCACGCAGATATGCGTCGGAAAACAGAAAGTTGTGAATTTCTTACAATAGATTGACAACTTTCGATTGATGACGTATAATCTAAGCGTGTTTCCATATGCACAAATTCATTAGGAGGAACAATCAATGCAAAACATGAAAAAGATCCTTGCTGGTCTGTTGGTTCTGCTGATGGTGCTCGCAGTGGTTGCTTGCGGTAAGACCGAGAAGCCCGCCGAAGATAAGCCCACCGGCGAAGCAACAACGGCACCCGTCGAGACGAAGGCTCCGGAAGGCGACAAACCGGAACCGCAGGCGACGGAGGAGCCCGCAGAGGAAGAGACCTTTACGTATCACCTCTCGATGGCAGCCAGCCCCATTAACTGGAACCCGCATGCCTGGGAGATGAGCAATGAGAGCACCCTGATGAGCTTCATCGAGATGCCTCTGTGCGACATCACCATTGCAGAAGACGGCGTCAACTTTGAATGGGTGTTTGAAGGCGCGACAGATCTTGAGGACGTTACGGCGACCTATCCGGATCGTGAGAAGTGGCTCACGCCCGATGCAGACGGCAATCTCCCGACCGAGAAGCTGATCTACAAGATCTCCCTGAACCCGGATGCGAAGTGGGCAGACGGCACGCCGATCACCGCGGATACCTACATCTACTCCATGCAGCAGATGCTGGATCCGGCGATGAAGAACTATCGTGCGAACAGCTACTTCGAGGGCGACACCGCGATCAAGAACGCGAAGCTCTACTACAACAACGATAAGGCCGGTCAGCCGAAGTACGGTCCCGCAAACGAGAACGAAGCAGATCAGTACTATCTGAACCTCAGCGAGTCCTGCGTGTTCTTCGGCGGCCCCGCGAAGGATTATCATGACAATGCAGGCTATCAGCCCTACTTCTGCGATGCAGAGGGCAACGACCTGTATGCAAAGTATCCGGAAGCGGAGTATGTCCCGGTAACCGAAGAGGTCATTGCTGACCTTACCACCATGTCCCAGACCTTCGGCGATGACAAACCCGAAGCTTGGAAAGAATGGTGCTTCGCGGTCGTCGGCGAGTTCGCTGCGACGCCGTGGGAAGACGTCGGCCTCATCAAGGGCGACGATTACACCCTCTACTATGTCAACGAGACCCCGGTTTCTGCGTTCTACATGAAGTCCATGATGACCAGCAACTGGATCGTCTATGAGCCGCTCTACGAGGCAGGCAAAGAGACCAAGGAAAACCTGGTTGCCACCAACTACGGTACCTCCGCGGAAACCTACATGTCCGCAGGCCCGTACATGCTGGAGAGCTTCGAGGCTGACAAGCAGTTCGTCCTCGCGCGCAACCCGAACTGGTACGGCTGGACCGACGGCAAGCACGAAGGCCAGTATCAGCCGACCAAGGTCATCTATGACATCATCCCTGAGCATGCGACCGCTTTGATGGCGTTCATCAAGGGTGACCTCGATGAGATCGCGCTCACCGCTGATGACCTTGTCAACTACAAGATGTCTGAGTACCTGCTGAAGACCGACCAGACCTACACCTTCCGTTACATCTTCGCATCCGACCTCGATAAGCTGAAGGCTCTCGAAGAGGAAGCAAACGATGGCTCCAACAAGAAGGTCCTGGTCTATGACGACTTCCGCAAGGCAATCTCCCTGTCCATCAACCGTGCACAGTTCTGCGCAGACTGCACCACCGGCTACAAGCCCGCGTACTATCTGCTCAACAGCCTGTACTACTATGACATCGAGAACAACACCGAGTCCCAGTATCGTAACACCAAGGAAGGCCGTGAAGCGGTTCTCCGTCTCTATGGCGTAGAATACGGCCCCGGCACGCCGTTTGCGGACGATGTTGAGGCGTATGCTTCCATCAACGGCTACGACGTCGAGCAGGCAAGAGCTCTGTTCCAGAAGGTCTATGAGCAGGCGATTGCGGACGGCAACTACACCGACGGTCAGAAGATCCACATCCGCTGCGAAGCGAAGGCTTCCGCGATTGCGGCAGAAGACTCCCGTCAGCAGGAATACCTGAACGACTACGTTGCGGAAGCAACGAAGGGCACGGGCTTCGAAGGCAAGATCGACTTCGAGTTCCTCGGCAACATCTCCAGCCGTTATGAAGACGTCGCGCTCGGCAAGATCGAAATGATCCGCGGTGCATGGGGCGGTGCGGCATTCTATCCGTTCTCCACGATCCGCGTCTACTGCGAGCCGGACTACATGGGCGGCACGACCAAGATCCACGAGTCCTGCGGTTGGGATCCGACGGCTGAGACCATCACCATCCCGATCAACGGCGAAGACAGAACCGACACCATCCAGAACTGGGCAAAGTCCATCCAGCCTGCTGGCGAGTTCGGCGGCGACGAGTTCGCGGATATGAGACTTCATATCCTGAGCTACATCGAGACCGCGGTCCTCGGTTCCTATCAGTGCATCCCGTTCGGCTGCGAGTGCGAATGCACGCTGTTCTCCAAGAAGATCCAGTACGCAACCGAAGATTACAACATCATGTACGGTTACGGCGGAATCCGTCTGATGAAGTTCAACTACAACGACAAAGAGTGGGCAGAATTCGTTGCCTCTCAGAACGGCGAGATCGACTATAAGTAATCCTTCATAGTTGGCTCAGAATCACAAGAGTATCAGTCTCGAAGCCGGGCTACCGGCTTCGAGACTGCACTTAATATCCTATTAGCCGCGGGGTGGCTTGTGAATAAACACAGATAAGGAAATAGCCCTATGAGAACACTGAAGTATGTTTTAAAGCGTTTGCTCTTTTTGGTCATAACGTTCTTCATCATTATGACGATTACGTTTTGTCTGATCAAATCGCTGCAGGCGGAAGTGCCGCTCGGCAAGGCGGCCGAGACGGAAAAGGCAAGACGCGAGGCTCTGGGTTGGGATAAGCCTGTTCTTGTCCAGTACGGCATCTATCTTCGTAATTTATTTACCAAATTCGATATTGGTACTTCTCTGAAAGTTTCTTATATGAAGCCGGTCGCAGAGGTTATTCTTGAGCGCATGCCGCCGACGATCCTTGTGAACGTGCTCTCCATTCTTGTAGGCCTTCCGCTGGGAATTGCGCTGGGCATATTTGCGGCGCTGAAAAAGAACACCTGGATCGACCATGTCGTTTCCGTCATCATCGTTTTGTTCATTTCAGTACCGTCATTCGTTCTGGCGTTCTTCCTACAATACTTCCTGTCATTCAGACTTGGGTGGTTCCCGCTGGTCATGTATTCAAAGGCGGAGGCCGGCGGTCTGTTTACCTGGAAGATGATCTATTCGCTGATGCTTCCGATCATGGCGAGCGCATTCTATGAGATTGCGTACTTTGCGCGTACCGTGCGTGCAGAGCTCACGGAAGCGTTGACGAGCGAGTACATGCTGCTTGCAAGGACCAAAGGTCTGACGCAGTCGAAGGCGGTCATTCACCATGCGCTGAAGAACGCGATGGTCCCGATCCTGCCCGTCGTTATCGGTACGTTCCTTTCCGTCATGGGCGGTTCCATGGTTCTGGAAAGAATCTTCGCGATTCCGGGTGTCGGCGACCTGACGCTGAAAGCATTGCAGACGTTTGACTACGACTTGTTCGTTGGTACCGCAATGTTCTATACGTTGATCGGTCTGCTCTCCGGTATTCTTACCGACCTCAGTTACGGATTCCTCGATCCGCGTATCAAGATGGGAGAGAGATAAGCTATGGCAGAGAATACTTACAATTCCATTCCGGCGGAAAAATTCCGTTTTGTGCAGCAGAATGAAAAGCTGCACGACAAGGCCCTGAAGACAAAGCCGATCGGCTACTTCAAGGATGCTTGGATCCGCTTCCGCAAGAACAAGGCGTCCGTTGCGGCGGCGATCGTGCTTGCCATCATTCTTCTGTATGCCATCATCGTCCCGTTCTTCTCCGTCTACAAGCTCGGCGTAGCGAGCGATATGACGTACAAGAAGATGAATCCGAGACTGTACATCGGCAAAACCGCGATCTTTGACGGCGCAAAGACGATGAGTCTGAACGACAAGTACCTCGTCAACCTCGTGGCGGTCGGCATGAACGCCGAAGACCCGGAAATGGTCAAGAAGGGTCACGAGAGCTGGGAGGAGGGCATCGGTTCCTATTACAGCCCGATCCTGAGACTCGAAGAGGAGCGTGTTGTGGAAGAAGCCGGCAAGGAGGTCACCAAGCGTGATGCCCGCGTCAGCACGTACCACATCATCGGCTTCCGGTATCTGCAGGTTCCCAAAGAGGAGTACGAGCGCATCCTGGCATGGCAGGAGGAGAACGAAGTTCAGGTTCTCTACCCGATGGTCGATCAGGACAACCCGTACTGCGAGGATCCTTCGGACGCGAACTACTGGTACAAGACCAAGAAGGGCTGGCCCGTCGATGAGAAGGGCAAGCGCATGGATCTTGAGCAGACCATGGAAAATGGCGTTCAGGACAACTTCCTGCGCGATAAGGAAGGCAACATCCGCTACTACAAAGAGATGGGCTCGATGTACAGCATCCGCGTTCTGTACTATAACTACTATCAGTACAAGAACGGCCACGAGCCGACCTTCGTGTTCGGTTCCGACGGCGGCGGCTACGACATCGCGACCCGTATGGCATACGGCCTTCGCACATCGTTCGTCCTTTCGTTCGGCGTTGCACTCGTCTGCTTCATCTTCGGCGCGTTCTTCGGCGCGATCGAGGGCTACTACGGCGGATGGGTCGATCTGCTGCTTGAGCGTGTGGTCGACGTTCTGTGGCGCATGCCGCTGTACATCATCGTCGTCTTGTTCCAGCTGCACCTGGTCAACACGGGCAAGGCCTCGGTACTCGGAGGCTTGCTGATGGCATTCTGTGTGACAGGGTGGATCGGAACGGCAGCCGTTGTCCGTACGCAGTTCTACCGCTTCAAGAATCAGGAATACATTCTTGCGGCAAGAACGCTCGGCGCAAAAGACCTTCGCCTGATGTTCCGCCACATCTTCCCGAACGCGATCGGCACCATCATCACGAGCTCCGTGTTCGCGATCCCCAGTGTCATCTTGAGCGAGTCCACGTTCTCTTACCTCGGCATCGTCAACCTGAACAGCCGTGGCGCCGTTTCTCTCGGCACCATGATGGCGGACGGCAAGGAGTTCCTTTCCGAGTTCCCGCATATTCTGCTGATCCCCGCGGCGGTTATCGCGCTGATGATGATTGCATTCAACCTGTTCGGCAACGGTCTGCGCGATGCATTCAATCCTTCGCTGAGAGGAGCTGACGAATAATGGCTAAGAAACTCGAAGTTAAAAACCTCATTATTTCCTTCCGCACCAACAACGGTACGGTCAAGGCGGTTCGTGATATCTCTTTCGACCTCGAACGCGGCGAAACGCTTGCGATCGTCGGCGAGTCCGGTTCCGGTAAATCCGTTACCGCGAGAGCCATCATGGGCATCCTCGCGAAGAACGCGATCCCTGAGGGCGGCGAGATTATTTATGACGGCCAGGACCTCATGAAGATCAATGAAGAGGATTTCCACAAGATCCGCGGCAATCGAATCTCCATGATCTTCCAGGATCCGCTTTCCAGCCTGAATCCGATCGTTCGTATCGGCAAGCAGCTGACCGAAGCAATGATCCTGAACGGCAAAGCGAACCAGCGCGAAGCCGGCCGCATCTACAAGAACAAGACCAGACTGCTCAGTGCGGAGATGAAGGAAGCGGGCGTCACGGACGTCGACGTCAAGTTCTCGGTCTTCAATTCCGTGACGAAGCTGGGCAGCAAGCTCGAAAGCGATTACAACTATTCGCGCGAGCGTGTTGAATCCATGGTCAAGAATGTCGAGGCCGCGCTGATCGACGTACTCGATAAGGAACCCAAGAAGGTCGCCAAGGATATGCGGCGAATGAAGAGCGATGCAGCCAACGTCTACAACGAGTATCTGATCGATGAGAAAAAGAGCGAAGTGCCCGGTCTCATCGCCAAGCTCAAAGAAGCGATCCCCGGATACATTTCCACGGGCAAGCATGATCAGACTGACGCGATCCTTAAGGAGCTGCTGGTACCGCTGAAGAAGGCGCTCGAAACGACCGCTCCGGACTTCTACGCAATGGCGTTCTGTCGCGTCCACAACGCAATGCCCGCCTACAACGGCGACAACGATGCGCTGAATGAGAAGATGGAGGCGTACTTCAACGAGAAGTTCCTCAACAGCTTCGCCAAAGACATCGCTGCCGGCATTGAGAACTCCAACAAGAAGTCCTTCGACAAGAAGGGCAACATCGTGGAGAGCCTGAACAAGGCCCTTGATGCGATGAAGGAAAACCGGATCGACATCAAGGTTGCAAAGGAACAGTCCAAGAAGTGCTCGAACGAGATCGAAAACGCGCTGGATAAGCTCGCGATCAACAAGGACAGCATCGCGTACACATTCAAGTCCAACATCAACTCGGCGGTCAAGACCTATGCACAGGCGCTGAAGGTCGAGAAGATGAAGCATCCGGGCAAGAAGAACCGGATGTTCAAGGACAGGATGGATATTGATCTGTACCAGAACAACATCCGCCTCGGCATGACCCGCGCAAGGGACTCCTTCCAGAGCCAGATCGACGCAGCGGAGCAGCTCAATTACGATCAGCTGTCCCACGAGATGGTCGATTACCTGTGCGGAGAAGCCTCCAAGCGCGTCCTGAAGGTCACGAAGCGCAAAGCGCAGATCCGCGCGATCGAGCTGATGGAGGAAGTCGGTATCACGAACGCGCGTCAGCGCTATCGTCAGTACCCGTTCGAGTTCTCCGGCGGCATGCGTCAGCGTATCGTTATCGCGATCGCGCTTGCGGCAAACCCGGACATCCTGATCTGCGACGAGCCGACCACCGCACTGGACGTTACCATCCAGGCGCAGATCCTCGAACTGATCAACAAGCTGAAGGAACAGCGTCAGCTGTCCATCATCTTCATTACGCATGACCTCGGCGTTGTTGCGAACATGGCGGATAAGATCGCCGTCATGTACGCAGGCAAGATCGTCGAATGCGGCAGCGCGGACGAGATCTTCTATGATCCGCGTCATCCGTACACCTGGGCGCTGCTGTCGTCCATGCCGGACTTAGACACCAAGGAAAAGCTCGACGCGATCCCCGGTACGCCGCCGAACATGATCTACCCGCCGAAGGGCGACGCATTTGCAGAGCGCAACAAGTACGCGATGCAGATCGACCTTGAAGAGCAGCCTCCGATGTTTAAGATCACGGATTCGCACTATGCTGCGACGTGGCTGCTTCATCCGAACGCGCCGAAAGTCGAGCCGCCGAAGATTGTCACGGATCGCATCGCGCGTATGAAGAAGCTGAACGAGGAGAGCGGAGGTGAGTCGAATGAGTGAGAAGATGACAGGCAGAGAGCAGAAGGACAACAAGCTCGATACCATGCTGCGGGTGGATAACTACACGCCCAACTTTGATCCCGAAAAGGAACCCATTCTCCGCGTAGAGCACCTGAAGCAGTATTTCAAGAGAACCAAAGCGGTCGACGACGTCAGCTTTGATATCTGGAAGGGCGAAGTCTTCGGTCTCGTCGGTGAGTCCGGCTGCGGCAAAACGACGACCGGACGTTCGATTATCGGTCTGTACGAGATTACCGACGGCGACGTGTTCTTCCGCGGAAAGCGCATCGGCATGGGCGTTGACGCCTTGAAGCGCTGGAAGAAGCAGTTTGCTGAAGCGAAAGCGGCCGGCGATACGAAGAAGATGGAAGAACTGAAGACGGATAAGGTCGTCCATAAGGATTTGATGACCAAGATCCAGATGATCTTCCAGGATCCTGTCGGCTCGCTCGACCCCCGCATGACGGTTCGCGAGATCATTGCCGAGGGCTTGAAGATCCGCGGTATCCGCGACAAGAAATTCATCGAAGATCGCGTCGCGGGCGTTCTCGAAAAGGTCGGCCTCGTTCCGGAGCATGCAGAGCGGTATCCGCACGAATTCTCCGGCGGTCAGAGACAGCGTATCGGCATTGCGCGTGCAATCGTTCTGCAGCCGGACCTGATCATTGCGGACGAACCGATCAGCGCACTTGACGTTTCCATTCAGGCGCAGGTCATCAACCTGATGAACGACCTGCGCGACGAGATGGGCCTGACGATCATGTTCATCGCGCACGACCTTTCCGTTGTCAAGTACTTCTCCGATCGTATCGGCGTTATGTACTACGGCAAGATGGTCGAGCTTGCGGATTCCGATGAGCTGTTCGCGCATCCGCTGCATCCGTACACCAAGTCGCTGCTGTCGGCAATTCCTCTGCCGGACCCGAATTACGAGAAACGGCGTAAGCGTATCACCTACGTCCCGTCCCTTTCTCACGACTATTCGGAGGAAGGCCCGACGTTCAAGGAGATCCTTCCGAAGCATTACGTCCTCTGCAACACGGCAGAGTACGAAAAGTATCTCAAGGAAGTAGAAGAGCTGGACGCAAATGCGAGAAGAAAACAGCGGTAAGAGATCCTGGATCAAGTATCTCGTAACGGTTGTTGTGGGAGCAGGCCTTGTCGTTTTGATCTGCGGGCTGAAAGGCGCATTTCGGGCAACGGAGCCGAGAGAGGTTGTACGAATCGTCAGCGACGGGTTCACACTGGTCGGGATACTGCTGGTTTGCGTGGGGTTTCTGACAGTGCTCAACAAAGCCGGCGCGTTTGACGGACTGGGCTACAGCTTCCACTCGATGGCACGCGTTTTCCGGAATTATCGCAACGACGATAAGACGACGAAAACGTACTACGACTACAAAAAGGCCGCCGACAAGAAACGGAAGCGACAATGGTTCCTGGTCATTGTCGGAGCGGGATTCTTGGTCATCGCGATCGTGCTGGTTCTTGTGTTCGTATCCATGACCTGACGGAACGATCGGCTTGCATTTGACTGCACATTGCGCGGAGCCTGTACAAAATGTACGGGCTCCGCTGTTCTTTCACGGCCGATCCCGGATCCGGACAGCGGCGCCGCGTCGCTTCGGACCGTGCGCTGCGCCTGCAGCAGGCGCCCTGCGAAGGTTTTGCACCAATGCAAGCGCCGAACGGCCCTTTTTTCCAAAAAACTTTTTGGGAAATCAAAGTTTTTCGTTGACAAAATGCGACTGTTGTGATAACGTATTCGAGGTGCCCCCGTTGGGGGCTCGTTTTTGATGGATATTTTTTAGGAGGAGCATACAATGCGCGTGAAGATCACCCTGGCCTGCACCGAATGCAAGCAGAGAAATTACAATACCTTCAAGAATAAAAAGAACGATCCCGATCGTCTTGAGTTCAACAAGTACTGCCGCTTCTGCCGGAAGCACACGCTTCACAGAGAGTCCAAGTAACGGGAGAAAACCATGGCTAACGTACAGGAAATGAAAGCTCAGAATGCGGCGAAGGCGCTGCGCCTTTTCACGATTCTGCTGCTCGTTGTCGGCGTTGTCGCCGTGGCGCTCACCGTGTTTGACATGGTGTCCGGCTCCAAGCTCCTGACACTGTTCGACAAGGCGCCCGCGGCAGCGGAAGCGACCGAAGCGACCGAAGCGACCGAAGCGGCTGCCGAAACGGCAGCGACGGCCGCACAGACGACCGATACGAACTTCGGCGGCATGGGCGTTGCACGCGTCATGCTGCTCGCGTCGGGCGTTCTGCTCATCATCGGCGCGGTTGTGCACCTTGTGAAGGGCAACTACCGCGTGTTCCAGGCCACCTGCATTGCGGCGATCATCTTTACGCTGTTCCCGCTGATCTTCTTCGCGGTCAACATCGGGGCCCATCTCTTCGCGCTGATCTTTGCGCTGGTCGCGCTTGCGATCATCGTGCTGGCGTTCCTGGCAATGAAGTGGCGCTGGCAGGTCTACATCAAGGAGATGACCGGCGAGGTCAAGAAGCTCACCTGGCTTTCCGTGAAGGAGCTCGTCAAGGCGACTGCGGTCGTTCTGGTGTTCGTTCTTGCATTCGCAGTGCTCATCTATGTGCTCGACCTGATCTTCTACACGCCGGTGAAGGCGCTGCTGACCGAATCGGGCACGGCTGCGACCGAACAGCCTGCCGAGGAGCAGACCGGTGACGAGACCGCGCCTGCAGGCGAGAACGGGACGGAGAATAACGGTTAACGCCCATGAGTCAGGAAACGAAATGGTACGTGGTCCATACCTATTCTGGGTATGAGAACAAGGTCAAGGAGGACCTCATCAAGGCCGTCGACAATGCCGGTCTTTCGGATATTATCCTTGAGGTCATGTATCCGACGGAAGAAACCATCGAAATCCTGCCGAACGGAAAGCGCAAATCTGTTACCCGCAAGGTCTATCCCGGCTACGTCATGGTCAAGATGGTCGTGGACGTCGTTGAGAAGGAACGGCCCGAAGAGCGCGGCGGCGGCGTATCGCGCGAGTTGGTGATGAACCCGCGCGCATGGTACGTCATCCGCAACACGCGCGGCGTCACGGGCTTTGTCGGTCCGGGAAGCAAGCCGGTCCCGCTGAAGGATGAAGAGGTCGTGGCGATGGGCGTGGAGCGCATCCCGATCGTCCTCAACATCGAGGTCGGCGAGACGGTGCGCGTCGTATCCGGCCCGCTCGAAAACTTCCTCGGCCGCGTCGACAAGATCGACCCGGAGCGCCAGAAGGTCAAGCTTTCCGTCTCCATGTTCGGCAGAGAGACGCCCGTCGAGCTGGATTTCATCCAGGTGCAGAAAATCTGAAAAAACGAGTCGCGTCGGCGCCGTTGAGAACTGCGTTTTCGGCAGACCGAAGCGAAGCGTTTTGTGGGAGGGGAGGCACCCCGCACCACAACTATATCAAACTACAGTATAGGAGAAACAGCAATGGCAAAGAAAATCACAGGTTATGTGAAGCTGCAGATCCCGGCCGCGAAGGCAACGCCCGCGCCGCCTGTCGGTCCCGCACTGGGCCAGCACGGCGTGAACATCATGGGCTTCTGCAAAGAGTTCAACGAGCGCACGAAGCAGCAGGCGGGTCTCATTATCCCCGTCGTGATCACGGTTTATGCGGATCACAGCTTCTCGTTCATTACCAAGACGCCTCCGGCGGCGGTCCTCATCAAGAAGGCCTGCGGCATCGAGTCGGCGTCCGGCGTTCCCAACAAGAACAAGGTTGCCAAGATCACCAAGGCGCAGGTCCGCGAGATCGCGGAGCTCAAGATGCCCGACCTGAATGCGGCTTCCGTCGAAGCGGCCATGAGCATGGTCGCAGGCACCGCCCGCTCGATGGGTGTTGTCGTTGTGGACTGAGGAGGAACGAACGATGAAGCACGGTAAGAATTATATCGAAAGCAAGAAGCTGATCGACAGCACCAAGCAGTACGATGTCCGCGAGGGCCTCGAAGCGGTGCTCGAAACCGCGAAGTGCAAGTTTGACGAAACGATCGAAGTCTCCGTCCGTCTGGGCGTTGACTCCCGCCATGCAGACCAGCAGGTCCGCGGCGCGATCGTTCTGCCGCACGGCACGGGCAAGACCGTCCGCGTCCTCGTGTTCGCTAAGGCCGACAAGGCACGCGAAGCGCAGGAGGCAGGCGCAGACTTCGTCGGCGATGAAGATATGGTCAAGAAGATCCAGTCCGAGAACTGGTTCGGATTCGATGTCTGCGTCGCGACCCCGGATATGATGGGCGTCGTCGGCCGCATCGGTCGTGTCCTCGGCCCGAAGGGCTTGATGCCGAACCCCAAGAGCGGCACCGTCACCATGGACGTCGCCAAGGCGGTCCACGACATCAAAGCCGGTAAGGTTGAGTACCGCGTCGACAAGACCAACATCATCCACTGCCCGATCGGCAAGAAGTCCTTCGGCGTCGACAAGCTCGAAGAGAACCTGAACACCCTGATGGACGCCATCATCAAGGCGAAGCCGGCAGCGGCAAAGGGCACCTACCTGAAGAGCGTCGTGGTTTCCTCCACGATGGGCCCCGGCGTCAAGTTCAACTCGCTGAAGTTCTGAGCACAACCCAAAGAAAGAGATCGCACATTGCGGTCTCTTTTTTGTTGCGCAAAGGCGGTGCGGTATGCTATACTGAATTGAAACCAACAGGAGGACAAAGCTATGTGGAAATTCTCGGAACTACCCTATGAGCGCGTGGACGTCGACGCATTTATTGCGGAGGGCCTGAAGCGGATCGACGCGTTTGAGCATGCGGCAACCGCGGAGGAAGCGATCGCGACGTACTATGCGATGGACGAGGCGATGCAGAAGGTCGCGACGCAGTTCACGATCTCGCACATCCGCCACGACGTCAACACAAAGGACGAATTCTACGACGCGGAGCAGACCTATTACGACCAGAACCTTTCGAAGACGATGGTGCTGAGCGTACGCCAGCTCAATGTTATGGTCAACCATCCGTTCCGGAAGGAGCTGGAGGCGGCGATCGGCAAGATCGTCTTTACGCAGGCCGATGCGCAGGTCAAGCTCGCCGACGAGCGGCTGATCCCCGGCATGACCGAAGAGCAGATGCTGAAGAGCAAGTATGCGAAGATCACGGCGGGCTGCACGACCGAGTACATGGGCGAGACCTGCAATTTCTACGGCCTTCTGAAGTTCATGCAGGACCCGGACCGCAAGATCCGCGAAGGCGCGTTCCGCAAGTGGGCCGAGATGTACGCGGGCATTGCAGACGAGCTCGACGACATCTACGACAAGATGGTGAAGGTCCGCACCGATATGGCAAAGCTGATCGGCTACGAGAACTACATCCCGTTCGCGTACCTGTCCCGCGGACGCTATGACTACGGCAAGGACGACGTCGAGCGTTTCCGCGAGGGCGTCAAAAAGTACGTCGTGCCCGCCGTTGCCCGCATCCATGAGCGGCAGGCAAAGCGCATCGGCGTCGAAAAGCTCCACTACTACGACGAGTCCTTCTGCTATCCGGAGGGCAATCCGACGCCGCACGGAACCGAGGAGGAAATGGTCAAGGCCGCGCAGGAAATGTACCGCGAGCTGAGCCCGGAGACCGGCGAATTCTTCGACTTCATGGTTGAGCATCAGCTGTTCGACCTGACCTCGCGTCCCGGCAAGCATATGGGCGGCTACTGCACCGACCTCCTTAGCCTCAAGGCACCGTTCATCTTCTCGAACTTCAACGGCACCTCCGCCGACGTCGACGTGCTGACCCATGAGGCCGGCCACGCGTTCCAGGCATACGTTGCAGCGCGCGCGATCAAACTTTCCGAGCTGTGGCAGGCGCCGATCGAGATCTGTGAGGTCCACTCCATGTCCATGGAGCACTTCACCTATCCGTGGATGGAAAAATTCTTCGGCGACGACGCGCCGCGCTATCGCGAAGCGCACCTGTCCGCCGCGCTTGAGACCATTCCGTACCTCACGATGGTCGACGAGTTCCAGCACCGCGTCTATGCAAAGCCTGACATGACGCGCGACGAGCGCTATGCCGTCTGGCACGAGCTCGAAACAGTTTACCTCCCGTGGCGTGACTACGACGGCGACGCGTTTCTCGAAAAGGGCGGTTTCTGGATGCAGAAGCAGCACATCTTCCTGTATCCGTTCTACTACATCGACTATGCGCTGGCGCAGATGGGCGCGTTCGACTTCTTCCTCCGCGCGCGGGAGAACCGCGAAAAGGCGTGGAACGACTACCTTGCGCTGTGCAAGGCGGGAGGCACGGTGGGCTATTTCGACCTTCTCAGAATCGGTAACCTCCGCAATCCGTTCGACGCGAACACCGTCAGGGACATCGCGCAGGCGATCGAAGCACTGCTGTAAACGATCCGGATCAAAGGGGCGGGCGGCCGCCCCTTTTTCTGTGCATATAACTATAATAATATAAATATATCAAATATAAAATTATTGACATAACTGCGCGTGCTGTGCTACAATTTGCGTATCACACAAAAGGAAGGAATCCCTATGAAAACACATGACGCGATCCGCCGCATGGTGCAGGCGTCGCTGCTGACCGCGCTTGCGGTGATCCTCTCGATCTGGCCGAAGTTCCCGATCTTTCCGGCGGTCAATTGGATGAAGTTTGAGTTCTCCGACATCCCGGTGCTGCTCGGCGGGTTTGCGCTCGGTCCGTGGTTCGGCCTCGGGATCGCCGTCGTGAAGGCGGGACTGAATGCCGTGTTCACCGGCGACTGGAACTATATCGGCCTGATCATGAATATCGTCTCCACCGGCATTCCGACGGTTGTCGCGGCGCTGCTGTATCAGGCGAAAAAGACGCGCAAACGCGCCTATTTTGCGCTCGGGCTGTTCCTTCTCGTGCAGATCGCCGCAATGATCCCCATGAACTACTTTGTCGGCAGTCTGAACTTCATGCTGTTCTTCGGCGTGCCGACGTATGCCGCTTCGCGCGAAGCGATGGCGCCGCTTTTGGGCTGGGTCGCCCTGTTCAACCTGATCAAGGGCAGCGCGACCGTGCTGGTCACGGCGTTCGTCTACAAGCCGCTGTCGCGCACGGTGCTGAGCAAGGAGCTGCTGGCGCCGAAAAAACCGAAGGAAGCGGCAAATTCCGAAGAATCTATTGATAATCCCATGTAATTTTGTTATAATACTATTTACTGTGAACGATCGACGAAGGAACGCCGCATGAACCTCGCCTATTATGCAAATTATGTGACCATCGTGGAGGAGGGCAGTCTCACCGCCGCCTCCCGCAAGCTGCGCATCGCACAGCCCGCGCTTTCAAACCAGATCAAGGCACTCGAAACGGCGTACGGCGCACGGCTGTTCTATCGCGGCGCGCGAAAGCTGGAGCTGACCGACGCGGGACAGATCCTGTATCAGAAGGCGAAGCGGATGCTTGAGGTCGAAACGGCCGCGCGCAACGAGATCGCGTCCGGCTTCGGCGGCACGACGGGTACGCTGAAGATCGGCATCAGCTCGTCGTTTGAGAATGCGCGCCTTGTCGACGCGCTCATTGCGTTCTCGGACCGCTTTCCGGAGACCGGCGTGCGCGTGTACGAGGCGGAACTGCCGGAACTCTTGAAAAAACTGCAGAACGGCAAGGTCGAAGCGATCTTCGTCCGTCCGGTCAGGAGCGACGTCGAGAACCTGGAGGTGTTGTACACGCATCCGGATACGCTCGTCGCCGCGTACAGGCCCGGCGCGTTCTTCAACGACGAACCGCAGCCGGGGACGACGCTCGAACGGCTGGCGGAGCTGCCGCTGTCGTTTTTGGAGCGGAGCCTTCCGGCGTTCTCGAACGCATTCAGGGAGAAGGGTCTGCCGCTTTCGCCCAAGTACGTCAGTACGCGCATGCAGGTCGCGCTGCACTGGGCGCGGGCGGGCAAGGCGGTTGCGCTGGTTCCGAAGAGCGCGACCGAGGCGCTGGGCTTCACCGACCTTTCCGAAAAGACCGTGTCGGACAGCGATCTGCTCGTTCCGGCCATGACGATCATCGCGCAGAAGCGCAAATACCGTTCCCGGATCGTCAACAATTTCCTGGAGCTTTTGTCGGAACGGTACGGATACACATACCGCGAGCCGGTCGAGGGATCGGATCGCGCGAAAGGAGAATAACATGAAACGATTTTTCATCATCCTGACGGCGGCGCTGCTGCTCTTTGCGGCAGTCGGCTGCAAGAGCACGGGGACATATTCGACTGCGTCTGACAAGACTGCAGCGACCGAAGAACCCAAGGCGACCGAAGAACCCAAGCAAACAGAGGAGGAACCGACTGTGAAAAACCCCATCGCAACGATCACCATGAAGGACGGCGGCGTGATGAAGCTGGAGCTTTACCCGGACGTCGCGCCGAACACCGTGAAGAACTTTATCTCGCTTGCCAATTCCGGCTTCTATGACGGACTGACCTTCCACCGCATCTATGCGGGCTTCATGATCCAGGGCGGCGACCCCGACGGCAACGGCTCCGGCGGTCCCGGCTATTCGATCAAGGGCGAATTTACGGCGAACGGCGTGAAGAACAACCTGTCGCACAAGCGCGGCGTGATCTCGATGGCGCGCGCAACGCCCTTCGACTCTGCAGGCAGCCAGTTCTTTATCATGCACGCGGACTACACCGGCCTTGACGGGCAGTATGCCGCATTCGGCATGCTGATCGAGGGCTTCGACACGCTCGACGCGATCGCCGCAACCAAGACCGGCTACAACGAGTGGGGCGAAAAGTCCGTGCCGCTGACCGACGTCGTGATCGACACGATCCGCGTCGACACGTTCGGCGTCGACTTCGGCGAGCCCGAAAAGATCCGATAATTCCGGAGGAACCATGCTGGTACTGGACGAATACAAAATGCAGCTCGGCGCGTTGAACGAAACGCTCGCGCTGGCACATAAGCAAATGAACGCCGACGCGCTTTCTGAGGAGCTGAAGACCCTTGAAGCGCAGATGGGCGAGACCGATTTCTGGAACGACGTCGAGAACGCGAACAAGGTCACGACGCGCGTGAAGGGGATCAAGAGCAAACTCGAACGTCTTGCAAAGCTGGACAGCCAGAGCGAGGACATCGAGACGCTGATTGAAATGGCCGAGGAGGAGGACGACGAGAGCCTGCTTGAGGAGCTCAAAACGGAGCTCAAGGCCTTCGACGGGAAGATGACCGCACTGCGGCTCGAAATGCTCTTAAAAGGCCCCTACGACAACTCCAACGCCATTCTGTCGCTGCACGCGGGCGCGGGCGGCACGGAGGCGCAGGACTGGACCGAAATGCTCTACCGCATGTACACGCGCTACTGCGAAAAGCGCGGCTGGACAGTCAAGGAGCTCGACCTTCTGGACGGCGACGAAGCGGGGATCAAGTCCGTCACGTTCGAGGTCGAGGGCGAAAACGCCTACGGCTATCTCAAGGCCGAAAAGGGCGTGCACCGGCTCGTGCGCATCTCGCCGTTCGATGCGAGCGCGCGGCGGCACACGTCTTTCTCGTCTCTCGACGTCACGCCGATCTTTGAGGACGACGATACGAGCATCAAGATCGAGCCGGACGAGATCCGCGTTGACACCTACCGTTCCGGCGGCGCAGGCGGCCAGAACGTCAACAAGGTCAGCTCCGCGATCCGCATCACGCACCTTGCGACCGGCATCGTCGTACAGTGCCAGAACGAGCGCAGCCAGCTTCAGAACAAAGAGATGGCGATGCGCATTCTGAAAGGTAAACTGCTCGAGCTGCAGGAGCGCGAGCGCGAACAGCAGATGCAGGAGATCAAGGGCGAGATGAAGAAGATCGAGTGGGGCAGCCAGATCCGCTCCTACGTCTTCCAACCGTATACGCTCGTCAAGGACCACCGCACCGGCGCCGAAAACGGCAACATCCAGGCGGTCATGGACGGTGACCTCGACCTGTTCATCTCGGCCTATCTGACCATGTCGTAAGCATCGGGCGTCTCGAAAGGGACGCCTTTATCTTTCCGAAAGCCTTCCCCCTGATGTGGGGAAGGTGTCACGACGAAGGAGTGACGGATGAGGCGTATACGCAGAAAAGCGTCAGCTTTTCGCGGATGAATGAATTGCCTTACGGCATGAATTGTGCTTTGCACATGAATTGCGTTGACGCGCGTGAATTGTCCTTCGGACATGAATTGCTGCATAGCCGCATGGAGGAAGTATGCAAAAACCGCTGATCGGCGTGACGCCGCTTTTTGATCGGGCACGGGATTCCTATTGGATGCTGCCCGGCTATTTTCAGGCTTTGGAGCAGGCAGGCGCGGTGCCCGTGATGCTGCCGCTCACCGACAATGAAGGGGCGCTTTCCCGGCTTGTCGAAACGCTTGACGGCTTTCTGATGACGGGCGGGCCGGACGCCGATCCTTTGTATTACGGCGCCGAGCCGTCGCCCGCCTGCGGCGAGATCTGCCCGGAGCGCGACACGGCGGAGCTGACGCTTCTGCGGCTCCTTTGGGACGCGGACAAGCCCGTGTTCGGTATTTGCCGGGGCCTGCAGATGATGAATGTGCAGCGCGGCGGAACGCTGATCCAGGACCTTCCGACGGAGCATCCCTCGGACGTGGAGCATCGCATGCAGGCGCCGTACGACCGCACGGTACATACGGTGACGATCCTGGAAGATTCGCCGCTGTACACACTGTTCGGCACGGATTCGGTCGGCGTCAACAGCAGCCACCATCAGGCGGTGCTTACGCTTGCGCCGGAGCTTCGGCCCATGGCGATCGCGCCGGACGGTCTCACCGAGGCGATCTTTGCGCCCGAAAAGCGCTTTTACCGGGCGGTGCAGTGGCATCCGGAGCGGCTTTGGGAAAAGGACGAATACAGCCGCAGACTCTTTGCGGCGTTTGTGCACGCGGCGCAGAACGAACATGTATAAATAAGGGACTGTTCAAAGCCTTTTTGAACAGCCCCATGCATTCTCGCTTCGCTCCGTGAATTGTCCAAAGAACATGAATTGCGCCTGAACAGCGCATAAATTGACGGCTTACACCGTCATGAAGGTTGGTTTTCCGGACGGAAAACCTTCATTCATGATACCGCAGGTATCCAGGGCGACGCGCGATGGTACGCGCGGGAAGCGCGCGATCTACCGCCGTAATGGAGCGAAGCGAAATGGAGCTTGTGGAAGCGTGCGGCGGCACCGCTGTAACGAAGCGCAGCGAAGTGGATTCACGGCGAACGCCAATTCATGCCGAAGGCAATTCATGCGGCAGCGCTGCAATTCATAGGGGGCGTTCAGAAATGCAAATTCATTTCTGAACAGCCTCTTTTGCTTACGCTTGCTTTTTTCGAAACGGCAGGGCAAGAAGCGCGAGAATGCCGCGGCAGAGCCAGTACAGCGCGGCGGCCGTCGCGACCGTGATCACGAACAGCGTCAGATTCTTCAGCGCGACGATCTTCGACCACGGGAACACGCCGGCCCACGTCTTCATCACGAACCGCTGCACGGCGTAC
>CAKJYC010000025.1 GCA_918244965.1 Clostridiales bacterium | reverse complement strand
TCATATGAACTTCTATTTTTATTCTCCTTTACTGTTGCACTTGATAGTATAATTCATCTACGCATGAAAAAAGCTCCCCGTGGGGGGAGCTTAAATGATCCGATTCAGTCGAGCGCGAGCGGCAGTTCCTCGATCAGGCCGACCACGAAGCGCAGGATCAGCGCCGCGTCCTCGGCCGTCACTTCGCCGTCAAGGTCCACATCCGCCTGCAGCGCGCCGCGCGGCGAAAGCTCCGAAAGGCCGACCAGCGCGCGCAGGATCAGCGAAGCGTCCGCAGAGGTCACCTTGCCGTCGCAGTTCGCGTCGCCGTACAGCAGCGCGTCGAATTGAATGAACCCGTCCTCGGTGCGCGCTTCCAGCTCCAGTACGGCCCCTTCGTTCACAAACGACAGTGCCGAACCGTCGCCGAGGCTGCCGGTCGTGAACGCGAAATCGACGATCCCGCTCTTCGGCGGTTCGCCCACCTTCGCAAACCACAGCGTCAGGATCACGTCGCCTTCCTTGATCTCCACGTCCTTGTCGCTTGCCCAGACTGCGGACAGCACGTCGCCCACGTCGTACAGCTCCCAATCGACCGCGCCTTCGCCCTTGCGGAACGCAAGCGTGTCATGGTCGTACGTGACGAAGATCTGCGCGCTGTTGATCGGAAGCGCGCCGTCCAGCACGTCCTTCGCCGTCACGTCGAAGCGGTACAGCAGTTCGCCGTCCTCCTCGATGTAGTTGTCATACGCAAGCAGGCCGCTGCCGACAAACGTCGGGTGCAGCAGGTCTTCCGTATACGTCGCGGTGTAGGTCGCGTCGCCGGCGACCGGGACGATCTCCGGCGTCCAGCCTGCAAACGCGTACTCGTTGTGCGCGGTGTGCGCTTTTTCGGGCGTTGCGCCCTTGTATTCGGGCGTCTCGCCGTAGCCGATCAGCTCCTCCTGCAGCAGCGTGCCGTCCTCGTTGACGAACGAGACAGTGTAGTAGTTGAGCGTCTCGGTAAAGATCGGCGTGTAGGTCGTGGTCGTGCCGTCGACCGTGCCGTCGTCCCAGCGCGCGAAGGTGTAGCTGTACTGCGCGGTCGGGGCCTTCGTCGGCGTTTCGCCCGTATAGTCGGGAACCGGATCGCCCTCGGCGTAGGTCTTGCGCGCAAGCTCGCTGCCGTCGCCGTTCAGCCAGACCAGCGTGTACAGCTCCCGGATGGTGAAGCTGCCCTTATGAACGGTTACGGCATAGTTCCCGTTTTGCGTGTACTCTGCGTCGATCACGTCCGCGTAAACGCCCGCGTCCTCCACATCGGCATTCGTGCGGAAGTAGCGGATCGTGCCGAGATCACCCTCCGCGATCAGCCCAACGACCGTGCCGGTGAACGCGGGATCGTCCTCGCCGCGCACCTTCGTCTTGTCATCGACCGTGATGGTGACGTTCGCCGGTGTGATTTTCAGCTTGCCCGGAACGTAGGTGATCTCATAATTCTCGGTCACTGTGCCGGTCGCGTTGCCGATCACGGCATTGTACGGTTGGATCCTGCCCGGATATGTGCCGACCTCCGTTGCCTCCCCGTCAAGGATGATGCGTGTCAGCGCATCGCTGCCCTGCAAGCCTTCGACCGTGACCTTTTGGGCAATCTCGGCGGGGTCCTCATAGATCGTATCGCCCTCGCCCTGCGGATGGCCGTTATAGATATATTCCTGATCGATTGCCGTGATCGTCAGCGGCGCCGGGATGATCCTAAAGCTCCGCCCCACGCCGGTGTTTTGATCGAAATTGCCCTTTCCCGTAACCGTAACGTAGGGGTTCGTGCCGACATTCACGTTGTCAGAATACGACAGCGTATAATCCTTATCCTTTTCAAGCGTCCTTCCGTTCCACGTCACCGTCGGTTCGGGGGTCACTGCTTCGCCCCGATAGGTCTGATCGGCGATCTCGGCGATCTCCGCCGCGGCAATGCTTGCGGGGCGGATCGTAAACGTCTTGCTCTTCGTGCCCATGCGGACGTCCGGCTCTCTGGTCACGCGGTCATGGAAGGTCACGGTCACCGTCGCCGTGCCCGCGTCGACGTTGTTCGCGTAGGTCAGCGAGTAGTCGGTACCGCATTGCAATGTTATATCCGTGCCATCCAGCGTTACGTCCTGCCCACCGAAGGTCAGCGTGATCTCCTCGCCGGTGTAGGTCTGATCGCCGATGTCCGAAATCAGGATCGCCCTGTAGACCGAACTGACTGTCACGTCATGATCGGGCATCACAAAGGTGGTCGTAAAGGCGTCCCCCCGCGCGAATTCCACGTCTTCCAGCATCTCCCACTGCACGAAGGCGCATTCGCCCGTCGCGTCGTTCGCCGTGATGGTCACGGTTTCGCCCGCTTGGGCTTTCGTCTTGTCCGCCGTACCGCCGACGACGGTGACGGTGTGCAATTCGAACAGCTTCGCCTCGCCTTCGTTGGTCAGCGCGACGGCGAACGCCGGATCGTCGCTTGCAAAGTTTGCAGCATCGCCTTTGCCGTTCAGTCCGCTTGTGAACACGCCGGGCGTCTGCATTTTGACGCCGATGACGCCCGTAAGCGTATCGGCAACGGTGATCGCGCCGCCCTCCTCCAGATAGACGTTGCATACCTCGCCGTCCATTGTGTTGCCGGTAACTTCGGCCGCGCCGGAGACGTTGAAGGCTCCGTCATGCTCGCTGGACGTCGACGCGAGATAGACGCCGCCGCCGATCAAATTTGCTTCGTTGCCGCAGATCGTGCCGCCGGTGAAGGTGAAGACGCCGTCATTCACATACACGCCGCCGCCTCTGCCCAGATTGTTCCCCAAGGTGGTGCCTTGCGCCTTGTTGCCGCAGATCGCGCCGCCGGACATGTTGAAGGAACCGGACTGCAAAAGTACGCCGCCGCCGAGACCCGGACTGCCGAAAAAGCCGCTCTTGCCCGCGCCGTTTCCGACGATGCTGCCGCCCTTCAGGTTGAACGTGCCGCCGTTGATCTGCACGCCGCCGTACTGCTCCGCCCAGCCGCCGGTGAGGACGCCGCCGGTGACCTCGACCGAGCTGTTTGTGATCGGATCGGTATAGGCGACGGCTCCGCCGTGATCCAGCTCCGGCGCGCTGTCGATGACCGTCAGCGTGCCGTTGATGACGATGACACTGCCGTCAAAGCCCGGCTCCCGATAGCCTCTGTCCACGATATGACCGTTCAGGTCCAGCGTCGCGGAGACGCCGCTCGGCACGGCCAGCGCGTTTGCCCAGTACGGATTTTCGGGGGTCACATCCGCGGTCAGAATGATCTTGCCGCCTGTTGCCAGCGCCAGCGCCAGCTCCTCCCATGCGGAGACCTCCACGGGAGCGCCGATCTTCACCTCGGAGGCGTTTGCATCGCCCAAAAGGAACTCCTCGCCGTTGTTCAGGATGATGCCGCCGTACGCATAAATCGCCTTTGTGCCGTTTGCCTTGGCGTGGACCGTGCCGCCGTTGACCGTCATGCGGCCATATGCGTAGATGGCTTTCTGCCCTGCGTAGGTATTCTCGACGTCCAGCGCGCCGCCCTCGACAGTGAGATTGCCGCCGGAAGAAAGTGTCTTGCCGGTCGCACTCTGCGCGCGCAGGGTAAAGTTCCCGTTCAGCGTTAGATTGCCATCAGACACATAGATTGCATCATAGACCGCGCCGGTCACGCCGATCTCTGCGCTGCCGACGATCGTAAGGTCGATCTCGTTTGCGTAGATGCCGTTGCCGCTATAATTCTCGAGCTTATAATCGTTCAGCGTCAGGACGTTCTTGCCGTCGATGATCTCGAACACGACCTTGCCGTCAAAGTAGCTGCCGTTTTGCGTCAGATCGATGGTTGTACCGGCGACTCTCAGGCTTCCTCCCTCCGCCTTTGCCGCGCCGATCGGCAGCAGCACAAGGACCATGATAAGCGCCAGAATGATGCTGATTCCTCTTTTTTTCATATAAACCTCCCATCAGGTTTTCTCAACTGTATATTGTATCATATCCCGTGCGCGCGCGCAAGCAGGAAAAATGCCGCAGGGCGATATGCGCTGTAGGTGTTACAATGATCTGTAACAGGTAGCTGTGGGAATGGTGGAAAACGCCGGAAGGTTTCCCACCGTTCCCACAGCAAGGCAGCTACTACTGCCGCTGGAATAAAAGAATAGCGAACGAAGGACGATTGTGCTACTGTAATAGTCGCCAAACAATCCACAGAAAGGAATCGGCCTCGTTCGCAATGAAAAGTATAGCACAGATCGCCCGCTACAGACAATCCCTTATTTTATATGCCGAGAAGCACGGTGTGACGAAAGCCGCTCGCAAATATAAGGTCAATCGACAGTACATCTATCGCTGGAGGAATCGGTATGACGGCACCTTAACATCTCTGTATGAC
>CAKJYC010000024.1 GCA_918244965.1 Clostridiales bacterium | reverse complement strand
TCTGCACCTCATCACCGCCTTCGGCGGAGCTTCCCCTCAAGGGGAAGCCTCTGTATTAGCCTTCTCCTTGAGGAGAAGGTGTCACGACGAAGGAGTGACGGATGAGGTGTCTTCACGCCTCAGCCGCATATACGTTCGATTGACGGGCCCCGGAAATCGTGGTATCATAAAATGACAAATTGCGAGGGGAGACGTCCATGGAGGAAACGCCGGTCAAGCGGCCGAACAAGAGAATATGGATCCTCGTGATCGCGATCGCCGGCGCCGCGGTCCTGTTCGGCACGGTCTTTGCGGCGGTCTCCGCCTTTCGGAGATCCGGCGGCAGGCGCACGTTTCCGGTCTCTGTCAATGAGATCCTGACGTCCAACGGCAGCTATGCGAACGAGGACGGCGTCTGCTGCGACTATATCGAGCTGTACAACTGTTCGGACACGACCGTGTCGATCGGCGGCTGTCAGCTTTGGGACGACGGCGACGGACGGTACACGTTCCCGCAGAACGCGGCGATCGACCCGCACGGGTATGCGGTCGTCTGGTGCAGCAGGGAGAACGCAGGTCTGTATTACGCGGATTTCGGGCTCACAAAGGGCGGCGGCGAGACGATCCGCTTTCTGACGCCGGAGGGGAAGGAGATCGAGACCGTAACGACGCTGTCGGCGGGCAGGGACGTCGCGCAGGGCATTGACGCTGCGGGAAACTGGACGCTGCTGCCCTTTGCGTCGCCGGGCCGTGCGAATACGGAAGCGCCCGATCGGACCGGACAGACGCCACAGACGGCGACGCGTTCCGAAACGGCGGTGCGCATCAACGAGATCATGGCCGCCAATGCGATCTACCCGGTCGCGGACGGCGCATGCACGGACTGGATCGAGCTGTACAACGCGGGCGACGCGCCTGCGGATCTTTCCGGCTTTGCGCTGACGGACGATCCGCCCCGGAGGAGCTTTGTCTTTCCGGAGGGGACGGTGCTCGGCGCGGGGGAATACCGGATCGTGCCGTGCGATAAGAGCGTGCCGGGCGCGGCGCCGTTCGGACTGACGAAGAGCGGGGGCGAGATCGCTGCGCTGCTCTTTCCGGACGGGACCGTTGCCGACGCGGTGCGGACCGAAGCGACCGGCCGGAACCGCTCCATGGCAAGGCAGGAGAACGGCGAATGGACCGTCACACGGGACGTCACGCCGGGGTATCCGAACACGCCGCAGGGACGGGCGGACTATATTGCCGCGTCCGGGATCGGCGGGACGACCGTGCATATCACGGAGCTGATGGCGGACAACAAGTCGATCCTTGCCGACGCAAAGGGGCGTTTCTATGACTGGATCGAGCTGACCAATACGGGCGAACAGCCGTGCACGCTTTCGGGCTGGTATCTGTCGGACGACGCGGACGATCCCGCGCAATGGCAGATCCCGGACTGCACGTTCGAGCCCGGACAGTCGCGCGTCATCTTTCTTGCAAAGAATCTCGACGGCGTGATCGAGGGGCAGATCTGCGCGCCGATGTCGCTGTCCGCGGCGGGCGAGACCGTGTATCTGGTGAGCCCGATCGGCGAGGTTTTCGAGTCGGTCGCCTTTGACGCCGCGGACGAGGACCGTTCGCTTGTGATCGACCCCGTGACCGGCGCGCAGACGGTGTGCGACGAACCGACGCCGGGGTATCCGAACACGGCGGAGGGCTATGAGCGGTTCTGCGAAACGCTGACGCCGCGCGGCGCGATCGCGATCTGGGAGGTCATGACGGCGAACGACCGCTATTTGCCGCAGTCGGGCGAATACTTTGACTGGGTGGAGCTGAAAAACATCTCCTCCGAGACTGTGAACCTGTCGTCCTACAGCATTTCGGACGATTCCAAGCGTCCCGACCGCTTCGTGCTGCCGGACGTTACGCTGAAGCCCGGCGCGCTGTACACCGTGATCCTGTCGGGGCACACCGAGTATTCCGATAAGAAGAACGCGCACGCGGGCTTTGCGCTGAACGCGGTCGAGGACAGCCTGTTCCTGTTTGAAAACGGGACGCTGCTCGACTGCGTGCACCTGTACCGGATCCCGTACCGTGAGAGCCTCGGCCGCATGGAGGACCGGGGCGGGTTCTTCTACATGTCGCCCACGCCCGGCAAGAAAAATCAAAAGGGGTACCGGACGGTCAGCGCGGAGCCGGTCGCGTCGCTTGCGTCGGGCGTTTATCGCAGTACGGACGGCGTCGACGTCGCACTGACGGCGGACGGGACGATCTACTACACCACGGACTGCACAAGCCCCGACCGGAAGGCAAAGCAGTATACCGGGCCGATCCATCTGAACCGCACGACCGTCATTCGCGCGATCGCGTACGAGCCGGAGCAGAGACAGAGCCGCGTCGTCACGTTCAGCTATCTTTTGAACACGGAGCATACGCTTCCCGTCGTCAGCCTTGTCACCGATCCGAAACGCCTGTGGGACCCGAAGAACGGCATCTATGTGGACAGCATCCACCGCAAGAATATCGAGGTGCGGGCAAGCATCGCGTACTTCGGCGACGACGGCACGTGGACGAAGGACTGCGGCATCAAGATGCACGGCGCAACGTCCCTGCGCGATCAGGCCAAAAAGACCTTTGCGGTGAAGTTTTCGGGCGTGTACGGCGGTCCGCTGCATTATGACGTCTTCGGCGACGGCAGGGTGAAAACCTTCCGGTCCGTGCTCCTTCGCGCGGACGCCGAGGGCAACGGCGCGTCGTTCATCCGGGACAATCTGATGCACCGCATTGCAAAGCGCTGCAGTCCGACGATGCCGGCGCAGAATTCGCGGTATGTCGTGCTCTACCTGAACGGAAAATACTGGGGCATCTATGCGATCCGCGAACAGTACAGCACGTTCTTCTATGCGTCCAATATGGGCGTGCCGGAGGATACCGTCACCGTCGCGCAGAGCTTTACCGGCGGCAAAAACGGACTGGCGGCCGTTCTGCGGTATGCCGAGAGCCACGACCTCGGCGATCCGGCGCACTACGCGTATGTCAGCGAGCGGATCGACACGTCCAGCTTTATCGACTGGGCGATTTTTGAGGCGTACTGCGGCAACTTCGACACAAGCGGCAACATGCGGTTTCTGTACAGCACCGAGGACGGCAAGTGGCGCTGCGGGCTGGTGGACCTTGACCTCGGCTTTTTCCGGACCGATGCGTTTGTCTATCCGTTCCGGGCGGATCAGGTCGGGCCGCTTCTGAAGCAGCTTCTGAAAAACGATTCGTTCCGGGAGCAGCTTCTTCTGCGGCTGCGCGAGCTTCTGTCGACCTACCTCTCGGACGACGCCGTTGCCGCCATGATCGACGAGCTGGCAGCACAGATCCGCAGCGAGATCCCAAGGGAAAAGAAGCGCTGGGAAAAGCCGCCGAGCTGGGAAAGCAAGGTCACGGGGCTGAAGGACTACGTGCACGGCCGCGCCGAAGCGATGATCCGGAGCATCAAAGCGGAGCTCGGCCTCTCCGACAGCGAGGTACAGCGCTACTTCGGGGATCTGTAATCCCGCATATAAAAAAGGTTCGCCCGCAGGAGAACCGTCCTGAACGTGTCCGAAGGACACATATCGCTTGCGGCGAACTCATAAAAAGAAAGGGCGGTCGCGCCCTTTCTTCTTGCATGTCTGTTTTTTCGATCCTCGCCGCAAACGGTCTGTCCCCTTTTGCGACAGCCTGCGAAGGCGTCGGTCGGACGCCCTCAATCTTATTGTCCTGCTTCGGCGATATTCAGCGCATGGTCGCTGATACGCTCGAGGTCGGTCAGCGCCTCGACATAGAACATGCCGACCTCGGCCGAGCACTCGCCCGCCGACAGGCGCTTGATGTGGTTGTTCTCGTACAGATCGACCAGATCGTCGACCTCCTGCTCGCGCGCGGCGATGTCGGAAAGCGGGTGCGCCTTCGGATGCAGCATGCATTCGTGCGCGTCCTCCACGATCGTCAGGACCTTCAGGAACAGCGGCGCGATCTCGTCCATGGCGGCTTCGGAGAAGACCAGCTTGCGCGAACGCATCAGCTCGATGTAACCCGCAATGTTGTTCGCGTGGTCGCCGATGCGCTCATAGTCGACGATGACGTGGTGCATGCGGTCGACCGAGCGGGCGTCGGATTCGCCGAGGCCGTTGCGGTTGATCTCGACAAGGTACTTGGAGATCTCGGCGTTCAGCCAGTCGAGCGTTTCTTCGTTCTCATTGATGCCCGCAAGGTCGTCCTTGCGCGGGGCGGTCATGGCTGCGTAGACCTTCTTGAGGTTCTCATGCGCGATCTCATACATGCGCTCGGTCTCCTTCTCGACCGAAGCGACGGCCGTGACCGACGAACCGAAGTCCTTGCCGCCGACGATGTGCAGAAGCCTTCTGCCCTCGAGCTTGTCCGTACCGCGGATGATGAGCCGCGACAGCTTGACGAGCAGCGACGACAGCGGGAACATGAGCAGGGTCGCCGCGATCTTCAAAAACGTGTTGGCGTTTGCGATCTGCTGCGCATAGTTCGTTTCGCCGGAGATGCGCGCAAGAAGATCGAGTATGCCGGGGAAGAGCTGCAGCAGAACGACGCAGATCACGCAGGCGAACACGTTGAACAGCACATGGATGCAGGCGGTGCGCTTGGCGTCCTTCGTGCCGCCGATCGAGGCAAGCACGGAAACGGTGGTGCAGCCGATGTTCTGGCCGCAGATCAGGTACACCGCAATGCCCAGCGGATTCGCGCCGAGCGCGCCGGACATCGCCATGGCCTGCAGCACGCCGACCGAAGCGGACACGCTCTGCAGAAGCATCGTCATGACCGTGCCGACCAGCACCGCAAGGATCGGCGCGCCGTCAAGACTGCCGATCAGGTTCGTGAACCATTCCACCCTTGCGAGCACGCTCATATGCTCCTTCATGAGCGTCATGCCCATGAACAGCAGGCCGAGGCCGGTCAGCGCGTACAGGATGTCGTTCCACGGCCGTTTCTTCAGAAACGTCATGGCCATGACGCCGACGAACGCGATGATCGGGGCGTACATGTCGATGTTGAACGCAATGAGCTGACCGGTGATGGTCGTACCGACGTTCGCACCCATGATGACGCCGACCGCGTTGTCCAGCGGCATCAGCCCGGCGTTGACGAAGCCGACGGTCATGACCGAAACGGCGTTTGAACTCTGGATGATACCGGTGATCACCGTACCGACCAGAAGCCCCAGAAACCGGTTTTTCGTCAGCTTTTCGAGGATCGACTTGAGCTTTGCGCCCGCCAGCCGCTCGATGCCGTTGCCCATGATCTTGATGCCGAACAGGAAGATCGCGATGCCCCCGATGATTCCGAGCAGATTGGTGAGCGGGATATGCGCAAGCTGCACATTTTCCAATAACATATGCTGCCCTCCCGAAATTCTCTTATATACATCGTAACAGAAACGCGGCGCATTTTCAACAGGGTTCCGTAAACTCTTTGCGTAAATTTCGTGTAAAAAAACAGCCGTCCGGGGACGGCCGTTATGCCTGCGGCCGGATATGCCTTACGGCACGATATGCCTGCGGCGCGATATGTCCCTGCGGGACACGATATGCCTGCGGCGCGATATGTCCCTGCGGGACACGATATGCCTGCGGCGCGATATGTCCCTGCGGGACACGATATGCCTGCGG
>CAKJYC010000023.1 GCA_918244965.1 Clostridiales bacterium | reverse complement strand
TGCGTCGCGTTCGGGTCGTTCGTATCGCGCCGCGAAAGGTCGAACACGCGATCGCCCGCACGTGAAAAAGCGGCAGCCGCCGCTTTCCCGATCCCGCCGGACGCGCCGGTGATCACAACGATCCTCTGTTCAGATGCCATACTCCGTAAACACCTCTTTGATGATGCCGAGCGCCTCGTCCAGAAGCGCTTCGGTGTGCGTCGCCATATAGCTTGTCCGGAGCAGGCACTCGCTCGGATGCACGGCGGGCGGCAGCACGGGGTTCACATACACGCCGCGATCGAACAGCGTCTTGCCGACGCGCAGCGTCGTTTCAAGATCGTGCGTATACAGCGGAATGATCGGCGTAGTGCTTTCGCGGATCGCGATCCCCGCCTTCTTCAGATTGTCGCGCATGTACATGGACAGGTCCATGAGCCTTTTCGGCAGCTCCGGCTGCTCGATCAGGATGTGTAGCGCCTCGATGACGGTCGCGCAGGACGCAGGCGGAATGGACGCGCAGAAGATGAACGGACGCGACACGTGCCGCACATAGTCCACGATCTCCTCCTTGGCCGCCATAAAGCCGCCGATGCCCGCAAGCGATTTCGAGAACGTACCCATGATGATGTCCACGTCGTCGTCAAGCCCGAAATAGTTCGCGGTGCCCTTGCCGCCCTCGCCCAGAACGCCGAGCCCGTGCGCGTCGTCGACCATGACGCGCGCGCCGTATTTCTTTGCAAGGCGCACGATGTCGGGCAGCCTGCAGATGTCGCCGCCCATCGAGAACACGCCGTCGGTGACGATCAGCCGTCCGGCCTTGTCGGGAACCTGACTGAGCTTCTTCTCAAGGTCCTCCATGTCGTTGTGACGGTAGCGGACCATGTCGGCATAGCTGAGCTTGCAGCCGTCATAGATGCTCGCATGGTTTTCGCGGTCGCACAGGATCACGTCGCCGCGGCCCGCGATCGCACTGATGATGCCGAGGTTCGTCTGGAACCCGGTCGAAAACGTCATGCACGCTTCCTTGCCCAAAAACGCGGCAAGCTCACGTTCGAGCTGCGTGTGCAGAACCAGCGTGCCGTTCAGAAAACGCGAACCGGCGCAGCCGGAACCGAACTGACGAAGCGCATTGACGCCCGCCTCGATCACGCGCGGATGCGCGGCAAGGCCGAGATAGCCGTTCGAGCCGAGCATGATGCGGCGCTTGCCCTCCATCACGACCTCCGGCGCCTGCATGGATTCGAGCTCGTGGAAGTACGGGTAGATGTTCTTTTCCCGGATCTCGTCCAGCACCGGGTTGTGACATTTGGAAAACAGATCCATAGGATCCTCCTGTCCATCTGAAAATATACTAACGCGTATTATAGTATAAATGCCTCCGGATTGCAAGAAAAAAATGCAGTCTCCGGACTGCAATTCATGCGCACGGCACAGTATCACCCGCCGAAGGCGAATATCGCTGCGCGCTGCGCAATATCACTCGCCGAAGGCGAATATCACTGAAAAAAGCCCGCTTACGCGTGCTTTTTTCTTGTGTAAGTACGCGTAAAAGGACACCAAGGCATAGAAAGACCGCGTAAAAGACACACGCCAAACTTCTCGACAAATTGGAATTTGAATGATCAGAACTGTATCCCCATTATTCGACACTGCTCTACGTTCCATGCTGCCCATTCGCGGTAGATTTCTGAGAATGGCTTTCCGAAGACCGTTTCCATTGTATTCGGATCGACGTTCCAGTTTGCGAATACCCTGTCTCTGCCGTATGTATCCACAAGATACGCAATCATTCCAGAAGCCTCGCACAAAGAAAGTTCCGACGGTTTCAGGTTTTTCTCCATCTCGTCTGTTCGCACGATTGTTTCATTCATGACGGCGTAGTAACGCACTCCTACCAGTCCGCCGTTCGCTGCGATTGCGCCAAGCCCATAATACAATTTCAGGGGATCGATGCAGTTCTCCTCTTCGTTCCAAGACAGATCCCACATCACCTGAGGATAACCTGCGATTTCAAATCCCATATTTTCGGAACGCGCCAGCCGATTTTTGCAGATGAAATTGGTAACATACTCCGCTATGCCTTCCGACCAGAAACCGAATTGTGTGGGGTTTTGTGCGCAATGCATGGTCAAGTAGTGTACGTACTCATGCTGCAACGAGATTCGCGCGATTTTCCAACCGTTGAACAGTTTAATGAAATTTCCGCTTCCGTTGTAATACGCGTTTGCGGATGCAGCGATCCCAGCTTTGCCGCAAAAGTCTGTATAGATATCGATGGGCGCGATCTCATCCGGAATATAACCTTTCAGCGCGTCGCGTGCATCCTGCATATCCGCCTCGGCGTCGTCCAACATCGCGTACAGTCCTTCATAGAATTCGTCCTCACCAAGCAATTCTATGTCCGCTTTCGCAAGATACCACGTTGCTGTATCGGTTTTAACCAGATAAGGATATTCGTCCGCATGAGGACCCAAATTCTTCGTTTTCTTATACTCTTTCGGACCCGTGCAACCGCAAACCAGCATTGAGATCAGCACCGCACACAGCAACAGCAACGTTGATCGTCTCGTTCCCGTTTTTCTCATTTCAATTCTCCCTTATCAACAAATCACGATTTGTTGCGGCAATTATACCATAGTCAACCTTCTAAAACAACAAGAAAACCTCTCTTGCCCTGGTAGACAAAAGAGGTTTCTTTGTTGTAAAAGACCGCGTAAAAGGACACCAAAGTATAGAAAGAACGCCTAAAAGTGCACCGGCGGAGAGTCCGACAAACGGAACCCTACCGGGTTTCTTTCATAATAAACGCTTTTACGACAGGACGAATGGGAGGAGATATTTCAGAAAGATCGATCTCATCGCAGGCAAAAAACCGGAGTTCTTCCATTTCTCCGTCTGTTGATTTCGGATCGCCGCTCCATTTTCTGCAAATAAAAACTATTTCAAAATTGGAGACTTCATCGCCGTTCGGATAAATATAATGGGCTTCCGGTCCGGAATTGACGCAGAAAAGCTCAAGTTCTTCCGCGATCAAGCCCATTTCTTCATACAGTTCCCTTTTTGCACAGTCTTCGGCTCGTTCATCTATTTCCGCAGCGCCTCCGGCATATCCCCATTTATGATTATCCGAACGTCTTCCTAACAGGATTCGCCCTTTTTCATCGACGCAAATGATGCTGCCGGCGCATTGCATGATCGTTTTATGTCCAACCAGTTTTCTCATTTCAGCCATGTAACCGGTCATTTCAAATTCCTCCGCAAATTAAGATTTGTAGATCCGCGCTCAATCTTTGTTCATATTGTTCTTCGCCGTTTTGCAGGAGGCAACCAGCATCACGCGAATGGAGGTACATTGATCGTTCAGAGTCTGATATGACGCGTCGTCGATGTAGTTCGTCCGGTGCAGCAATTCCAGCCAATACCCGGTTTCGCTCGCTTCTTTTAATGCGATTTCCAGTTTTGAAACAAAATCCTTTTTGCCCTGCGCGTAGTTTGCTTCGTAAATATTTGCGCCGATAGAGGTGCCGGAACGTCCGATCTGGTTGGAAATCACCGTTTCGTGTTTTGCTTTCAGGTCTTTGACAAGGTTGATGATTTGGACAGAGAAGTACATGGATAATTCCGCAAGTTTGTTTTCTTTCATAATAATGCCCCCAGAATGCTTTCTGCATCCATGTATAGTGCAAAAACGAGAGCAGGTCAATGATGTCGCTGCCTGCGGCAGCTAATGATGCTTCTCCGCTTGCGCTCCGAAATGATACTGCTCGCCTTGCTCGCAATGATGCAATGTTTGCCCTTATGTGCCGAAGGCACGCATCATCAGCAAAGCGACATCATTGCCGAAGGCAGCATCATTTGCCCGACGGGGCAAACATCATTCAAAAACGCGTGATTTGGTAGACAAATCACGCGTTTTTGATGGCTGCCGAACTAGGATTCGAACCTAGACAATACGAGTCAGAGTCGTAGGTGCTACCATTACACAATTCGGCATTACTCGGAAAGAATCCCGCCGTGCCGTCCGCTTCCGGGTGATAAAGCCCGCCACTTGGCAGGTGGGTACACTGCGGAGCCCGCAATCTTCCCGTCAAAGCGGGCCTGATTTTAGGTCGACCGACGCGTGCTTTCCCGTTATCACTCTGTGGGTTTATCACAAAAAGCGTAACGCACACCGCAGGATTTCCGTACTGGTGGGGTTAGTTGGGCTCGAACCAATGACCTCCACGATGTCAACGTGGCGCTCTAACCAACTGAGCTATAACCCCTTGCGGAATTCTATTATACACATTCCCGTGAAAAATGCAAGCCTTTTTTTCAAAAAACTTTTTTCCGCCCGTTTTCGGCGATCCTGCGTGTGCAAACCCGTTATTCTCTGAAAAAGATAAGGAAATGTATATTTTCCCTCTTTCGCGAATCCGAATTGCGTGCTATACTTGATATAAGTATAAACATGCGCTTACAGGCGGGGATCGTCCGCAATCCGAACGATCAGAAAGGAAACCGTATGAGCATCGTTGGCAAAAGCGAGATCCGTGTGGACGCCTACGACAAGGCGACCGGACGAACCAAGTACTATGAGGACCGCATGCCCGGCGGCGCGCTCTATGTGCGGATCAAGCACGCAGAGATCGCGCACGGGTTTGTCAAGTCGGTCGACGTCTCCGAGGCGGTCAGGATCAAGGGCGTCGTGAAGGTGCTGACCTGCTTCGACGCGCCGGAGATCGACTTCCCCACCGCGGGCCATCCGTGGTCGATGGATCCCGGCCATCAGGACGTGGCCGACCGCAGGCTTCTGAACACGCACGTGCGCTACTGGGGCGACGATGTCGCGGTCGTCATTGCCGAGGACGAGGTCGCGGCCATGCAGGGCGTGCGCGCGCTGAAGGTCGAATACGACCCTCTCCCCTTCGTGCTCGACGCGCAGAAGGCCATGGAGGAAGGCGCGCCGCAGCTGCACGATGACTATCCCAACAACATCTTAAAGCACACCTCGGTCCGCAAGGGCGATTATGAACGCGCGATCAGGGAACCCGGCCTTATCAAGGTCGAGGGCTGGTACGACACGCCGACGGTGCAGCACTGCCACATCGAGAACCACGGCTGCTTCGCCTATGCGGACAACGGCCGCATCACGGTCGTCTCGTCCACGCAGATCCCGCACATCGTGCGCCGCGTCGTGGGACAGGCGATCGGCCGCCCGTGGTCCGACGTGCAGATCATCAAGCCG
Source organism: Clostridiales bacterium (assembly GCA_918244965.1). Lineage (GTDB taxonomy): Bacteria > Bacillota > Clostridia > Christensenellales > CAG-138 > UBA3792. The sequence continues at coordinate 9,152 of CAKJYC010000023.1, read as the reverse complement.
TACATCGGCGGCGGCTTCGGCAACAAGCAGGACGCGCTCTACGAGCCGCTGTGCGCGTGGTGTTCGCTCGAGGTCGGCGGCAGGCCGGTGCGCATCGACTGCACGCGCGAGGAGACGTTTGTATCGAACCGCGTGCGCCACGCGATCCGCTTCCATATCATAAGCTGGATCCGACCCGACGGCAGCATGGCGGCGCGGAAGGTCGACCTCTATTCCAATCAGGGCGCGTACGCCAGCCACGGCCACAGCATTGTCGCAAAGGCCATGGGCTCGTTCCCGCAGCTCTATCCGTGCGACAACATGGAATGCGACGCGTACACGGTCTATACGAACCTTCCGGCGGCGGGCGCGATGCGCGGCTACGGCATGCCGCAGGCGTCGTTCGCCAACGATTCCAACATTGAGGAATGCGCGCACGCGGTCCATATGGACCCGGTCGAGTACCGCAACAGGTTCATCATGCCGCAGGGCTATGAGGACGGATTCAGTAAGAACGTCAACTATTACGATTCGCACCGCGAATGTCTCGAACGCGGCAAGCAGCTGATCGGCTACGACGAGAAGATCAAAGCATTCGCAAACGACAAAGGCCCGATCCGCCGCGGCGTCGGCTGCGCGTCGTTCTGGTACAATACGGCGGTGTGGCCGATCGCGCTGGAGACCTCGTCCAACCGCATGCTCTTAAACCTTGACGGCACGGTGACGATGCAGTGCGGCGAGACCGAGATCGGTCAGGGCGCGGACACGGCGTTCGCGCAGATGGCAGCCGAAGCGATCGGTCTCAAAAGCTACCGGGATGTGCGCGTCGTCTCCTGTCAGGACACCGACACCACGCCCACGGGCCTCGGCGCGTACGCGTCGCGGCAGACCTACGTCGCGGGCTTCTCGATCCGGCAGACGGCCGAGCTGCTGAAAAAGAAGATCTTCGCCTATGCGGAGAAGCTGACCCGCCAGTCGGTCGACAACATGGACGTGCGCGGCGGCAACGTCGTCCGAAAGTCCGACGGCAAGGTGCTGATCTCGCTCTCCGAGCTTGCGATGACCGCGCAGTACAACCCGCAGGATTCCGAACACATCACCGCGGAATCGACGTACACGATCAAGAACAACGCGTACTCGTTCGGCTGCACGTTCGCGGAGGTCGAGGTCGACATCCCGATGTGCAGGGTCACCGTGAAGAACATCGTCAACGTACACGACTGCGGGACGCTCATCAACCCGGCGCTGGCCGAGGCGCAGGTACACGGCGGCATGTCGATGGCGATCGGCTACGGTATGAGCGAGCAGCTTCTGTTCGACCAGAAGACCGGACGTCCGCTGAACAACAACCTGCTCGATTACAAGCTGTCCACCGTGATGGACCATCCGGACCTTGCGGCCGACTTTATCGAGAACCCGGAGCCGACCAGCGTGTTCGGCACCAAGGCGCTGGGCGAGCCGCCGGCCTGCTCCGGCGCGCCCGCGATCCGCAACGCGATCTACAACGCGACCGGCGTTGCGCTTCATAAGCTGCCGATGAACCCGCACAACCTCTACGCGGCGTTCTCGGAAGCGGGACTCATCCATGATTCGTGGCAGGAGGGCTGAACGATGTACGATTTGAAGGCACTGTATGAAGCGACGAGCGTGCAGAACGCCGTCGAGCTTCGCCTGGAGCATCCCGAGGCGCAGATCATCGCGGGCGGCAGCGACGTGCTGGTGCAGATGCGCGAGGGCAAGCGCGCGGGCAAGGAGCTGATCTCCATCTACGGGCTCGACGAGCTGCGCGGCGTTTCGATCGACGAAAGCGGGAACATCCGCATCGGCTCTTTGACGAGCTTTTCGCACATCACGCGCGATCCGATCATCCAAAAATACATCAACGTGCTCGGCGAGGCGGTCGACATGGTCGGCGGTCCGCAGATCCGCAACATCGGCACGATCGGCGGCAACACGTGCAACGGCGTCACGAGCGCGGACTCCGCCTCCACGCTGCACGCGTGGGAAGCGATCGTCGAGCTGACCGGCAAAAACGGCGTCCGGCGGCTTCCGATCAAGGATTTTTACATCAAGGCGGGTCAGGTCGACATCCGCGTGGAGGACGGCGAGATTCAGACCGCGATCCTGATCCCGAAGGCAAGCTACGAAAACACCTTCGGCCATTACATCAAGTACGCGATGCGCAACGCCATGGACATTGCGACGCTCGGCTGCTCGGTCAACGTGCGGCTGTCAAAGGACAAAAAGACGATCGAGCGCGCCCGCATCGCCTACGGCGTCGCGGGTCCGGTCCCGATGCGCGCGCCGCATGCCGAGGCCGTTGCAAACGGACAGGCCCTGAGCCTCGATCTCATCGACCGGTTCGGGCTTGCCGTGCTGGACGACATCAACCCGCGCGACTCGTGGCGCGCCAGCAAGGCCTTCCGGCAGCACATCGCGGTCGAGATGGCAAAGCGCTGTCTCTTTACATCCATTCAACTTGCGGGAGGTGAGCTTTGATGGCACAGTATAAGCTGATCCGCTGCACGATCAACGGCGAACCGGTCGAGCGCATGATCGACGTGCGCGCGTCTCTCACAGACATGCTGCGCAACGACTTCCATCTGACCTCGGTGAAGAAGGGCTGCGAGGTCGGCGAGTGCGGCGCGTGCAACGTGCTGATCGACGGCGAAGCGTTCAACTCGTGCATCTACCTTGCGGCGTGGGCGGACGGCAAGAGCATCCGCACGCTCGAATCGCTGACCGGCCCGAACGGCGAGCTCAGCGACATTCAGCAGGCGTTTCTGGACGAGGCCGCGATCCAGTGCGGCTTCTGCACGCCGGGCTTTCTGATGACCGCCGTCGAGATCCTCGAAACCAAAAAGCTCTATACCCGCGACGAGCTTCGCAAGCTGCTTTCCGGCCACCTCTGCCGCTGCACGGGCTACGAAAACATCCTGAACGCCGTCGAAAAGACCATGAAGCGCCGTCTCGGCGTGCCGGCAGAATAACGGAATCCGCATATATAAGGACGTTTCTCCGCCCGGAGAAGCGTCTTTTTTCATGCGGCGAAGCCGCAATGCATGCGCAAAGCGCAATGCATGACCGCGGGCAATTCATGGCGCAGCCAATTCATTTTGACGGGGCGCCGGGGTCGTCGCCTCCTACGGTCCATCGCACTGCGTCCGCACGTTTTTCCGCGCATCCGTCGCATTTCATACAAAATTCACACAATATATTATTATTTCACTTTACAGAATCTTTACTTTACAGAGGGATGGTTTTATAATAGAAAAGAACAAATGTGGGAGTATGTACCCGCATCGATTATGGAGGAGAGGACAACTATGACGAACGGCATCTATGGAAGCGTCCGGCGCGCACTTGCACTTGTGATCGCGCTGGTCATGGTCTTCGGCTGCATGGGCTTCGCGTCTGCGGAGACCGGCCCGGCCGAGCCTTTGCGCGGCGGCGCAGGCGCAGGCTACTATCTGATCGGCAGCATGACCGGCTGGGAGCTTGACGGCAACTACAAGCTCTCGGTAAACCCCGGCAACGCCAACGAGTACATGATCACGACCAATATTCCGGCCAACACCCAATACAAGGTCGTGTATTCTGCAAACGGATCCAGTAAGGATACCTGGTATCCGGGCGGCGACAACCTGACGATCAACGACGCGGGCAACTATACGTTCTATTTCCAGAGCACATGGAACAGCAGCTGGAACGGCTATGTGTATGTTGCTTATAACGGCGCACCGGTCTACGGCATCAATGTCGCAACCGTCGGCACCGGCACGGCAATTTATCCCGAAACCGCGGCGGTCGGCGAGTCGATCACGGTCACGTTCAATCCCGGCTACGGCTGCTACGTCAAGAGCGTCACCGGCACGCCCGCGACATGGAACCTGTCCGGCAATACCGGCACATTCACGATGCCGTCCTCCGACGTCAACCTGACCGTCACCTTCGCGCAATACCCGACGCTGTCCGCCAACGGAACGAACGGCGGCGGTACTGTCCTGGCAAGCGTCCCCTTCGCGGCGGCGGGCACGCCCGTCACCGTCACCGTCACGCTGAACGAAGGCTATGAGATCGCGTCGATCACCGGCATGCCTGCGGGCGCGACCGAATCGAACGGCGTGTATTCGTTCAACATGCCGGACGAGGACGTCAACATTGCCGTCACCTTCCGGATGATCAATTACGCCATCACCACCTCCGCGACCGGCACCGGCACCGGCACGGTCTACGCGCCCGCCGCGGCGACCTTCGGTGAGAACGTCAGCGTCACCGTCACGCCGAATGCGGACAGCAAGCTGCAGAAGCTGACCGTCGACGGCGTCGACGTCACGGCGCAGGTCAACAACGGCGCATACGCCTTCTCGATGCCGTCGCACGCGGTCGCGATCGAAGCGCAGTTCCGCCCGGTCGGCACCAGCGCGCATTCGATCACCGTCCAGATCAGCGGTCTCGGCACCGCGTTTGCGGACAAGACGGAGGCTGTCGAGGGCGAGCTTGTCACGATCACGGCGGAAGCGAGCATCGGCTATGAATTCGCCGAGATCGTCGTAAACGATGTCGGTCAGGGTCATGGCGTCACGACCTTCGAGATGCCCGACGAGGACGTCACCGTCATGGTCTACTTTGACAACAAGCCGTACGCGATCACGCTGAACAGCGGCGTGCAGGGCACGATGAACGCGATCCCGCGCAAGAATGAAGCGTATGCGAATACCGAAGTCCAGATCATCGTTAATGCGAACGAAGATTATGCCGTTAAGACGCTGACCGTCAAAAACGACACGACGAACGCTGCCGTGGATGTGACCCTGAAAGAGAAGGACGGTCAGACCTCGATCTATACGTTCACAATGCCTGCCTCCCCCGTCACCGTCACTGCCACCTATAAAAAGCTTGCAACCAACGGCTACTACCTGATCGGCCTGTATGGCTGGACGGCGGCGGACATCGACGGCAACGACAAGTTTGTCGACGATCTCTCGGTCTCCGGACAGATGCTGCTGACGGTCGATCTCGAGGCGGGACAGCAGTTCAAGGTCGTCAAGGTCGTGAATGGTGCGATCGACACATGGTACCCGGAGACTGAAAACAATTACATTGTTGACAATAATCATGCGGGAACCTGTACGATCTATTTCCGCCCGGGTTATGGCGGCGGCAGCGATTGGCACTGCAATTGCATTTATGTCAAGCGCTATGACCAGTACTATCTGGCAAATGCGACCGACGGAACGATCCGCTGGGATGACCACCTGTATATCAACAAAGAATTCAATGCAAATGCGGTGATCAACAACAAAAACGAGACCATCAAGGACCTGTACGGTTCCGATCACGAGCACATGGTCCTGACGTGGCTGGAATCGGGCGAGACCATTAAGGTTGTCAAGGTCGTAAACAACACGATCTCCCAATGGTTGCCGGACGGCATGGGCCTTGAATACCCGACCTACCGCTATTCCGACAGCGAATACCAGCAGGACCCGGCCTACACCGGCATGGTCTTCGTCTTCTTTGAGGAACAGATCGGCAACGTGACCGGGTACGACGAACAGATTCACTATCCGCGTGTCGACTGGACGAACCACGTGTTCGACGTGCAGAAGGCATACAAGGCCGACGCGGCGGACAAGTCGACGGTCAATCCGCTGAACGCGGAATCGCTGACCTACAACCTCGAGCACGGCAGCATCACGCTTTCCACCGGCACGCCGTTTATCCGCGACAGCCGTGCAAACGAGACGAACATCATCTATGAGCTCGGCCTCAATCAGCGGGTCTACTGCTCGATCATCCCTGAGGCGGGCTACGGCCTTGACGGCACGCCGTACGTCACCTACAACGGCAGCAATCACAACATGACGCAGGACGGCAACCGCTGGTACTTCACCATGCCGAGCGCCGACGTCGTGATCCACGCGCCGATGAAGAAGGTCTTCCGCACGAACTCCGTGCTGCTGTCCGGCCAGATCGGCGTCAACTTCTTCGTCGATCTCTCCGATCTCAGCCCCACTGCGGAGAACTGCTATATGCAGTTCAAGGTCGGTCAGTCCGATGAATGGCAGACGGATCCCTTCGATCCGGAGCATAAGAACGCAACCGGCGCTTTCTACGGCTTCACCTGCAAGATCAACGCGATCCAGATGGCGGACGACATCACTGCGACGCTGAAATGCGGCAGCAACGTCATCTCTGTCAAGCACTATTCGCTGGAGGATTACATCCGCTACTATGACCGTGCGGACAGCAATCAGGACGGTCACCTCAACGCGCTGCGCGTCATCCGCGCGATGAGCGACTTCGGCTTCTATATGCAGAAGTTCCAGTTCTCGCAGATCAACGGTCTGAGCGACCGCTACACCGCGTTCAACCGTGTCTACACCACGAAGTACGACTACTCCGGCATCACCGCCGCAACGGAACCGCATTCGCTCGACTACGGCGACAACAAGCAGATCGCCGGCTCCGACATCGACCATATCGGTCTGCAGCTTGCGGTCGACTCCGCAACGACGCTGATCGTCAACCTGCATATGCAGGCCGACAAGCCCGCACCCACGATCAAGGTCGGCAGCAAGACCCTTACGGTCGGCGGCGATCCCATCACGCAGGGCGTCTTTACCTGGTCGCTTTCGGACGTCTCCAAGGAGGGCGATCCGTGCTATCAGCTCCGCATCAGCGGCATCAGCGCGCACAATCTGGACAGACAGTTCACGATCAGAGGAACGGCCGGAACGAGCTTTACGATCACCGCGTCCGCGTTCTCCTACGCCAACTCGCTGCTGAAGAACGCCGACCTGTTCGGTGTGAATGCGACTCTCGCCAAGAACGCGGCGGCAGCGCTGTACATGTTCCACGAAGCGGAGGTCACCTACCGCGAGAACCCCAACGGCTGATCAAAGGAGGAACGAGCCATGAAAGAACTATACAAAGCAATCATCCTTGAGATCGTCTGCTTCGATGCAACCGATGTGATTACCGACAGCCCCAGCGGCGACACGCCCCTCCCCGAAACCGGCGAACCGTAACCGTAAGCACAAAGCAGCCCGCCCCGCGCGGGCTGCTTTTTTTGTGTTCCCCCTTCCCCCGAAGGGGAAGGCATATACAGAGGCTTCCCCTTGAGAGAGAAGGCATATACAGAGGCTTCCCCTTGAGGGGAAGCTGCCCCGAAGGGGCTGATGAGGTGTTGCGCCCCGTCAAAATGCATCGTCTGCACCGTGAATTGACCTACGCCATGAATTGCGCTTTGCGCATAAAAAAGGAAGGTTCTCCACCGGAGAACCTTCCTTCATTTCTTCATCAGCGAAGCGTCTTCATTTGCGTGATGCAATCACGCATCATACCCGTTCGGGTTCATCGACTGCCAGTGATAGCCGGTCTTGCACATATTGACAAGATCGCGCTCGGCCTTCCATCCGAGCAGTTCAAGCGCCTTGGACGGATCGGCGTAGTTTTCCGCGACGTCGCCGGGCCGCCGGTCGACGATCTCATACGGGATCGTGACGCCGTTCGCGTCCTGATACGCGTGGATGACGTCCAGCACGGAGTAGCCGGTGCCGGTGCCGAGGTTGATCGCGACCGCGCCGGTATGCGCATCGGCGTATTCGAGTGCTTTAAGATGCCCCTTCGCAAGATCGACGACGTGGATATAGTCACGCACGCCGGTGCCGTCGGGCGTCGGGTAATCGTCGCCGAATACGCGCAGCTTCTTGAGCTTGCCGGTCGCAACCTGATTGATGTACGGCAGGAGGTTGTTCGGAATGCCCTGCGGGTCCTCGCCGATCAGGCCCGAATCGTGCGCGCCGATCGGGTTGAAGTAGCGCAGCAGCACGACCGACGTTTCCGGATTCGCCGCGGCAAAGTCCGAAAGGATCTGCTCGCCCATAAACTTCGTCCAGCCGTACGGGTTTGTGCACCAGCGCGGCGCGTCCTCGGTGATCGGCACCTTCGGCACGCCGTAGACCGTCGCCGACGAGCTGAACACGATGTGCCGGACGCCGAATTCCTTCATGCATTCCAGAAGCGTCAGCGTCGCGTCGAGGTTGTTGCGGTAGTATTCGACAGGCTTCGCTACGCTCTCCCCCACGGCCTTCAGCCCGGCAAAGTGGATGATCGAGGCAAACGCGTTCTCAGAAAAGAGCTTTTTCATTGCTTCGCGGTCGCACACGTCGACCTTGACGAACGCCGGGCGCTTGCCCGTGATCGTCTCGATGCGGTCAAGCACCGCCTCCTTGCTGTTGCGGAGATCGTCCGCGATCAGCACGTCGTAGCCCGCGTTCAAAAGCTCCACCACCGTATGCGAGCCGATATAGCCCGCACCGCCCGTCACCAGTACCGTTTGTTTCATGTCGTTCTCCTTCCGTGTGCTTTTGTTTATTATACCGTGAACATGCGAAAAATGCAACGTATCAAACGCCGAATTTGCGGCAACACTATCAGCAAAAACGGAAGAAGGACAAACGCATGAAGGCAACCGGCATTGTACGCCGCATCGACGAGCTCGGCAGGATCGTGATCCCGAAGGAGATCCGCAGAGTGCTGCGCATCCGCGAGGGCGATCCGATCGAGATCTTCACCGACGCGGACGGCGTCGTGCTGAAAAAGTACGCGCGCATCCGCGAGCTCGGCGACTACGCGGACGTCTACTGTCAGGCGCTGAACGGCGCGCTGGGCTTTTCGGCGGCCGTGGCCGACACGGAGACGGTGCTGTTCGCCTTCGGCCCGCTCAAAAAGAAGCTGCAGCGGGCGGCGCTGTCGCCGGATTTCACCGAGCGCATGCACGAGCGACAGACGATCCTTGCGCCGGAGGGGTTCGCAATGCTCAGGGACGAGCCGATCCCCCTCCGGCTGGCCGCCGTGCCGATCGTCTCGATGGGAGACGTCCACGGCAGCGTACTGCTTGCAACCGACGACGAGCGCCTGCCGCTGACGCCAACCGAGCTGTCGATCCTCAAGACCGCCGCGCTCTATCTCGGCAAGCAGATCGAATGACGCCGAGCCCCGCGGCAACAGCAATTGCGCCGCGCAAATAAAGATCCACCGGCTTAGCCGGTGGTATTTCATTTTCGGGCATAGCCCTCATAATACTGGCTGCCCACACGTGGGCAATAAATGGCCTGCCAGCCACGCATCGATTATTTGCCACCCGTAAACGGGTCTTTGGGGTC
>CAKJYC010000022.1 GCA_918244965.1 Clostridiales bacterium | reverse complement strand
TGAAAAAGAACCTGGCGTTGATCAACGCCAGGCCCAAGAAAGTTCTCGGCTTCAATAAACCGGTTGATTTGTTTGATCTTTCTATCTCTCAGTGTTGCACTTAGTTTGACAATTCATCGTATCCGAAAACCACGGCTATCCGATTCCGATTCATATAGAGTTTTACATTGCGCCCGGCTTACAGCAGTTTCAGATAGAGCAGCACCGCATGGTCCCGCTTGTTCCGGTATGCGTATCCGTCGGTCTCGAAACCGTACGCTTCGTGCAGGCGGATGCTTGCCGCATTGTCCGTCCGGACCTGATCGAGCACGGCACGGCAGCCCCATTCCCTTGCCTTTTGGAAAAGAAGCGGCATGGCGCCAGATGCGATCCCCTTCCCGCGCTCCTCCGGGAAAATCCCGATGCCGAGCGACGCGACGCTTTCACTGCGTCCGGCAAGCGACGCGGAGCCTGCGATCCGCCCATCCTCCGTGACGGCGAACATCTCAAAGCGCCGGCCGTCGAAAGCGCCTGCATTCCAGTCCGCGATCATCCGTTCGATCGCGTCGATCGTCATGTCCGGGTACAGCTGCCGCCGGACCGTCTGCGCATCCTCCGCCGTAAAGTGCCGTAAGCCGATCACCTTCGCATCCTCCGTTTCGCTCCTGTCCTTTGGATTGTATCACAGTCCGGCCCGGATTTCTACAAAAAAAGAAAGGACCGTACGTCCTTTCCTTTTTGTTTGCAAATGGTAAATGCCTTATGCTTCGGCCTGCTCTTCGGCGTAGACGCTGACGGTCTTCTTGCCCGCATGGCGAACCTCGAAGCGGACGACGCCGTCGATCTTCGCGAACAGCGTATCATCCTTGCCGATGCCGACGTTGGTGCCGGGATGGAAGTGCGTGCCGCGCTGGCGAACAAGAATGTTGCCTGCGAGAACGAACTGACCGTCCGCACGCTTCGGTCCGAGACGCTTGGACTCGCTGTCTCTGCCGTTACGGGACGAACCGACGCCCTTTTTATGAGCAAAAAGCTGCAGATTCATCTGAAACATGATCTTAAACCTCCTTGTTCGTAAATTTGAGGGTCTTGGGATACGACGCCTGAATGCTCCGAAGTCCCGCAAGCATCGTGTTGATCACGACACCCGCGTTCCGAACCGCATCCGGATCCGCATCCTTTGCGATGATGCAGGTCGTTTCGCCTTCTTCGATCGAAACGCCTGCCGGAATGTGACATACCTCTGTGATCCCAAGGATCGCCGTCTGTACCACGGCGGAAACCGCCGCGCACACCAGGTCCTCCCCGTATTCACCCATATTCGCATGGCCCGATACTCTGAACCCGACGGGCTCATTGTGTTCGCGGGTCACGGTCACGGTGATCATGGATCAGCCGATCGCGGTGATCTCAACCTTGGTGAAAGGCTGACGATGGCCGCGCTTCTTGCGGATGTTCTTCTTGGGCTTATACTTGAAGACGATGACCTTCTTGCCCTTGCCATGCTCCAGAACCTTCGCGGTTGCCTTCACGCCGTCCACGACGGGCTTGCCGACCGTGACGGTTTCGCCGTCCGCGACGAGCAGAACATCCATGGTGACTTCGGTACCGACCTCTGCGTCGAGCTTCTCAACGAGAACTTCGTCGCCGACCTGAACCTTGTACTGTTTCCCACCGGTCTGAATGATTGCGTACATTGCTTTGTGCTTCCTCCTTCTTCCCAGACTCGCTCAAATACGGAGATGCCGTCCGACTGTCTCATAACAGCTGCAGTCTTGTGGCATACTTAAGTACCGCTCCGAAGCGGCTCACCGCATGACTATACCACAGAAAAAAGCCGTTGTCAACGGCTTTTTTCAAGTTTTTTCGGGCTTTTTTCGCGTCTCAGTGCAGCACCGTGCACAAGCGCTTGGCTTCCGCAACCTTCTTATCCGGCAGCGGCCGCACGATGTACTTTTCGGGATGCAGATTCTCGTTTGCGCGGACGAAGAACGAGACGTTCTCGACCTCCGGGAACAGCGTGCCGTTGCGCTGGTAGAGCGATTCCATCGCGGCCTTGACGTCGGGATGCACCTCGATGTACATGCGGCGGATGTTCGAGCTCTTCAGGATCTGCAGCGCCTGCTTTCTGAGTCGGTTGAACACGGTGTGCGGCGCGAGCACCTTGCCCTCGCCCTCGCAGCACGGGCAGGTGACCTTCAGCGTGTCGCCGATGCTGCGACCGGTCTTTTTGCGGGTCAGTTCGACGAGCCCCAGCCGCGTAAAGCCGAACACATGCGAGCGCGTGTGGTCCTCGTGCATCGCGTTTTTCAGCGTCTGCAGCACGAGCTGACGGTTGGACTCCTTCTCCATGTCGATAAAGTCGATGATGACGATGCCGCCGATGTCTCTGAGACGAAGCTGCAGCGCGATCTCGGTCGCCGCCTCGCAGTTGGTCGCGGTGATCGTCTTTTCAAGGTTGTCCTTGCCGACGAACTTGCCGGTGTTGACGTCGATGACGGTCAGCGCCTCGGCGCGGTCGATGATCAGGTATCCGCCGCTCTTCAGCCAGACCTTGCGGGCAAGCGCCTTCTCGATCTTGCTCTCGGCCTCGCAGCGTTCGAACAGCGCTTCGCTGTCCTTGAAGAGGATGCGGGCTTTGAGCTTCGGCGCCATGACCGACGCGATCTGACACAGTTGTTCATACGCGCTGCGGTCGTTGACGAACAGCCGGTCCACGTCGCGCATCAGAAGATCGCGCACCGTGCGGAACAGCAGGCTCTGCTCCTCGTGCAGCAGCTTCGGCGCACGCATGGATTTTGCCTTCTTCTGAATATCGCCGTACAAAAGCTGCAGGCTTTCGAGCTCCTCCACAAACGCTTCCTTGGTCCGGCCTGCGGACGCGGTGCGCACGATCACGCCCATGCCCTCCGGCTTCACTTCCTTGATGAGCTTGCGCAGCCGCGCGCGCTCGTCTTCCTTTTCGATGCGGCGGGACACGCCGACATACTCGACGGTCGGCATCAGCACAAGCGACCGTCCCGCAAGCGTCAGGTGCGTCGTGACGCGCGCGCCCTTGGTGCCGACCGGGTCCTTTGCAACCTGCACGACCACGTTCTGACCGGGCTTTAAGAGTTCGCTGATCTTGCGCGTTTCGGGGATCTTTTCCAGCTCGTCGTACGCGTCGCCGGGGGTGAACACATCGCCCGCGTACAGGAACGCGTTCTTTTCGAGTCCGATGTCCACGAACGCCGCCTGCATGCCGGGCAGCACGTTCTGGACCTTTCCGAGATAAATGTTGCCGACGAGGCGCTCGCTGCCCTCCTGCTCCACGTAGAGCTCGACGGGCGTTCCGTCCTCGACGACCGCCACGCGCGTGTTGAACGCGTTGGCGTCGACCAGAATTTCCTTATTCATATCAAAAACCTTTCCTTATGCAAGGCGCGGCAGCAGGTCCGATCCCGCAAAGCAGAGCGCGGTCCGGTGCGCCGTGAAGCGCCCGACAAGCCCCAGCCGGAGAAAAAGCGCCCGCGCAAACGTCTCTGCGCGAAGGCCCCCGGCCGCCGTCAGTGTGCCCACGACGGCAGCGACAGCGATCCCGCCGGAAGCGGAAACTGCCTTTGCCTCTAAAATTTCGGGACGAATGTTCGAGGGTTTTACCCCGCTCTTCGTCTTTTTTTCCACGATCACCTCGTCGCTGTCCATGAGCGCGCCGATCGCATCCTTCAGCGTTTCAAGCGAAACAGGCGCGTCCGTGTACAGGGTGATCTCATAGCGTGCGGCGACGAGCAGCTTGGAGAGCGTTTCCATGCTGTCGTCCGCCTCGAACGCGCGGACAAACCGCATGCCGACGGGCATCGCCGCGTTCACCGTTTCCAAAAATGTGTCCGGCGTCATCGGCCGGTCAAGCCCGACCTCGATCCATTCGCCGTCGCTCGTGTAGCCGGTCGCGAGCGCCGTCGCAAAGCTGAGCTTCGGATGCGGATTGAAGCCCTTCGAGAACGCCAGCGGCAGGTTCGCGCGGCGGAACGCGCGCTGCAGCGTGCGCTGCACGTCGAGGTGCGACGTGTAGCAAAGCTCCTTTGTCTTTTCAAACGCGGCAATAATCTTCACAGTGTTCTCCGAAGCATCCGTTGCAGCCCTGCCTGCAATCCTTTGTTGTGCACGCTTCCTGTGCGCGTGCCCATTCGCGCCGTAAATACGACTCCTTTACCAGCGCGTCGACGGTCTCCCACGGCAGCGGTTCGCCGATCTCCCGCTCGCGGTGGGCATACGCGTCCATCGTCAGTCCGTTCGCCGAAAACGCCTTCTCCCACGCGTCCGGCTTGAAATGCTCCGCCCACGAATCGAAGCGGCAGCCGTTCCGGTACGCGTCGATCAGCACGTTCGTAAGCCTTCTGTCCCCGCGCGAGAATACGGCCTCCAGCACCGACAGCACGGAGGGATGGCAGTGCAGCTCCGCGCCGCGCACACCCTTCAGCGCGGCCTTCAGAAGCTGCTGCTTACGGACGATCTCCTCCTGTCGGTCCTGCGCGCACCACTGGAACGCGGTCCAGGGCTTTGGCACGAACGTGGACACGGACACCGTCACGCGGAAGCCCATGCCCCGCTTGTCCTTTGGCAGACGGTAGAAGCAGTCCGACACCTTTTTCGCAAGCGCCGCGATGCCGACGATGTCCTCGTCCGTCTCGGTCGGCAGGCCGATCATGAAGTACAGCTTGACGCCGCACCAGCCCGCCGTGAACGCGTCGGTGACGGCGCGCAGAAGGTCGTCCTCGGTCACGTTCTTGTTGATGACGTCGCGCATGCGCTGTGTGCCAGCCTCCGGCGCAAACGTCAGCCCGCCCTTGCGCACCGTCTGCATCTTCTCAAGATCGTCCTTCAGGAGCGAGTCAATGCGAAGCGACGGCAAAGAGACCGAGACCTTGTTCTCCGCCATGTCGTCGATGATGCGCGGCAGAAGCGTATGCAGCTCGGAGTAGTCGCCGGTCGACAGCGACAGCAGCGACACCTCGTCGTAGCCGGTGCAGCGCACAAGCTCGCGCGTCTGTTCGAGAAGCGTCTCCATTTTCCGCTCGCGCACGGGCCGGTAGATATACCCCGCCTGACAGAAGCGGCAACCGCGCGTGCAGCCGCGCATGACCTCGACGGCGACGCGGTCGTGTACGATCTGGATGTGCGGCACAAGCTGTCTGCCGATGTACTTTGCGGAATCGAGATCGCGCACCACGCGGCGAACGGGGTGCAGCGGCGCGCGTTCATGCAGCCGCTCGGTTTTGACATAGCGTCCGTTTTCGTACACCGGACGATAGAGCGACGGCACATACACGCCCTCGATCGCGGCAAGGCGCAAGAGCAGCTCACGCTTCGATACGCCGTCCGCCTTCGCCTTTCGCACGCAGTTGACCAGCTCCGGCTCAAGCTCCTCTCCGTCGCCTAAAAGGATCGCGTCCATGAGGTCGGCGATCGGCTCGGCGTTGCACGTACACGGCCCGCCCGCCACGATGAGCGGGTACGATTCGTCGCGCTCGGCGGCAAGAAACGGGATGTCGGACAGATCGAGCATCGTCAGCACGTTCGTATAGCACATCTCGTAGAGCAGCGAGAACCCGACGATATCGAACGCTTTGAGCGGCGATTTCGTTTCGAGCGTAAACAGCGGCTCACGCATCTCGCGCAGCGCCTGCTCCATGTCGGTCCACGGCGCAAAGCAGCGCTCGCAGTACACGCCGTCCATGTCGTTCAGCACGCGGTACAGGATGCGGCTGCCGAGATGCGACATGCCGATCTCGTACACGTCGGGAAAGCACAGCGCAAAGCGGAAGTCAAAGACCTCCTTGCGTTCCATATTCCATTCGCTGCCGATGTAGCGCGCGGGCTTTTCGACGCGCGAAAGCAGCAGATCCAGCGTCCGATCGTCCAAAGGTGTCGCCTTTCCGTTTCAGTGCATACTTTAATTGATAAAGTATAGCACATCATTCCTCTGCGGTCAATCGCAAAATTACGCTTTTCAGCGTCTTTTCCGCGCCGAACCGTGCGGCAGCGTCCAGAAGCGCCGCTTCGTCGAGCGTGACACAGCCCGTCCCGTGCCGGATCAGCAGAACCGTAAAGCGGCTGTTCGACAGCGCCGCCATCGCCTCGCCGATGCGCATGCGCTCCGGGACCGCAAGGAGGACCGCCCTCTGCGGCACGCCGCTTCGCAGCCGTTCGCTGCGCTCCATCACGCGCGCCACGGTCCCGGCGTCCGACACCCGCCATTCGGCAAACGCGGACGCGATGAGAAACGGCGGCAGCGCAAACAGCGTCCATGCGGGTACGCCGTGCAGGACGAGCCACAGTCCGGCGCCGGCTGCGCAAAGCGCGATCAGCCCGGTAAAGCCGAGCAGCACCCGTCTGGCGGCGTTCGGCCGCAGCACGCGGCACAGGAGCGCCCGGCACACGCGCCCGCCGTCGAGCGGGTACGCGGGCAGCAGGTTCAGAAGCGCGATCGCAAGGTTGGTGCGGATCAGCGTGTCCGTCCAGCCCCGCCCGCCGGACAGCGTTCCCGAAAGGCTCAGCACAGCGGCGAACGCAGCGGAGCCCGCAGGTCCCGCAGCCGCCGTGATCCAGTCCCCGCCGCGTCCGAACGTGTCGGACAGCGTCATGACCGCGCCGAACGGCCAGACCGACACGCGCTCGACCGAAAGCCTGCGGTTTTTCGCCGCGATCAGGTGCGCGCCCTCGTGCACAGCCAGCGAAACCGCCGCGTACAGCAGCGAGAGCCCCTCCCCCGCGACGATCGCAAACGCAAGAAACGGAAGCACGCAGAAATGGATGCGCACCTCCGTCCTGCCGAACCGGAACGTCATCCGTGCGACAGCGACAGGTCGACATACGCGGTCGGATCCTGCGGCGCGCCGTTCCGGTACACCTTCATATACAGACTGCGTCCGACCGCAACCGTACCGAGCGCATCGCCTGCATGCACGGACGCGCCCTCCTGCACCGTGACCGTGTCCAGTCCGTAATAGACCGTCTCGACGTCGTCGCTCGACTGGATGCGGATAAAGCTGCCGAGCCGTTCGTCGACGCCGACTGCGAGCACGCTGCCGTCGATACAGGACGCAACCGTACCTTCGCCCGCCGTAAAGCGCAGCAGCTGTCCGTCCGTCATCAGTTCAATGTCGCTTGCCCGCACCGGCGCGATCCATTTGGTCCCGGTCGCCTCCACGTAATGCAGTCTGCCCGGCCGGTCGGTCTCCGATTCCGCCGTGCCGTCCGAAACGGACGAGACTTCGGCGGTTTTCGCCTTGGGCGCGCCGACGCCGAACGCGCGCACCACGAACGCCAGCGCCAGCACGCCGACGCACAGCCCCACCTTGACCGCAATGCCGGAAACGTCCACCTTCGGCAGCGGCTTTTCGGTCTTCACGGAAAAGTCCGATTCGCGCGTGAACCCGTCGCGCGTTCGATCGTACTGCACCTTCATTTCGTCAAGCTTCATTCCGATTCCCCTCCCTTGCTGTCGAATGATACGCAAAGGCGGCCGCGAATATGACAAAAAAACAGAGCCCTTGCGAGCTCTGCGGGAATCGGTCTTATCTGTTTTTCACCGGCGGCTGCGTCGCAAAGATGTACGGCATTTCGAGCGGTACGTCCTCGATGCGCCAGTTGTCGGTGTACGGCGTGTTGGCAACCGTGATCACGGCGTCGTCCTTCCACGGCGCGATGTGCAGCTGCTCGCGGATCGCCTTCGTTTCCTGATCGTCCTTGCTGCCCTTGCGGATCTCAACCTCGGTGTCGTAGCAGATGTTGTAGAAGATCCAGCGCGCGTCCGGCACGGTCAGGCGGATGCACCCGTGCGACGCCTTGGAGCCCAGCGCCTCGTAGGACGCCTTCTGCACAGAGGTCAGGTCACGCCGTTTGTTGTACAGCGTCGAGTGGAAATACGTCTTGCTGAAGATCAGCGACCAGTACTGCGCGGATTCCGGCGAGGACGCAAACTTGCCGAAGCGCACACGGGTCTTCTGCATCTTGAACACGCCGGTCCGCGTCTCCGACTGTACGCGCGAGCTGCCGGTCGTGCAGAGCATATAGCGCACGGGCACGGTGTACGCGCCGGTCTCGTCCTTCGTGTAGACCATGACGACCTGCCAGTAGAGGTCGACGATGATCCGGTACGTGTCCGGCGCGGGATAGCCCAGCGGCATGCGGAACGTGCTCTCGTTGCTCGGATCCGCCTCGTTGAAATCGTCCAGCGATCCGACAAGCTCTTCAAAGCTCATGTTGACCGTCGGCGCATAGTACGAGAACGGGATCTCGGTCGGCGCGGGCGTATCGGTGGGTTCCGGCGTGGGCGTGGGCGTCGGCGTCGGCGGCAGGGTCGGAAGCTCCGGCGTAGCGGGTGCGGAGATGATGACCTCCTCCGGCGGGGCGATCGTGTCGACCACGACCGGTACGGTCTCCTCGGTCGGCGCGGGCGTTTCCGGCGCTGCGGTCGTCTCCGAAACGATCGGATGATCCGATTCGGATCCGCACGCAAACAAGCCGCATGCGAATGCGGCGATCATTAAAACAATAACGGCTTTTTTCCAATGTTTCATGCAATACCTCTTAAACCGGATATAGTTTACCACACTCCTTCGGTGCGGTAAACCCCCGATTTGCGTCATAAATGCAAACTTTTCAAGAAGAAATCCGGCTTAACCGAACCGCCGCGCATCATCCGTACAGCTTGCCGAGGATCCAGCAGGCCGTGCGCGCGGGCAACAGTTTCGCAAGCACCAGCAGTGCGGAATACCCCGCTCCGACCGAGCAGAACGGCTTGGGATTCTTCTGCTTCGAGAGCGCATAGAACCGCTTTGCGATCCGTTCCGGCGACATGCCGCGCTGTTCGTCGTGTTCCATTTTGGCGACAGAGCGCCGCTCGTTCGGGTACAGCGCCGCGTTCTCCTCGTTCTTTTCGCGCATGGCGGTAAAGCCGGTTTTGACGTCGCCCGGCAGCACGGCGGCAACGCGCACGCCCGTGCCCCGAAGCTCATTCCGGAGCGCCATCACGACCGCGTTGATCGCAGCCTTCGCCGCGGAATAGAACGCCTGATACGGGATCGGCGTGACGGCGGCGACCGACGAGGTGAACAGCACGGTCCCCCTGCTCTTCCGGAGCTGCGGCAGCGCGGCATTCAGCACGCGCACCGCACCGAACAGGCACACGTCGAACTGCTTCTGCGCCGATCGGATCTCCGTCGTTTCGACGGGACCGGAGATGCCGAAGCCCGCGTTCAGGATCAGCACGTCGATCCGCCCGACAGCCTCGACCACGGATGCGATCGCTTCACAGCACTGCCGTTCGTCGGTGACGTCGCAGCGGATGT
>CAKJYC010000021.1 GCA_918244965.1 Clostridiales bacterium | reverse complement strand
GACTTCGGGTTCGGCTTCGGGAGCGGGGGGAACGGGCGCGGCGTGCTCGACGCGCGTGCCGCAATTCGGACAGAACAAACAGCTGTCTTCGATTTGGGTTCCGCAGTTGCTGCAATACATGGGTTTCTCCTCCTGTGACTTTTTAATCAAACATTGGTAAAACGACCGCTTCGATGCGGGCTGCGATGTCGTCGATCGGCAGCAGTACGCCGTTTTCGCTGCATTGGATCAGCCTGACGTTCGGTACGCGCTGCGCGTACTCCGCATACTTTTTGCGCGCGCGGGTCTGGATCGAGTCGATGCTTTCGTACACGTCGCGTGCGTTGCCGATGTACTCCCGAAAGCCCTTCTTGTCGACGTTGCCCGCCGCGCTTTCGGTGTCCATATCGAGGACCAGATTGAGGTCCGGCACGGGAATGCCGAAGTGCTCGTGCTCCAGCGTGAGACAGAAATCGAGGATATCCGGCTTGTCAAGGTCGATGTCACGGATGCTTTGATAGACCGCGTTGGACAGCACGTAGCGGTTGATCAGCAGCACGTCGCAGTCGGAATAATCGAACGAGCGGAACGCCTCAAACCGGTCGAGCGCAAACCACAGCGCCATGCTCTTGCCGTCGACGGTGTTCGCGGGGATACCGTCCCTGTTGGACAGATAGCGGCCGACCTGCTCGCCGAAAAACGTATCGTACATGGGGAAGGACAGTTCCTTGACGCGCAGGCCTTTTTTCTGCAGCGTTTCGGAAAGCCGCGCCATCTGCACGCTTTTTCCGGTGCCGTCGATGCCCTCGAACGCAATGATCTTTGTCATGCCTTGCCCTCCCGGATACGTTCCATCGCGCGGATCGTGTTTTCACGCGTGGCGAACGCGGTCATGCGGAAATACCCTTCGCCGGCCTTGCCGAAGCCTGCGCCCGGCGTGCCGATGATGTGACAGCGGTCGAGCAGCTCGTCGTAGAACGCCCAGCTGTCGCCGCCGGGGACGCGTATCCAGACATACGGCGCGTTCTGTCCGCCGTATACCGTGTAGCCTGCGGCCTCCAGCGAGGTACGGATGATGCGTGCGTTTTCCATATAGTAATCCACGGTGTCCATGATCTCGGCATAGCCCTCGTTGTAGGCGGCTGCTGCGCCGACCTGTGTGACGTAGGCGACGCCGTTGAACTTGGTCGAGATGCGCCGCGCCCACAGATCGCGAAGATGCACGTCGTTGCCGTTCTCATCCTTGCGCACAAGATCCTTCGGCACGACGGTATAGGCACAGCGCGTGCCGGTGAAGCCTGCCGTCTTGCTCATGGAACGGAACTCGACCGCGCAGGTGCGGGCGCCGTCGATCTCGTAGATCGAATGCGGAAGTCCGGGATCGCGGATATACGCCTCGTACGCCGAATCGTACAGAAGGATGGCGCCGGTGCGGTTGCAGTAATCGACGAACGGCTTCAGCTGATCCTTGGTCAGCGTTGCGCCAGTCGGATTGTTCGGATAGCAGAGGTAGATCGCGTCGACCGGTTCCTTCGGGAGCTCCGGCACAAAGCCGTTTTCCGCAGTCGCGGGCAGATAGGTGATGTTCGCATACCCGCCCTTGGCCGGATCGAACCTGCCGCTGCGTCCGCCCATGACGTTCGTATCGACGTAGACGGGGTAGACCGGATCGAGCACCGCGACGCGGCAATGTCTCGAAAACAGCTCCTGAAAGTTGCCGACGTCGCACTTCGCGCCGTCCGACACAAAGATCTCGTCCTGATCGACCGGAATGCCGCGGGATGCATAGTCGCGGCGATGGATCGCTTCCCGCAAAAACGCATAGCCGAAATCCGGCGCATAGCCGTGGAACGTTTCCGCGTGTCCCATCTCGTCGACAGCGCGGTGCATGGCTGCGATGACAGCGGGAACGAGCGGCTGCGTGACGTCGCCGATGCCCATGCGAATGATGTCGGCGTCGGGATGCGCCGCCGCATACGCGCGCGCACGTCTGCCGACCTCGAAGAACAGGTAATTGCCCTGCAGGTTTGCATAATCTCCGTTTGCGATAAACATAGTTACCCTCCGAAAAAGTATATTCTATTATAGCATATCCGACACGATCGGGCAAGATGATTCTGACGGAATCGAACGAATCCTTTCCGATCCGGCGGAAGCGGAGCGGATCCGCTCGGAAGAGAGCGGGAAAAAGGCGTGCCGGGCGGCGCGATCCGAAGGACATATACAGGGATAAACCGGTACAATGCTGGTATGCGAAAGCCAGACATGCGAAAACAGGAACAGGAACGTACAGCGCTTGCCGAAACAGTCGTGCTGATCGGCGGCTTTGTCGGTGCGCTGCTGCTGTCGCGGATCCGGATCAACGGCGTGCATATGCCGCTGTCGATGGGACTGCTGCTCGGCTGCAGGCTGGCGGGCGCCGATCCTGCGGCGATCGCGGGAGGCATCCTTTTGGGCGCGTTCGCGGGCTTTACGCCGGCATGGCAGGATGCGGCGACGGCACTGCTGTTCTGGACGATCACGCAGTTCGTGCCGAAGATCGCCAAAGACGGAACAAAGCGGGTCCGGATCGCAGCCTATTTGCTGTGCGGTCTGCTGACGCTGCCGCTTTCCGCGATCGGCGGCGTGAAGGATCTGCCGTACGCGGCGCTGTCGCTTGCCGTTTCGACGATCTGTGCGCTGTGCTGGCACGCGGTGTTTCGCACGATCGCAACGATGAATCGCGCACGGATCCTTGCGGAGGCAGAGCAGGCGGCGATCGTGCTCGGCATCGGCATGTTGCTGTTGGCCGTATCGGATGCGGCGCTTGCGTCGTGGTCTCTGCCGGTGACGCTGATCGTTGCGCTCGGCGCGGCAGCGGTGCACGCGCGCGGCATTACCGGCGCTGCGGCAGCGATCCTGTGGACGGTGATGCTGACGCTGTATAAAGGATCGGATCCCGGCTTGTGCAGCAGCGTTGCGCTCGGCATGCTGCTTGCGGCGACGCTCAGGGAAAAAGGAAAGCTGTTCGTTGTCGGAGCGTTCTTTGCATCCGGACTGCTGTTTCGCACCTATCTAGATCAGCAGGCGTTTTCATTGAGCGCGCCGAATCTTGCAGCGGGCTCGCTGCTGTTCTGCGTGACGCCGAAGGCCTGGCTGTCCGATCTGAGACAGTACACCGATCCGCGTCCGTTTCGTGAGCGCATGATGCAGAGCGCCGTCCGGCGAACCGAGCAGCGCGCGTCTCTGGCCGTCGCGCGTATGGGAAAGCTGCTGGGCGGGTTTTCGGGCATGTTTCACGTTGCCGAGCGAGAGGACGATGCGATCGGACGCTGGACGGTGCAGGGGGCGCTTGCGATCTGCCGCGGCTGCGAGATGCGGCGGCTGTGCTGGAAGGATGCGGACGCGATGCGCGACACAATCCTGACGCTGGCCGTTCAGGCGAACAGCGGTGCGCGTGTGACGCCGATCGAACCGATCGACGAATACTGCCGGCATTTTTCCGACCTTTGCTCGTCTGTGCTGCTGTCGTATCAGCAGGCGCAGAACCGCAATGCGGTTTCCCGGCAGGCGCAGGCGCAGTCTGGTTTTGTTGAGCGCCAGTTTTCCGGCGCGGGCGCTGCCTTGTGCAGCTTTGCGCGCCGCATGCAAAGCCGGTCGACTGCTTCCGTGCGCAGAGAGGAACGTATCCGGGCGCGGCTCGAACGCGCAGGCTATGCCGTTGAGACGCTGGATCTGTACGAATCGGACGGGACCGATACGATCGTGCTGAGCCTTCGCAGGCCGCTGTGCACAAAGCATTCCGCCGTCCGGCGTGAGATCGAACAGGCGTACGGCTGTCCGCTTCGCTGTCTGCGCGTCGCACAAAGCGAACACCTTGTATCGTTCCGGTTCGAGCAGGACGCGGTCCTGCATGCAGGGGTGCAGATCACGCGCAATACGGCACCCGGCACGGTCAGCGGAGACGCGACGGGCGAATGCCGGATCCCCGGCGGGCGCGTCTGCTTCGCGCTGTCCGATGGCATGGGCAGGGGCAGAGAAGCGCGCCGCGAAAGCGAGGCGGCGATCCGTCTGCTGTTCAGGCTGTGGCACGCGGGTGTGGAGCGCGAGCTGATCTATGAAAACGTGAACCGGATGCTGCTGGCGCAGAACGAGGCCGATATGTATGCGACGCTTGACGCGGTCTCGATCGACCTCAATACGGGCGAAGCAGAGGTGCTGAAATACGGTGCGCCGCCGAGCTTCCTCGTGCGCGAAGGACGTGTCAGCACCATCTCAGGCGAGGCGCTTCCGTGCGGGATCCTTGCGGAAGCCACGCCGAGCGTAACGCGCATCCGGCTCCGGAAGAACGACCGGATCGTACTGTGCTCGGACGGCGTGCAGGACATGTTCGGACAGGAGACCGAAGCCGCGATTCAAAGCATCGAGGACAAGGGGCAGAGGACCGGAGAGCAGCTGCTTGAGATGGCAAAGGCACGCGGCGGAGCGGACGATATGACCGTCATGGTGATCCGTGTCGCATGAAGATCGCTGTCGAACCGTTTCTTCTGGACAACGCTCTGATGAACGTATGTGTCTATCGGCTGACCGCGGCATGGATGGGCGTGCGGATACGGGCTTTGCCGACGACGCTTGTATCGCTTTTGGGCGCGGTGTATGCATTGCTGTCGCTGTTTGTTGTGCCTGTTTTGCGAGAGCCGTTCCTGAAGCTGCCGTGCTTTCTGCTTCTGTCCCTGCCGCTGTACCGGCGCGCGGGCGCAATGCTGCGTGCGGCGCCGTATCTGCTGCTGTCGGCGGCGCTCGTCGGCGGGACGGCGATGCTGCTGACGCTTGCGTTCGGCGGGACCGTATATGCGGACGGAACGATGGTGGGAACGGTGCCGGTGCGCGCTGCACTTCTGGCCGCTGCTGCGGCGCTTTGCCTGCCGCGCACGGTCACGGGCTTGCTTGCGGCACGCAGGAAACGGTCGCTGCATACAGAAATCGAAGTGCAGCTTTTGACGCATACATACCGCCTTGACGCGCTGATCGACAGCGGAAACCTTCTGAAGGACCCCGTTTCGGGACTGCCGGTGATCCTGCTCGATCGCCCGGTCGACCGTCCGGCGCAGCCGATTCCGTTTCACAGACTGTCCGGCGAGGGCATGCTGTACGGCGAGCGACCGAAACGGGTGATACTGCCGGAGTACGGAAACGCGGCGGTCGACTGCATTGCGGCCGAAGCGCCGGAGCCGATCGGAACGGCGCAGGCGATCCTGCCGGAGATCCTGCTGCCGTATGAATGGAGGAGTACCTATGATCGCATGGTTACGCCGTATGTGGGCTCGCCTGCTCGTGCGGCTTCACATTGGCAGACGCAGTACCTTATGGTACGTTCACACGGGCGAAGGCCTGCCGCCGCCGCTCGATCCGCAGGAAGAGGCGGACTGCATCGCACGTGCGGCCGCGGACAGGGACGCAAAGGATAAGCTGATCGTGCACAATCTGCGGCTGGTCGTGTACCTTGCACGAAAGTTCGAGAACACCGGCGTGCAGACGGAGGACCTGATCAGTATCGGGACGATCGGACTGATCAAGGCGGTCGAGACGTTCAAGCCGGAAAAGAAAATCAAGCTTGCAACCTACGCTGCGCGCTGTATTGAGAACGAGATCCTGATGCAGCTCCGACGCACGACACGGCTGAAGCTGGAGGTCAGCTTTGACGAGCCGCTGAACGTCGACTGGGACGGCAACGAGCTGCTGCTGTCCGATGTGCTGGGCACCGATCCGGACATTGTGAGTCGTGATATGGAGGACGAGGTCGAGCGCGAGCTCCTGATGAACGCGTTGAACAAGCTGTCGGATCGCGAACGCGACATCATCGACCGCCGGTTCGGTCTGAAGAACGGCGAGGCGCAGACGCAAAAACAGGTCGCGGACGCGATGGGGATCTCGCAGAGCTACATCAGCCGTCTCGAAAAGCGGATCATGAAGCGCCTGAAGCGCGAAATCGTGCGCATGCAGTCATGAACGCACATGCTTTTCAAGCTGCCGCAGCGCGCTCTTTTCAAGCCGGGAGACCTGCGCCTGCGAGATGCCGATCTCCTTGGAGACTTCGACCTGCGTTTTGCAGGCAAAATAGCGCAGATTGAGGATCTTCTGATCGCGTTCGGACAGCTTTGCAATGCCGTCGCGCAGTGCGATCGCGTCGACGCGCCGCGTCTCGTTGTCCATCGGATCGCTGATCTGGTCGAGCACGCAGAGCGTGTCGTCGTCGGCATTGAAAACCGGATCGTACAGCGAAACGGGATCGGAAATCGCATCGAGCGCAAACACGACGTCCGGCTCCGGAATACCGAGCTCCTTGGCGATTTCGCCGACGGTCGGCTCGCGTGAAAGCGTATCGGTCAGACGGAGCTTGGCCTGCATCGCGCGATATGCGGTGTCGCGCATGGAGCGCGGCACGCGCACGGCGCTGTAATCCCGCAGGTGCCGTCGGATCTCTCCGGCGATCATCGGGACCGCATAGGTTGAAAAACGCACATCCTGTTTTAGATCAAAGCCGTCGATCGACTTGATGAGCCCGATGCATCCGACTTGAAACAGATCATCCGGCTGCTCGCCGCGACCTGTAAAGCGCTGAACGACCGACAGCACAAGACGCAGGTTCGAGTAGATGAACCGTTCGCGCGCTTCGCTGTCGCCTGCCTTCGCTTTTTCCAGCAGCGCTCGCATTTCTCCGGGCTTCAGACGCGGAAGGGAAGACGTGTCGATACTTGTGATCTCCACCTTTTGCAATGCAATCACCTCCGCGCAATAGTCTGTCCGCATCCATACACGTTCAAACGCGCGCGCCGGATTTGACAGACTTTTCCAATCGTGATACGATAACGGAAATGAACGAACGGAGGAACGGCTTTGAAACGAATCATCAGCCTTCTTTTGATCCTGCTTCTCTTTGGATGCTTCGGCTGTCAAAAGACGGAAGCACCCGCAGCCGACGTGCCTGCATCCGCAGCGCCGGGGACCGAACAGCCGACGGAGGCGCCGCAGACGGCGGAGATCGAATCGGATACGATCACGCTTCTCACCGCGCCCGCGACAGAGCCGCCGATCGCGACGCAAAAACCGGAGGAAACGCCTGCGCCTACGCCGGAACCGACTGCCGAACCGACGGATGAACCGACGCCGGAACCCACGCCGGAGCCGATGCGCTACGCCGCGCCGGACGGCGTTGTGACGGTTGCGTGGATCAGCGATCCGCAGCATTATTCCGAAAAGTTCCCGGAATCGTATTATGCGATGACGTCTTTTTTGCGCGATCATGCGGATGAAATGCACCTTGCGTACATTGTGAACACCGGCGACTTCGTCAATCACCGGGAATCGGATGAAGAATGGGCGGTCGCCGACGCGGCGCAGGCCATGATCGACGACATTCCGAACGGCGTACTGGCGGGCAACCATGACGTCACCGATCCGCCGGGCTATACTGCGTTCTGTCGGTATTTCGGAGAAAAACGGTATAAGGACAAGCCGTGGTACGGCGGCAGTTACCGCGACAACCGCGGCCATTACGACCTGATCACGATCGGCGAGACGGAGTATCTGTTTGTCTATATGGGCTATGAGCCGGATAAGGCCGCCTTTGACTGGGTGAAGGATGTGTTTTTACAATACCCGGAGCGCATCGGCGTTCTGTGCCTGCACGATTATTTTACAAAGCAGCTGACGCTGTCCGAGGCCGGCCAGAAATGGTATGACCGGGTCGTGAAAAAATGCCCGAATCTGTATATGGTCATGTGCGGTCATAAGTACGGCTCCTACTGCATTCCGGAATCGTTCGACGACGACGGCGACGGAAAGGACGACCGCACGGTGTATCAGATGCTGTTCAACTATCAGGCGTCGCTGCATGACGGCGGCGGAGGATATCTTCGGCTTATCCGGATCAACGACGAGGCTGGCACGATGGAGCATCTGACCTATTCGCCGCTGCTCGGCGACTACAACCGGTTTGACGACCCCGCCTGCCGCGAGGACTACTATCCGTTTGACGAGAGGAACGAGGAATTCACGCTGCCGCTGCCCTGGCGCATCGGACAGTAGCGTTCAGCCAAAATGAAAAGAAGCGACGATTGCCGCTTCTTTTTTTGTGCGCAAATACCGCGCGCGGAGCCGAAGGGGAGGGGCTTAACGGATCCGATCAAAACAAACTGCAAAGTAAGGTAGCCAGTTTACGGTAGAATACGTGCGAACGAAGGCGTGATGCCCGTTCGATCCTGCGATACAATTTCTTCATCTCTCTGTTGCTCATTTCAATCTCTCCTTTCTTGTATCTGGCATGAGTATAAACCCCAAATATGTCAAAACTGTCGGAAAAATATGAAGGAAACGACAAGAAACCGCGATAAATATATGAACAAGCCTTGAATAATTTGTGAACAAGGTGTAAAATATAATGGGGTATTATATTTCTAAAACGAAATATGAACGTAAATAGGACGATAATTGTACATTATGCACGGTTAAACGATATAGCTTTTGCGACTTGACAGAATGTGCCGTTTTTCTTACAATGCAAAAAAACGGTTCGGAGGAGATATGGATTCACAGATTCCCGTCAACGGTCGGATGTATACGCTGCAAAGGCTGCTTGGACACGGCAAAGGCGGCTATTCGTACCTTGCTGAGCGTGAGGGACGCCTTGTCGTGCTCAAGCAGATCCACCATGAACCATGCGACTACTATACGTTCGGCAACAAGCTCGAAGCGGAGCGAAACGATTATGAGCGACTGCGACTGGCCGGTATACGGATCCCGGAACTGATTGAGATCGACGCCGAAGCCGAACGCATCGTCAAGACATACATTGCGGGAGATACGGTCATGGAACGGCTGCAGGCGGGGCAGGATGTCGAAGCGTTCCTGCCGCAGGTCCGCGAGATGGCGAAAAAAGCGCGCGCCGCAGGACTGAACATCGACTATTACCCGACGAACTTTGTGATCTCCGACGGGCTGCTCTGGTATATCGACTATGAATGCAACGACTATATGGACGAATGGAACTTTGAGAACTGGGGCGCGCAGTACTGGAAATGAGGCATACAAAAAACTCTCCGCCGACGTGACGGAGAGTTTTCTTTACGATACAGATCCTTATTCTTTTGTATTCGACCTGAACAGCGGCTTGAACAGCATCGGATAGAGCCCGACGCCGGCGAACGCCATCACGAGGTAGCGGACGGCGGCAAGCACCGGCGTTTCGTTATCGCCGCCGAACAGCGCCTTGAGGCCGATCCGGATCCCCAGCATGATCGCAAAGCCGACGGCAATCTTGATGCACTGCTTCCACCAGACGGTTTGTACATCGAACCGCACAAGGGTATCGTCAAGGATCTTGCCGAGCATTGCGCCGACCGCACAGCCGGCCAGCTTGGCGGCGTCCATAAACCCTTCCTGCGCGCCGCTCTCCGGATTGTTTGCGGCGATGATCCCGCTCAGGACGATCGCGCCGATACAGAGCACGGTGCTGACGATCAGGACCGTGTTGAGCAGGCGGTTGCTTTCCTCACGATTCCGATAGAGCAGGGTGAACCCGACAAAGACGAATAGACCGAGCGCCAGACCGACGACGACGTCCAGAAGCGTATGAACACCGAGATACATGCGTGTGAAGCCGACAAGGACCGTCAGGAACGCGGCGATCGCGTACGCCCATTTCTTTTTTGATAAATGCGCAAGCACGAAGCAGACGATGCAGGCCGTCAGCGTGTGACCGCTCGGGAACGAATAGCCGCTTGCGGCCTTTCGGGCGCTTTCGACAATCTGAAAGTCGGGATCGAGCAGCCACGGACGCGGGATCGCGAACAGGACCTTCAATACAATGAACAGGCATGTTCCGAACAGAAACATCGTCAGGAAGCGATAGCCGAACCGCTTGTTGACGCACCAGAGGATGATCATCAGCACGACAAGGAACACGGTCTCCTCGCCGAGCTTCGTCACGACGGAGAATACGGTGTCAAGAAACGGTGAGCGGATGCCTGCGATCGCGCGCAGCATGGCCATCATCCACGCGAGGAACGGAGAAAGCGTTCCGGCCGCGGCGGATTCCATCAATAGCATTTGTTTTTTCCCCCTTATTTATTTATATCGAGCAGCGCAAGGATCGCCTTGCACTCGGACAGCGTCAGATAGTTTTTGCTGTTTCCGCCGGAACGCTTCGTCTGACGGATGCGTACGGAACATATGCCGTCGGTATAAACGATCTCGTCTCCGTTTTCGGATTCATAAACCGTTTCGCCGTCCTCCTCACGGGCGGTGAATGTCGAATCAAGCTTGCGGACTGTACTGCCGCCGTCCTCCGGCTTGATCACGAATTCAAGGTTGCAGCCCTCCGGGCGGAGGTACACATCCCATTCCGTGTCGATCAGCCTTAAGTCGCCGCGCGGGGCAATGGGAGAAGTGATGAGCGCTGCCGCGTCGTCAAGGCTGAGATGATCCTCGATGAAGAAGCCGGTGCTTTCGCCTGAGATCCGGTATTGGAACCGTTCGCTGTGCGCTTCATAATAGGTACCGGTCACCGTGCCGCTCTTGTCGTCCTTGCTTGCGTAGAGCGTATACACGACGCCGTCGATCTCCTTTGAATCCCGCACGGTAGATTGCGCGTCAGCGACATTTTTCTTGCTGCGATTGACGGTAAGCAGGAACAGCGCACCGTCGTGCTCATAGGTTGCCGAATAGTGTATCGTGGTGTATTTCGAGTCGTAGCGTTCGGAAATCGACCAGACGGCCGAATGCTCGATGTCCGATAAAGCGGGCACATCCGACCGCTCCGGCGCCGAAGATGCGATTGACTGTTTCTTCTTTTCTGAAGTGCCTGCGCATGCGAACAGCAGCAGCGAACTCAGCAGCAGCGCGGAGGCTGCAGACAGGATCCGTTTCAAAACAGGGACCTTCCTTCCTTTCAATATGCAGTCACATCATACCATACTGCGATCAAAAAGTCACGAAAAAAGTCCTGAAAATGCGAATCTAAATGAGATTTGACAAAAAATTTTGAAAAAAGTGAAAGATTTCTCTTCCATTCCGCGAAAGTATCTGTTATAATGCAGTTGCATGTATGGCATGCAAAATATTCCTGCATTCATACAGGACAATCTAATCAGGAGGAAAAAACACACTATGAAGAAAATCATTGCACTGCTGATGGTTCTCGCAATGGTACTGGCGGTTGTCGCCTGCGGCTCCAAGACGGAGAAGCCCGCAGAAGAAACCAAGACCGACGACAAGCCGGCAACGGTCGATCCCGAATCCATTCCGGATACGATGACGAGCGCAGACGGCAAGTATGAGATCGCGTTTGTTACCGACGTCGGCCAGCTGAAGGACAAGTCCTTCAACCAGGGCACCTGGGAAGGCTGCAAGCTCTACGCGGCAGCGAACAATCTGTCCTACAAGTACTATCAGCCCGCCAACGCCGATAAGGCGACGGACGACGACCGCTATGACGCCATGAAGGCGGCTGCGGATGGCGGCGCAAAGGTCATCGTTTGCGCAGGCTTCATGCAGGGCAACGCGCTTGCAAAGGCAGCGGCTGACTTCCCGCAGGTCAACTTCATCTTCATCGATGGTTGGCCGCTTGAGGGCCTCAACAACGTTGCAGGCATTGCGTACCAGGAAGAGCAGGCCGGTTACCTCGCAGGCTATGCGGTAGTCATGGAAGGCTACACCAAGCTCGGCTTCTGCGGCGGCGGCGGCGGCACCAACCCGGCATGCTGCCGTTATGGCTACGGCTTCGTGCAGGGCGCAAATGCTGCGGCAGTTGAGAAGGGCATCAACATCGACGTCAAGTATTCCTGGCAGTACGGCGCATCCTTCTCCGCATCTCCCGAACTGCAGACGATGGCAGCGGGCTGGTACGAGAGCGGCACAGAGATCATCTTCGCTTGCGGCGGTTCCATGTTCTCCTCGATCGCAGCAGCAGCTGCTGAGAACGATGCGAAGGTCGTCGGCGTTGACGTTGACCAGTCTCCGGAATCCGACACCGTTGTCACCTCTGCTATGAAGGGCCTCTCTGCTTCCGTCCAGTGGGCAATTGCGAAGCAGTATGAAGGCAAGTGGGAAGAGATCGGCGGCAAGGGCACCAGCCTGGGTGCGGCCAACGACGCAGTCGGTCTGCCGACCGAAACCTGGAGCCTGAAGAACTGGAGCGTTGCAGATTATGAGAAGCTGTTCGCAGCAATGAAGAACGGCACGCTCGTGATCGATGCGAACTATCCGACCGACAACGTCTTCACGCTCTCCAACGCGACTGTCGAAGTCATCTGATTTCGCCAATGTGACAAAAAAGGACTTTCCTCGGAAAGTCCTTTTTTCGTTGCCGCGGCTTTCAAATAGATACAAATTCTTCACAAATTTGTCATACGCGCTTGCAATTCCACCTTGCATCAAGTATAATATATCCAATACTTGTGGAAAGTGTTTCGCAAGTCACATAGAAGGAGGTGGAGTCATGGAGCAAGCTCCCGAATATGTCATTGAGATGCTGCATATAACCAAGGTCTTCCCTGGTATCAAGGCAAACGATGATATTACGCTGCAGCTCAAAAAAGGCGAGATCCATGCGCTGCTTGGGGAAAACGGCGCAGGAAAATCCACGTTGATGAGCGTTCTCTTCGGACTGTATCAGCCGGAGGAGGGCGTGATCAAGAAGGATGGGAAGGTCGTAAAGATCAACAATCCGAACGACGCGACGGCGCTGCACATCGGCATGGTGCACCAGCACTTCAAGCTGATCGATGTGTTCACGGTTCTCGACAACATCATTCTCGGCGCAGAGGACACCAAGCTGGGCTTCCTGCAAAAGAAGGAAGCGCGCAAAAAGGTCAAGGACCTCTCGGAACGCTACGGCCTGCATGTGGACCTCGACGCTAAGATCGAGGATATCACGGTCGGCATGCAGCAGCGCGTTGAGATCCTCAAGATGCTTTATCGCGAAAACGAGATCCTGATCTTCGACGAGCCGACGGCGGTTCTGACCCCGCAGGAAATCGAAGAGCTCATGGCGATCATGCGCGGGCTGGTCAAGGAGGGAAAGTCGATCCTGTTCATCTCCCACAAGCTGAACGAGATCATGGAAGTTTCCGACCGCGTCTCCGTTCTCAGAAAGGGCAAGTACATCGGTACCGTCAACACGGCGGAAACCACGAAGGAGGAGCTGTCCTCCATGATGGTCGGCCGTCCGGTTCAGCTTGTCGTCGACAAGGACGACGCAAAGCCTGCGGAGCCGATCCTTGAGGTCAAAAACCTGACCGTTCCGTCCAAGCTGCATAAGAACAACGCTGTCAAGAACGTCACCTTTACCGCGCACGCGGGCGAGATCACCTGTATCGCCGGTATCGACGGAAACGGTCAGACCGAGCTGGTCTATGCGCTGTCCGGCCTTGAAAAGGCCACATCCGGCACGATCACGCTCTGCGGCAAGGACATCACGAAGGCGTCCATCCGTCAGCGCAGTCTGACGGGCATGAGCCACATTCCCGAGGATCGTCATAAGCACGGTCTGGTGCTGGACTTCACGCTCGAACAGAACATGGTCCTGCAGCGCTACTATGAGAAGGACTTTCAGAAGGCGGGCTTCATTAAGTTCGGCGCCGTTCGCCAGTATGCGAACAAGCTGATCGAGCAGTTCGACGTTCGTTCCGGTCAGGGACCGATCACCATGGCGCGTTCGATGTCCGGCGGCAACCAGCAGAAAGCGATCGTCGCGCGCGAGATCGACCGCAACCTCCCGCTGATCATTGCGGTGCAGCCGACCCGCGGTCTCGACGTCGGCGCGATCGAGTTCATCCACAAGCGTCTCGTCGAAGAGCGCGACGCGGGCAAGGCGGTCCTGCTCGTCTCGCTCGAGCTCGAAGAGGTCATGAGTCTTTCCGACCGCATCCTCGTCATGTACGAGGGCGAGATCGTCGGCGAGCTCGATCCCAAGAAGACCACCGTGCAGGAGCTCGGTCTTTACATGGCGGGCGCCAAGCGTGAAGATACGGAGAAGAAGGAGGAACAGGCATGAGGGACTTTCTGAAGAAGAACGGAACACGCTCTGTTCTTGCAACCATCATTTCGATTCTGGTCGGTCTCGTCGCCGGTTCGATCCTCATTCTGATCGTCGGTCTGACGAGCAGCGAGATCGGTATTTCCGGTGCATGGGAAGGCATCCGGCTGATCATCGGCGGTACGTTCAGCACCGGCCGTGCGGCATCCGGGGCGCTGTCCTTCGGTTTCAATCCGCAGATCATCGGCAACATGCTGTTCCGTGCGGTTCCGCTGATCCTCTGCGGTCTGTCCGTAGCGCTTGCGTATAAGACCGGCCTGTTCAACATCGGTGCTTCCGGCCAGTACCTTGCGGGCACCTGCGCGACGCTGTTCGTTGCGCTGTCGATCCCGGCAGGCGCTATGCCGCAGTTTCTGATCTGGATCCTAGCGTTCCTCGCGGGCGTGCTTGCCGGTGCGCTCTGGGGCGCGATCCCCGGTCTCCTGAAGGCGTTCCTGAACATCAACGAGGTTCTTGCCTGCATCATGACCAACTGGATCGCGGCAAACCTCGTCACCTGGATGTTCGATATCAGCAACCTCAAGAACATGGTCGAGGGCACCAAGACCGGCTATATCTACAAAACGACCTACGGGCTCGTCAATGTCGACGGCGCCTGGACGTATCAGGACGGTCTCGGCGTTGCGACGCCCAAGATGGGGCTGAACAAGCTCTTTCCGGGCTCGCAGGCGAACGCCGGTATTCTGATCGCGATCGTTATTGCGGTTGCGGTGTATATCATCCTCACGAAGACGACCTTCGGCTATGAACTGAAGGCGTGCGGCGCAAACCGCCATGCGGCGCGGTATGCCGGTATTCGCGACAAGCGGAGCATCGTTCTTTCCATGGCGATCGCAGGCGCGCTCGCCGGCGCGGCAGCATCGCTCTACTACCTGTCCGGCAACACCGAGCTGTACTGGTCGGTGTACCAGAAACTGCCGGCGGAGGGCTTCAACGGCATCGCGGTCGCAATGCTTGCATCCTGTAACCCGATCGCGTGTATCTTCACCGGTCTGTTCATGTCGGCGATCAACCTGCACGGTCTGCAGCTTGCGAACCTGACGGCTTACAACGAGTACATCACCGACGTTATCATCGCGGTCATCGTGTATCTGTCCGCATTCTCCCTGTTGATCAAGACGTGGCTCGGCGGACGCAAGAAGATCGCAAAGCCGAAACCGGTCCAAGAAAAGAAAGCCATTCCGGGAAAGGAGGTCGCTGAATAATGTCATTCTTAATCAGCAAAACTCTGATCTACGCGATCCCGTTGATGATCGTTGCGCTCGCAGGCGTTTTCGCTGAGCGAAGCGGTGTTATCAACCTTGCACTTGAGGGCATCATGATCTTCGGCGCGTTTGTCGGCGCGCTGACCATCAACCTGATGCAGAAGGCGAACACCTTCAACATCGTCACGATTGCGGGAGATATGGGAGCGAACTGGGGCAAGCTGCAGCTGTTCCTGCTGCTGGTCATGGTTATCACAGCCGCCGCAGGCGCGGTATTCTCACTGCTGCTGGCATTTGCCGCGATCAATCTGAAAGCGGACCAGACCATCGGCGGCACCGCGCTGAACATGCTGTCTCCGGCGCTCGTCTGCTTCTTCATCCGTCTCATCGCGCAGCAGAGCGAATTGAGAATGTTCAAGGGCGATGCGGCAAGCTGGTTCATGGTGAAAAAGACCATGTTCGGTTTTGAAAAGTCGCAGGAGATCGGATTCCTCGGCGAGACGTTCCTCAACAAGGTCTATCTGACCACCTACATCTGCATCATCCTGTTCATCCTGCTGTCGATTCTCCTCTATAAGACGCGCTTCGGTCTCCGGCTCCGCGCTTGCGGCGAGAATCCGCAGGCGGCGGCTTCGCTGGGCATCAACGTCTTCAAGATGCGTTACAGCGGCGTCATCATTTCCGGCGCGCTTGCCGGCATGGGCGGCTTCGTCTACACGCTGACTACCGCGAACTGCGTGGCGAACGGCGACGTTGCGGGCTTCGGCTTCCTCGCTCTGGCGGTTATGATCTTCGGCAACTGGAAGCCGCTGAGCATCGCTGGCGCGGCATTGCTGTTCGGTCTGTTCAAGTGCATCGCGGCGTCGTACTCCACGCTGGACATCAACGGCGACGGCGTTGCGCTGCTGCTGAACCTCAGCAAGGACCCGGTCTGGGGAAAGGTCCTCAACCCGCATATGTACCGGCTGATCCCGTACGTGATCTCGCTGCTGGTGCTCGCGTTCACTTCCAAGAAGTCCCGCGCGCCGAAGGCGGAGGGCATTCCGTACGACAAGGGCATGCGATAAGGACAGAGCCCTCGGTCTGTTGAAAAGCAAGTTTTCAACAGACCGGTTTTCAGCCTGCGCCTATGCATCAAAGATGCACCGGGCGGTGCAGACTGCAAGGAGTCAAATGCACCGCGCATGTCGCTGCATTTGACGGATTGAAATGGGAAAGGACCGTTCATTTCCGGACGGTCCTTTATGTATGTGAAAAAACCGATCGGGAAACACTTTACTCATGTGGATCCTGATCGTTTTGTTTGTTTTGGTGTTCCTCATTCTGCTGCTGTCGATGCCGCTGATCGTCGAAGCGCGGGCAAGGACGTCCGTGCGCGGCGCGGTCGTGCATGCAAGGGTGTATGTGCTCGGCCTTATCCCGATCCCGGTACGGCTCAGACTGCATCTGTTTTCGGAGCCGTATTTCTGCCTTTGCTTTGGCAAAAAGCGCATTCCGCTGCTAAAAAAACGAGAGCGGCAAAAGGGTGGCGGCATATCCGGCGTGCGTCTGCTGCGGCTTGACAGCAAAACGACCGTCGGGATCGCGGACGAGCCTGCCGAGGCCGTGCGGATCGCCGGGGCGGCGGCGGTCCTGCTCGGCATGCTGACGACGCGGCTTGCAGAAGGCGGCTCAGCGCATGCGGGGCTTTGCAGGACCTCCATGCTGCGGATCTCGGTGCGCATAACGGCGCTGGTGTTTCCGATCGAGCTTTTGACGGGAATCGTGCGCGGACGTATAGCGCGGCGAAAAGCGGCAAAGAATAGCCGTAAAACACATGAAAAGAGGACGGAATATGCATCCTGTTGAAACCATTTTGCAGACGACGATGCGCGAGCTCAAGAACATCGTCGACGTGAACACGATCGTCGGCAATCCGATCTACGGCGAGGGCGGCGCGGTCGTCGTTCCCGTGAGCAAGGTCAGTCTCGGCTTTTTCGCGGGCGGCGGCGACTTCCCGACGCAGGCGGTCGCCAGGAAGGGCGCACCGGAGTTTGACGCGGGCGCGTACCCGCTTTTAGGCGCAAGCGTCGTCGGCGTTTCGATCCAGCCGAAGGCGTTTCTGTACATGCAGGGCGGACAGGTGACGCTGCTCCATGCCGACTGCGACAACACGCTCGACCGGCTTGTGCAGATGATCCCGACCGCGATGAACGAGGTCCGCGACGCGATCAAGAGCATCCGTGCGCAGGGTGAATGCGCATCGGAGCAGCCGGAGTCATGAAACGCCTGCTGCGCCTTGCTCTTGCCGCTTTGCTGCTGATACCCGGCGTTGTCAGGGCGGAGACGAAGACCGTCGACGTTCCCGCACAGGCCGCGTATCTGATCGAGGCGAACTCCGGCCGTGTGCTGTATGCGAAAAATGAGAACGCGCGTCTGCCGATGGCGAGCACAACAAAGATCATGACGGCGCTTCTTGCGATCGAATCGGGGCGGATGGACGAAACCGTTCGCGTACCGGATGCGGCGGTCGGGACGGAGGGCTCGTCGATGTACCTCGAAGCGGGCGAAACGCTGACGCTTTCCGACCTCGTTTACGGCCTGATGCTGCGCAGCGGAAACGACGCGGCGGTTGCGATCGCGCTGCTTCTGGACGGAAGCACCAAGGCGTTTGCCGACCGCATGAATGCGAAAGCGAAGGCGCTTGGGCTATCCGACACGCACTTTGTCACGCCCAACGGACTGCACGACGCGGATCATTATACGACGGCGCACGATCTTGCGCTGCTCGGCGCGGCGGCGCTTGCGGATCCGGTTTTTTCGGAGATCGTCCGGACGGAGTATCGGCGGACCGAAGGCTCGAATCCGCATACGCTGAAGAACAAGAACAGGCTGTTATGGGAGTATGAGGGCGGCATCGGCGTCAAGACGGGCTACACGAAGGCCGCGGGGAAGTGCCTCGTCTTTGCGGCTGAGCGCGGCGGGTTGAAGCTCGTCGGCGCGATCCTGAACTGTCCGTCGATGTGGGACACGGCGAAGCGCATGCTCGACGACGGCTTTTCCCGGTACGAAGTCCGGATTTTTCTCGCTCCGGACACGGTATTTGAGATCCCTCTCGCAAAAGGTGTGAAAAAGGCATTGTCTGCCGCGCCGCGTTCTGCTATACTGTATCCGACGGAGATCGGCGGGAACGAGACATACCGCGTAGAAACGACGCTTATTGCGTGCGCGGCGCCGGTTTGGGCCGGGCAGACGGTCGGGACGGCGACGCTGTTCCGAAACGGAGAGCCGGTCGCTTCGGTGCCTATTGTTGCGCTGGAGACGGCGGAACGGGCCGGTTTCGGGTATTATTTACGGAGGGCGGCGGAAGGCTTTTTCGGCTGAGCCGCGAACGGGGGGCATATGCGGCTGCAAAAATACATGGCGGACTGCGGCGTGGCGTCGCGGCGCGCGTGTGAACAGATCATCACGGACGGAAGGGTTACGGTCAACGGGATCCCTGCCGTCCTCGGCATGTCCGTCGAGGAAACGGACGATGTTCGGCTGGACGGCAAGCGGCTGAAACCGCAGGACAAGCGCGTTGTGCTGATGCTCTACAAGCCGCGCGGCGTTGTTTCGACGTCGAGCGACGAGGCGGGGCGCAAGACCGTGCAGGCGTTCGTGTCGGACCTACCGTACCGGCTCTATAACGTCGGACGGCTCGACCTGAATTCCGAGGGACTGCTGCTTCTCACCAACGACGGCGAGCTTGCAAATCACCTGATGCATCCGCGCTATAAGGTCGATAAGACCTATCGCGTCGTGTGCGACGGCATGCTGTCTGCGTCGGAGATCGCTTCGCTCACGAACGGCGTGATGCTTGACGACGGTATGACGGCGCCCGCGAGGGTAACGAACATCCGACGTTCCACGACAGGCGGGACCGCGTTTTCGATCACGATCCACGAGGGCAGAAACCGCCAGATCCGCCGCATGCTGGAAGCGGTCGGCCATCGCACGCTGCGGCTGAAGCGCGAGGCGTACGGGAATCTGCAGCTCGGCAGCCTTCGCCCGGGCGAATGGCGGTATCTCACACAGGAGGAGATCGACGGGCTCTTTACGGTGAGCGGCGCTAATAAATGAATATGACGCAAAACGACGCAGTCATCCGGCCGCGTCGCTTTTCGATTTTGAATGGAAGGTCAGCGTTCGCTTTTGTACAGGAAGGACATCGTGCGCACGTCAAACAGTCCGCAGTCGGTGAGCCGCACTTCGGGAATGACCGGAAGCGCAAGGAAGGACAGCAGCACCAGCGGATCGCACGCATCGTCCGCACCGAGCGCATGCGCTGCCGCAAGAAGCGCTCGCTGCTTTTCAAGCACGGTATCGACAGGCGCATCGCTCATCAGTCCCGCGACCGGAAGCTCCAGAAGCGCTTTCACTTCGCCGTTTGCGACGACCGTGAACCCGCCGCCGCACGCCTTCAGCGCGTCGATCGCCGCGCACATATCCTCGTCATTGTCGCCGACGACCACGATGTTGTGTGAATCATGCGCAACGGTTGCAGCGATCGCGCCGCCCTTGACGTGCATGCCCTCGACGATGCCGACGCCGATATGGCTGGTCGCATGGTGCCGCTCAATCACGGCGAGTTTATTGAGCCCGTCCTTTGCGACGAAACAGCCGTTTTCGTCGGTCGGGACCATGCCGGTCACAAGCCGCGTGACCAGCTGATGCGGGACCGTCTGAATGATCGGCATGAACGTCTTTGCCTTCAACCGGAGATCGTCCGGCGTGACCGGCGCGGCATGGACGCTGTTTTTCACGCTGTCGGGAACGGCGGGGGACGGGATCGGCGCGTTCGGGTCGAACAGTTTGCCGTTTGCAAAGACCGCCTTCGGCTCGATCGTGTGCAGATTGTCGAACAGGATCATGTTTGCAAGATACCCCGGCGCGATCGCGCCGACGCGCTTGAGCCCGTATGCCGTCGCCGTGTTCAGCGTCGCCATACGGATCGCTTCGAGCGGACGGACGCCGCGTGAAATCGCTGTATTGACGATGTGGTTGATATGACCCTCCGCACGGATGTTTTCAAGATGCTTGTCGTCGGTGCAGAAGCAGATGCGGTCGGTCGGCAATCCTTCGGCAACGAGACCGTCGATCATTTCGATCACGCCGTTCGCCGCGGAGCCCATGCGGATCATGATGTACATGCCACGGCGCAGCTTTTCCTTCAATTCCGCAAAATTTGTGCATTCGTGATCGGTGCGGGGCCCGGCAAGGATATACCCGTTCAACGCCTTGCCGGTCAGCATCGGGGCGTGGCCGTCGATCGGACGGTCGCGGAAGCAGAGCAGCTTCTCCAGCATGTCCGGATTGCCAGCGACGACCGAGGGATAGTCCATGACCTCGCCGAGACCCAGCACGGCCGGACGGTCGATAAACTCCATCAGATCGGCGGCGGAAAGCGTCGCGCCGCTGTGCTCGAACGGCGTTGCGGGTACGCAGGACGGAAGCATGAAGCGAATGTCCAGCGGCAGTCCCTCCGACAGCGCGAAGATCGCCTCCAGGCCCTCCTTTCCGGCGACGTTCGCAATCTCATGCGGATCGGCAATGATCGAGGTCGTGCCCTTCGGCAAAATCACCTGTGCAAAAGAAGCGGGCGTGACCATCGAGCTTTCGATGTGTACATGCCCGTCGATGAACCCCGGCGCAAGGTACGCGCCGTGGGCGTTGTATTCGTTTTCGCAGGTATAGTTGCCGACGCCGAGGATCATATCGCCGATCATGGCGACGTTGGACTCCACGATCTCGTTGGTAAAGACGTCGATCACGCGCACGTTGCGGATCACGAAGGTCGGTTTTCCTTTGCTTGAGGCATAGATCAGGTCGGAAAGCTCGCGTGCGTCCATAGGCATCCCCCGTTTGTATATTTTTTTCAGTATACCACAGGAACGCGCGTTCGACAATCACTAAAGCAAAGAATTCCACGAAAAAAGCTCGATTCCCATGATCCGGCGCAGGATCGCGTCGGCCTCGGTGAGCGCATCCAGCGCCGTGCCGTGATCACCGGTCCTTGCTGCGGCGGCGGCACGCGCGGCAGCGGTGTCAAGTGAATCAATATCGGAGTGGTTCAGAAACCGTTCCAGCACCGGCATCTCATCGCGGATCGCATCCGACAGCGCTGCGCAAAGATCGGCCGCGTCCGGCGCATCTGCATGAAGCGACGACGCAGCACGCTTCAGCATGCCGCCGAACACATCGGCGAAGTCCGACAGATGCTGCGATGGAAAGATGAACAGCGCAACGAGACCGAGGCAAATCAGCACGGTCATGCATGCGCGAAAGACGGTAAAACCCATACGCCCCCCTTACTCGGCGCCGAGGGTATAGACCCGGCTGCCGTTTTTACGATCGAGCTGAACATGCAGTTCGCCGTCGCCGTTCATCTCGGCGAAAAATACGTTTTTCAGTGCAAGACCGTTCTTCGCCAGCAACGACTCGACGTCTGCCCGCTTCAGATGCAGCGCGCCGAGGCCGCTTTTTTGCAGCCTGCCTTCGAGGATCAGAAGATGCGACAGCGCCGCCGAGCCGTCCGTCAGTCCGAGATCGCGCCGCTCCGGAGCCTGATACGCCGCTTTCTCCAGCACGCTGACCGTCCCGTTCGTCTCAAGGATCGCATAGGCGACTTCGTCGACCGAGAAGATGCCGTTCGATCGCAGACTGTCCAAAAGATCGCGCACCGTATAGTTTGTGCGGCGCATGATCTTCTCCTGCAGCACGCCGTCCAGGATCAGTATCTGCGGCGTACCGCAGATCAGCCGCCGCATCGCCGAGGATTTCAGACACAGCTTGGCAAGAAGCTGCTGTACAAGATACAGCGCAAGGATCGGCACGATGCTGTACAGCAGCGGAATATCCGTGTCCGCGATCGCCGTACTGGCAAGGTCGGCAATGATGAGTGTCATCAGCAGATCGTATGGCTGCAGATCGCTGACCTGACGCTTGCCGGTCAGGCGCAGGATCAAAAGCACAAACAGATCCAGAAAGATCGCACGTAAGAACAGAGTCAGCATGCCGGTATTCTGCCCGTAAGGACGCTTTTCATACCGGACGCGGACATATAAGAATTTGTGATACATGATATTTAATTCCGGTAAGAGGAAATAAAGGAAACATGTCGAATATATACGTAAAAGGGAAAGAATGAGAAATCTATTCCCGGAAGGATGGAGGTTCAATATGCTGTTTGCAGAGGAAAGCACAGCCGGTCTGGACTTTACGGGAGGAGCCGCCGCGACGTCGACGCTGATCACGTTTTTGCTCGGTCTTGGGATCGTCTTCATCGGGCTTGTCGCCCTGATCCTGATCGTCAAGGTCATGGGATGGATCATGGGCAAGACGCAGAAGCCGCTTCCGCAGCCTGAACAGAAGGCAGAGCCCGCACCGGTACAGAGCGTGCCGGAGGGAGACAGAGGCGAAATCATTGCGGCCGTTTCAGCGGCCATTGCGACCGTGCTGGGCGAGAGCGTCAGCGGGATCCGGATCGTATCATTTAAGAAAGTGGATTGAATAAGGGGGAAGAAACCATGCGTAAGTTTTCAGTCAATGTCAACGGAACCAGATATGAAGTAGAGGTCGAGGAGATCGACGCGAGCACCGCCGCTGCGGCACAGAAGAACGAACCTGTCAAGGCGTCCGCACCCGCAGGCGCAGGCGTTGAGGTGACGTCCCCGATGCCCGGCAACATTCTGCAGGTCAACGTCAAGCCCGGCGACACCGTCAAGGAGGGGCAGCAGCTCATGATCCTCGAAGCCATGAAGATGGAGAACGAGATCCTTGCACCGTGCGCGGGCAAGGTCACAACGCTTGCCGTTGCAAAGGGTTCCACAGTCGAAAGCGGCGCGCTGCTCTGCACCATCGCCTGATCGGGGGCGCCTATGGAAGCCATTTGGGAAACCATTTCCGAGTTTCTCTCAGGCACCGGCTTTGCCCGGTTCTTTGAGGGAGACAACTGGAAATGCCTGATCATGATCGCGATCGCCTGCGTGCTTTTGTACCTTGCGATCGTCAAGAAGTTTGAGCCCTTGCTGCTCGTGCCGATCGCGTTCGGCATGCTGCTGACCAATCTGCCCGGCGCAGGCATGTTCCATGAGGAACTGTTTGCAGGCGGGCATGTGCACTGGTCGGAGCTGAAGGATGGCGCAGGCCTTCTGGATTATCTGTATCTCGGCGTCAAGCTCGGCATCTATCCGTGCCTGATCTTTATGGGCGTCGGCGCGATGACGGACTTCGGACCGTTGATCGCGAATCCGAAGAGCCTGATCCTCGGCGCGGCGGCGCAGCTCGGCATCTACATTGCGTTTGCGCTGTCGATCCTTGCGTTCAGCGTGATCCCGACCGACGGCACGCTGAAGCAGAACATCGCCGCGTCCATCGGCATCATCGGCGGTGCGGACGGCCCGACGGCGATCCTTGTCACCTCACAGCTCGCGCCGAGCTATCTCGGCCCGATCGCCGTGGCAGCGTATTCGTACATGGCGCTGGTGCCGGTCATTCAGCCGCCGATCATGAAAATGCTGACGACCAAGAAGGAACGGCAGATCGTCATGGCACAGCTGCGTCCGGTCTCACAGACCGAAAAGATCCTGTTCCCGATCGTGGTCACGATCTTTGTCGCGCTGCTGGTACCTTCTGCGGCGCCCCTTGTCGGCTGCCTGATGCTGGGCAATCTCTTCAAGGAGTCCGGCGTGACCGAGCGTCTTTCCAAGACCGTGCAGAACGAGCTCTGCAACATCGTTACCATCTTCCTCGGCGTCTGCGTCGGCGCGACGGCGACCGGAACGACGTTCCTGCAGCTTTCCACGATCGTCATCATTGCGCTCGGTATCATCGCGTTCATGGGCGGCACCGCGGGCGGCGTTCTGCTTGCGAAGTTCATGAATCTGTTCCTGAAGAAGAAGATCAACCCGTTGATCGGCTCCGCGGGCGTGTCCGCCGTTCCGATGGCGGCGCGTGTTTCGCAGGTCGTCGGTCAGAAGGAGAATCCGAAGAACTTCCTGCTGATGCATGCAATGGGCCCGAACGTGGCAGGCGTCATCGGCTCGGCGATTGCGGCGGGCGTGTTCCTGTCACTGTTCAGGTAAGGAGGATCGCATATGAGTAAGCTCTTTGTTACCGATACCATTCTGCGCGACGCGCACCAGTCGCTGGCGGCTACGCGCATGACGACGAAGGAGATGCTTCCTGCGTGCGAGATGCTCGATGCGATCGGCTACTGGTCGCTTGAGGTCTGGGGCGGTGCGACGTTCGATTCCTGCCTGCGTTACCTCAACGAGGACCCGTGGGAACGCCTTCGCACGCTCCGGAAAGCGCTGCCGAACACGAAGCTGCAGATGCTGTTCCGCGGACAGAACATCCTTGGCTACAAGCATTACGCGGACGACGTCGTCGAGCAGTTCTGCCGCAAGGCGATCGAGAACGGCATCGACGTGATCCGTATCTTCGACGCGCTGAACGATCCGCGCAATCTCGAAGCGGCGATCAAATACACCAAGAAATACGGCGGCTTCTGCGAGGCGGCGATCTCCTATACGACGTCGCCGGTACACAGCGAGGAGTATTTTGTTAAGCTCAGCAAGGAGCTTGCGCAGATGGGCGCGGATTCGATCTGCATCAAGGATATGGCGAATCTTCTGCTCCCGTACGACGCATACTCTCTGGTGAAAAAGCTCAAGGCCGAGGTCGACGTACCGATCCATCTGCACACGCACAACACGAC
This sequence comes from Clostridiales bacterium, assembly GCA_918244965.1. GTDB lineage: Bacteria > Bacillota > Clostridia > Christensenellales > CAG-138 > UBA3792. Next base: position 151,770 of record CAKJYC010000021.1, on the reverse strand, counting down.
CGGCACGGGCGATATGGTGCTTCTGAAGGCGGCCGAGGCGGGCGTCGACATCGTCGATACCGCGCTGTCCCCTCTGGGCAACGGCACCAGCCAGCCCGCAACGGAGTCCCTCGTAGCGACGCTCAAAGGACAGGAACGCGATACGGGACTCGATCTCAATGCGCTTTCCGAACTCGCAAAGTATTTCCGTCAGGTGTACGAGCGCCTGAAGCAGGACGGCCTGATCTCCGACAAATCTCTGCGCGTCGACACGAACACGCTGCTGTATCAGGTGCCGGGCGGCATGCTCTCGAACCTGATCAAGCAGCTTCGCGATGCAGGGGCGGAGGATAAGTATTACGACGTGCTTGCGGAAATCCCGCGCGTACGCAAGGACTTCGGCTATCCGCCGCTTGTCACGCCCACGAGCCAGATCGTCGGCACACAGGCTGTGTTCAACGTATTGGTGGGTCGCTATAAGACGTTTCCGAACAATTCAAAGGCGGTGCTTCGCGGCGAATACGGCAGATTGCCCGGTCCGGTCAACGAGGAAGTGCGAAAGATGGCGATCGGCGACGAGCCGGTTGTGACCTGCCGCCCGGCGGACCTTCTGGAGCCGGAGCTTGAGAAGTACAGGGCGGAGCTCGGCGATCGCGCAAGATGCGAGGAGGACGTGCTGAGCTATGCGCTGCTGCCGCAGGTTGCCATGAAGTACTTTGACTGGCGCGACGAGCAGGAGCGCAAGGCAAATGCGCCGGAACCCGCGCCGAAGGCGGAGCCGGTTGTCGACCCGAACGCGGTACGTGAACTGTACGTGGAGGATATCAGTATCTGATGAGACACATTCCCAACATTCTGTCGTCGCTGCGCATCGTGATGGTCGGTATATTTGCGTGGCTGTTCCTTTCTGCGTTTCCGGATCATCCGGTACGTTACTGGTGGGCGATTGCGGTTTATGTACTGGCGTTTCTGACCGATGTGCTCGACGGGTTCCTGGCCCGCACGTTCAACTGGATCACGCCGGTCGGAAAGCTTTTGGACCCGCTGGCGGACAAGCTGATGTCGATCACGGCGCTTGTCGTGATCCTGATCGGCAAGGCGCGGACCGGTAATCTCTTCTGGATCTACCTGACGCTGGTGATCCTGATCGCCGTCAAGGAAGCGCTGATGACCGCAGGCACGATCGTTATGCTGAAGCAGCGCAAGGTCGCGCATGCCGACTGGTACGGAAAGACCGCGACCGGCGTTTTTGCGATCGGCATCATGCTGACGATGCTGAGCTTCATCGCGCCGAAAATCGAGCCGTGGAACATTGCTGTGCTGTCGGCCGCCGTCGGTTTGTCGTACGTTGCAATGGCGCACTATGCCAAGACGCAGATGTTCCCGCCCAGAAAGGACGAGCCCGATCGGGATGAGGAGCAGCTGTTTGAGAAGTTCGACCGTTTGACGAAATAATGCTTGCATTCCGGGAACAGTTGTGCTATACTGCTTTTGTTGGAATGTTGAACTTGAAGGAGTGGGGAAATCCCACTCTTTCGTTTTGAGAGAGGGACCGTGCATGAAAACGACTGAGATCTGCGAGAACCTGTGCCGTGCAGCGATCGAATCCATGGGGTTCGAGCTGTACGACGTCGAGTATCAGAAAGAATACGGCGACTGGGTGCTGACCTTCTATATCGACAAGCCCGGCGGCGTGACCATCGACGAATGCGAGACGGTCAGCCGCGCGATCGAGCCGATCTTGGACGAGCATGACCCGATCGACTCGGAATACATGCTCTCGGTCTCCTCGCTCGGCATTGACCGGCCGCTGAAGAAGCCACGCGATTTTGAACGGGCCATGGGTACGGAGCTGGAGATCAAGCTCTATGCGCCGCAAAACGGGAAAAAGCTCTGGATCGGTACGCTCAGATCGTTCGACGAAGACAGCTTTACCGTGGAAACGGAGCAGGGGAATGCGCTCACCGTGCGCTTGAAGGACTGCGCGCTTGTCCGTCCCAACATTCGGTTTTAATACCATAAGGTTTTAACATAGAAAGGAAAGAATCATGAACGCAGAGTTTATCGAAGCCCTGAACGCGCTGGAAAAGGAGCGCGGCATCAAGAAGTCCGTACTGATCAGCGCATTTGAATCCGCCCTGATCGTCGCCTACAAGCGTAACTACAACTCGACCGGCAACGTCCGCGCCGAGGTCGACGGCGAGACCGGCGAATACCATATCTATGCAAGCAAGACCGTCGTTGAGAAGGTCGAGACCCCGTCTCAGGAGATCTCGCTCGAAGCGGCAAAGAAGGTCAATCCACTCTATGAGCTCGGCGACGTGCTCGAAGAGGAAGCGTTTACGAAGGATTTCGGCCGCATTGCCGCACAGACGGCCAAGCAGGTCATGGTGCAGCGCATCCGCGAAGCCGAGCGCAACAACATCTATGAGGAATACGTCGAGAAGGAGAACGAGATCCTGACGGCGATCGTGCAGCGCATCGAAAAGGGCAACGCGTACGTGGAGCTCGGCAAGACGGACGGCATCCTCCCCGAAAAGGAAATGATTCCCGGCGAGACCTACGAGCAGAATGCGCGCATCAAGGTCTACGTGCTCGAAGTACACAAAGAGAACAAGGGCCCGCAGATCGTCGTCAGCCGTACGCACAGGAATCTGGTCAAGCGGCTTTTCGAGCTCGAAGTTCCGGAGATCATGAACGGCACCGTGCAGATCAAGAACATTGCGCGTGAGGCGGGCTTCCGCACAAAGATCTCGGTGTTCTCGACCGATCCGCAGGTGGACGCGGTCGGCGCATGCGTCGGCCCGCGCGGCGCACGTGTGGAACGCATCGTCAACGAGCTGAACAACGAAAAGATCGACATCATCGAGTACGATTCGGACAGCGCGATCTACATTGCAAAGGCGCTGAGCCCGGCGAAGGTCCTGATGGTGTATGTGAATGAAGAAGAACAGGCCGCGCGCGTCGTGGTGCCGGATTCGCAGCTGTCGCTTGCCATCGGCAAGGAGGGACAAAATGCGCGCCTGGCCGCGAAGCTGACCGGCTGGAAGATCGACATCAAGAGCCAGTCGCAGGCGGATGCAGCGGTGGACGCCGCGCAGGCCGAGCGGAACGCGGAGGAGTAAGCGCTTGAAAAAGATCCCGATGCGGATGTGCGTCGCCTGCCGCGAAATGCGGGCGAAAAAGGACCTGATGCGTGTGGTGCGCACGGCCGAGGGCGAGCTTGTGCTCGACGCGACCGGAAAGCTCTCCGGCCGCGGCGCGTATCTGTGTCGTGACACAGCGTGCCTGAACAAAACGATCAAAACGCGCGCATTGGAGCGCGCGCTGGAGGCGCCGATGAACGACACGCTGAAGGCGGCTCTGGAATCGGAGATCGAACGCAATGGATCGGCTGTTTAACGCGATCGGGCTCTGCCAAAAGGCAGGAAAGGCGAAAAGCGGCGCGTTTGCGGTAGAGCAAACGATCCGTGCCGGCAAGGCAAAGCTGGTGATATTGGAGGAAACAGCGTCGGAGGCGACAAAGACGCATTATGAACAACTGTGCGCAGCGCACGAGGTCCCGCTGATTACGGTCGAGACCGTGGGCCGCGCAATCGGAAAGGATGCGCACATCGTGATGGCGGTGACGGATCCGAATTTCCGGGATATGATCGAGCGCGCAATGCGCAATACCGATGAAAAGCGGGGATGAGTATGGCAGTGAATTTTCTGGAATCAGCGAAAGAATTAAAGGAGCAGATGCAGGCGCTTCTCACAAAGCTCGATGCGTCGAAGGGTGCGATCGGCACGCTTCTGGACGCCGCGCGCAGGATCGAGGGGAGCATGATCGACCGCGAGGAAAAGGAGAAGCAGGAGCGTGAGGAACGCGAGCGCGCGGAACGTCTGAAGGCGATGCTCGAAAGCGACGGCGACCTCGCCGCGCACGCGGGCGGTTCCGAAGAACCGGAGCCGGAGCCTGCTGCGCCTGTGCAGCCGGTTGAGCCGCAGCCCGTGAAGCCGCAGCCCGTGAAGCCTGTCGCGCCGGAGCAGAAGCCGCAGCGGCCGCAGGAGCAGCGCGAACCGAGGCGCGACCGTACGGACCGTCCGCGTCAGGACGGACCGCGTCAGGATGCGCAGAGACAGCCTGCAGGCGAACGCAGACAGGGCGATACGCGCCCGCCGCGCCGCGATGCAAACGCGGGCTCTCGCGCAGTGGTGATCAATCCGCCGAGCGTTGCGGACAACAGCCACAACCGGAACAACGATAAGAAAAAGACGTTCGATCCGTCGGATAAGAAGGCAAAGAACAAGAAGACCATGATGAAGGAAGCAGGTCCCACCGCACGCGGCTGGGAGGATGACAGCCAGATGGGCAATCGCCGCAAGGCAAAGCGCAACCAGGCCGAGGCGCAGCAGCCGAAGCCTGCGCCCGTTGTGATCGACCACGCGGTTATCACCACCGAAACGATCACCGTCAAGGACCTTTCCGAAAAGCTCGGAAAGCCCGCGAATGAAATTCTGAAGAAGCTCCTGATGCTCGGCATCATCGCCAACATCAATCAGGAACTGGACTTCGACACCTGTGAGCTGATTGCGGGCGAGTTCAACATCACGCTCGAACAGCAGATCGCAAAGTCGTTTGAGGACGTCCTGATGGATGCCGCGGACGACGTCGACGCGCCGGAATCTCTGAAGCCGCGTCCGCCGGTCGTCACGATCATGGGCCACGTCGACCACGGCAAGACGTCGCTGCTCGACGCGATCCGCAACTCGCACGTCACTGCGGGCGAAGCCGGCGGCATCACGCAGCACATCGGCGCGTACACCGTCACGCTGAACGGCCGTCAGATCACGTTCATCGACACGCCGGGCCACGAAGCGTTTACCGCCATGCGTGCGCGCGGCGCGCAGGTCACGGACATCGTCATCCTGGTCGTTGCGGCGGACGACGGTATCATGCCGCAGACCATCGAAGCGATCAACCACGCAAAGGCGGCGGGCGTTCCGATCGTCGTTGCGATCAACAAGATCGACCGCGACACCGCGGATCCCGACCGTGTCAAGCAACAGCTGACCGAATACGGCCTCGTTACCGAGGAATGGGGCGGCGATACGATCTGCGTGCCGGTCTCGGCAAAAAAGCAGATAAACCTGGATCAGCTCCTTGAAATGGTGCTGCTGCAGGCGGACGTTCTCGAACTCAAGGCGAACCCCGACCGTCTCGCAAAGGGCACGATCATCGAGGCGCAGCTCGACAAGACGCGCGGCCCGGTCGCAACGGTGCTTGTGCAGAACGGCACGCTGAAGAAGGGCGATACGATCGTTGCAGGTACGGCGTACGGACGCGTGCGCGCCATGATGGACGATAAGGGCAGGAGCGTAAATTCCGCAGGCCCGTCCATCCCGGTCGAGGTACTCGGCTTCAACGAGGTCCCGGCTGCGGGCGACGTGCTGTTTGCTGCGGACGACGACAAGCTGAACCGTCAGGTCGCAGAGGAGCGCCGCGACAGATTGAAGGCGGCGCAGGTCAAACAGGCGCAGAAGGTCTCGCTCGACGATCTGTTTAACCAGATGGCCGAGGGCGAGCTCAAGGACCTGAACCTGATCATCAAGGCCGACGTGCAGGGCTCGGTCGAGGCCGTCAAGCAGGCGCTCGAAAAGCTCTCCAACGACGAGGTCCGCGTTCGCTGCATCCACAGCGGCGTCGGCGCAATCACCGGATCGGATATCATGTTCGCATCCGCATCGAACGCGATCGTCATCGGCTTCAACGTGCGTCCGGATTCCACGGCGCGCGCGACCGCCGAAAAGGAAAAGGTCGACGTGCGGACGTATCGCGTCATTTACAACGCGATTGAGGATGTCCAGAACGCAATGAAGGGCATGTTCAAACCGGTGTTCCAGGAGGTCGAGCTCGGACGCTGCACGGTGCGCAATACGTTCCGCATCTCCGGCGTCGGCACGATCGCGGGCGCGTACGTCAACGAGGGCAAGGTCACCCGTACCGCACAGGTACGCGTGGTCCGCGGCGGCATCGTGCTCCACGACGGCAAGATCGCATCGCTCAAGCGCTTCAAGGATGACGTTCGCGAAGTCCTTGCGGGCTATGAATGCGGTATTTCGATCGAAAACTTCAACGACATTCTCGAAGAGGACGTCATCGAGTGCTATACGATGGAGGAAGTGAAGCGCTGATATGGCAAAGGTCAGAAATGAACGGCTCCGTGAGGAACTCAAGAAAACGGTCAGCGCGATCATCTTCGATATGAAGGACCCGCGCATCCCGGCGGTCACCTCGATCACCGAGATGGAGATCACGCCGGACCTCAAGTACGCGAAGGCACACGTCTCTGTGTACGATGCGGATGAGAACGCGGCCAAGACTGCGGTCGACGCGCTGAACCATGCCGCAGGCTTCATCGCGCATGAGGTCGGCAATCGCATGACGATCCGCCGCGTGCCGTCGATCAAGTTTGTCGGCGACGATTCGATCGCATACTCGGTGCATATCTCCGAGGTCATCCGTTCGCTGCACAAAAACGACAAACCGAACGAGGAGACGGAAGCATGAACCTCGAACGGGCGGCGGCGTTTATACAATCGCATCAATTCTTTTATCTGGCAGCCCACCAGTCGCCCGACGGCGACACGCTGGGCTCCTGCCTTGCTTTGCGGGAAGCGCTGCTGCTGCTCGGCAAGGACGCAGCCGTTGTCTGTCCCGACCGCGTGCCGCCGGTCCTCGACTTTCTTGCGGGGGCGGACACGGTGACCGGCACAGACGGTATCGAACCGCCGAAGGAAGCGGTGCTCTATATCGACTGCGCGGACCATAAGCGCACCGGCGCGCTCCGCGAGACGCTTGAAACGGCGCCGTACCAGTTCTGCATCGACCACCACGGCACGAACCCGCGCGAGTCGAAGGACGGCGACTGGGTCGAGGAGGTTTCCGCGACAGGCGAGCTGATCCTGCGTCTCATCAAAGCACTAAACGTGCCGATGAACAAGACGATCGCGACTGCATTGTACACCGCTATCACCACCGATACCGGCAATTTCTCGTACGGGAATACCTCTCCGGAATCGTTCGAGGCGGCGGCGAAGCTCTTAGGTTACGGCATTGATCTGCCGGAACTGAACCGCGTGCTGTTCCGCGAAATGCCGGTCAGCAAGGCGAAGCTGATTGCGTATACGCTCTCGCATATGGAGCTGTTCGAAGGCGGACGGCTGAACCTGTGCGCGATCCCGCTTGACGCGCTTGCAGCTTGCAGCGCGACCAAGGAGGACTGCGAGGGACTGATCGACTGGCTAAGGGATATCGACACGGTCGAGGCTGCGTGCGTACTGCGCGAAAGCGACGGCTGTGTGCGCGTGAGCATGCGCAGCAAACGGTATTGCGACGTGGCGGCGATCGCCAAGCGCTTCGGCGGCGGCGGGCATGTCCGCGCGGCGGGCTGTACGCTGTATCTGCCGCTTGAAGAGGCGACGGCGGTCATGCGCGAAGCGCTCACGGAAGCACTGCAATGATCGAAGGGATCGTAACCGTATTGAAGCCGCCGGCGATGTCGAGCTCCGATGTCGTCGTGGATGTGCGGCGCATCTTCGAGACGAAGCGCGTGGGGCATCTCGGTACGCTGGACCCGGAAGCCGCAGGCGTGCTTCCGGTCTGTGTCGGCCGTGCGGTGCGGCTGTTCGACTATCTGGTTGACAAGCAAAAAACCTACCTTTGTGAGATCGCGTTCGGCGCTTCGACCGATACGCAGGACGCGCAGGGATGCGTGACCGAGACGAGCGACGCCGTCGTGACGGCGGACATGCTCGACGAAGTCCTGCCCGCGTTTACCGGACGGATCGTGCAGACGCCGCCGATGTATTCCGCGCTGAAATACAACGGACAGAAGCTGTACGATCTCGCGCTTTCCGGCAAGGAGATCCCGGACAAATCGCGCGAGGTAGAGATTTTGTCGCTGCGGCGGACAAAGGATTTGGGGCCGAACCGGTTTCTTTTAGAGATCACCTGCTCGCGCGGAACGTACATCCGCACGCTGTGTCACGACATCGGCAAAACGCTCGGTGTGCCGGCGCACATGGCGTTTCTGCTGCGTACGGCGTCGGGCCCGTTTACGCTCGAACGTGCGGTTTCGATCGCAGAGCTGCAGACCATGAAGGAGCGGGGGAGACTGCCGGAAGCGCTGACCTCCTGCGAGGACGCGGTCACGTTTCTGCCGGGACTCGATCTCAAGGCGGATCGCCTGGTCCCGACAAGGAACGGACTGCCGACGCGCATGAACGCGCCGGACGGCGTATACCGCATCTATTGTGAATCTTTCCTAGGCATCGGCGCCGTGCGGGACGGCAGCGCGATGCTGAAGGTGCATTTGTATTCGGAGGACGCATGAATCAGACGGTTGTGGCGCTCGGCATGTTTGACGGGGTGCATCTGGGACACCGGGTGCTGCTTTCACGCGCAGCAAAGATCGCGCACGCGCAGGGCGACACGGCCGTGGCGTTCACCTACGACAACCATCCGAAAGAGCTGTTCTCCGGCGCGTTCTCCTACCTTTGCACAAAGGAGCAGCGCGAGCGGCTGATCCGCGGGACCGGCGTGGACCGCGTGGACAGTATTCCGTTCGATGCGGCGTTCGCGGCCATGGAGCCGGAGCGGTTCGTCGATTGGCTGAACGCGCGGTATGAAGGCGGCGTATCCGCGATCGTCGTGGGCTATGATTATCGCTTCGGCGCGTATGCGAAGGGCGATACAGCGCTGTTGGGGACGTTGTGCAGGGCGCGGGGGATCGGCCTTACGGTGATCGACGAAGTGACCGTCGACGGTGTGCCGTGCGCGTCCACCCGTGTACGTGATGCGTTGAAAAACGGCGACGTCGCGTTTGCACAACGCATGCTCGGCAGGCCGTATGTACTGTCCGGTGAGGTCGTGCACGCGAAGGCACTGGGCCGGCAATTTGACTGCCCGACGGCCAACCTTGACGCAGGCGCACAGCTGCTGCCGAAGGACGGCGTCTACGCAACGATGCTGCTGTTCGACAGCGCTTGCTACGATGCCGTGACAAACGTCGGTACCAATCCGACCGTCGGCGGACGGGCGCGCACCGTGGAGACGCATGCGATCGGCACATCGCTCGATCTGTACGGAAAGCGCGTCAGCGTCGCGTTTTTGGAACGGCTCCGGGACGAAAAGCGGTTTGAAACGAAGGACCGTTTGTTTGAACAGATCCGCAGGGACGCCGCGGAAGCAAAAAAAGTTTGTGAAACACACAAAAAAGGTGTTTACAATTCGGAACGGTTGTGCTAAACTGTCAAAGGTTAAACCGTAAGCTGGGTTGTTGCGACTCTCCGACGCCATACGCAGTCTACGGGGATACGAAAAAAAGGAGGAAAAAATCATGACGAAACAGGAAATCATTGCAAAGTACGCGCTGCACGAGGGCGATACGGGTTCTCCGGAGGTTCAGATCGCGCTTCTGACCGAACGCATCAATCACCTCAACGAGCATCTGAAGGTCAACCAGAAGGACCATCACTCCCGCCGCGGTCTTCTGAAGATGGTCGGTACCCGCAGGGGTCTTCTGAACTATCTGAAGGAAAAGGACATCGAGCGCTACAGAGCGATCATCGCAGCATTGAACCTCAGAAAGTAAAGAGCAGGGCGGGGGTTTTATTCCCCGCCTATCTTTTTGGGCGCTGCATTACGACAGGCAATTATTAAATAAAGATAAAGAGGAAAAAAGAAGAAAATGCAAAGAGTGTTCGAAACCATGATCGGCGATCGCAAGCTGATCGTCGAAACCGGAAAGTACGCCGAGCAAGCGGGCGGCAACTGCCTCGTGCGCTGCGGCGGAACGGCGGTCATGGTCAACGCAACGGTCGCCAAGGAACCGCGCGACGGCGTTGATTTTCTGCCGCTGTCCATTGAATTTGAAGAGAAGCTGTACGCGGTCGGCAAGATCCCCGGCGGTTTCATCAAGCGCGAAGGACGCCCGACCGAAAAGGCGATCCTGACCTCGCGCCTCATCGACCGTCCGCTGCGTCCGCTGTTCCCGAAGGGATTCTACAACGATGTGCAGGTCATCGCGACCGTTCTCTCAGTGGAGCAGGACGTCCAGCCCGACGTGCTGGGCATGATCGGCTCCTCGATCGCACTGTCCATCAGCAACGCTCCGTTCATGGGCCCGACGGGTTCCGTGGCGGTCGGCCTGATCGACGGCGAATACATCCTCAACCCCGACTGCGAGCAGCGTGAAAAGAGCCGTCTCGCCCTGACCGTCGCCGGTACGCGCGACGCTGTCATGATGGTCGAGGCGGGCGCGAACGAAGTGACCGAGGAGGAAATGCTCGGCGCGATCCTGTTTGCGCATGAGGAGATCAAGAAGATCGTCGACTTCATCGAGATGATCCAGAAGGAGATCGGCAAGCCCAAGATGGAAGTCAACATCCATGTTCCGGATGCGGATCTCGACCGCCGCGTGCGCGAGTACGCGATGGACAAGGTCGTCTGGCAGATGGACACCTTCGACCGTCACGAGCGCGAAATGCGCACCGAACAGGTCAAGACCGAGACCAAAGCCGCATTCGCGGAATCCGATCCCGGCATGGAGAAGGACGTCGACGCGATCCTGTACCAGATGCAGAAGGAAGTCATGCGCGACAAGATCATCAACAAGAAGATCCGTCCCGACGGACGCGCGCAGGACGAGATTCGTCCGATCTGGAGCGAGGTCCACATGCTTGAGCGTCCGCACGGCAGCGCGGTGTTCACTCGCGGCCAGACGCAGGTCATGACGATCGCGACGCTCGGCACCATCGCAGAGGCGCAGATCCTCGACGGACTTACTCTCGAAGATTCCAAGCGCTATATGCATCAGTACAACATGCCGCCGTATTCGACCGGTGAGACGCGCCCCGTGCGCAGCCCCGGCCGCCGCGAGATCGGCCACGGCGCACTCGCAGAGCGCGCACTTCTCCCGGTGCTTCCGAGCGAAGAGGAGTTCCCGTACTGCATGCGTCTCGTGTCTGAGGTCATCAGCTCGAACGGCTCCACGTCGCAGGCTTCGATCTGCGCGAGCACGCTGGCGCTGATGGACGCGGGCGTTCCGATCAGAAAGCCCGTCGCAGGCGTTGCCATGGGTCTCATCAAGGACGTGGAGAGCGGCAACATCGCGATCCTCACCGACATCCAGGGCCTTGAGGACTTCCTCGGCGATATGGACTTCAAGGTGGCGGGTACGCGTGACGGCATCACCGCGATCCAGATGGACATCAAGATCAAGGGCATCGACCGCGAGATCCTGACCCGCGCGCTCGAACAGGCGCGCAAGGGCCGTCTGTTCATCCTCGACAAGATGGCGGAAACGATCGCCGAGCCGCGCGCAGAGCTTTCGCCTTATGCGCCGCGCATCCTGACCTTCAAGATCAACCCGGATAAGATCCGCGACGTCATCGGCAGCGGCGGCAAGACCATCAACGGCATCATTGCCAAGACCGGCGTCAAGATCGACATCGAGGACGACGGCAGCGTGTTCATCGCATCACCCGATCAGGCGGCTGCAGAGGAAGCGAAGCGCATCATCGACGGCATCGTTGAGGATATCGAAGTCGGCAAGGTCTATCTCGGCACCGTGGTCGGCATCAAGGAGTTCGGCGCGTTCGTCAACCTCAAGCCCGGCACCGACGGACTTCTGCACATCTCCCGCATCGCCAAAGAGCGCGTGAACAAGGTCGAGGACGTTCTGAACCTCGGCGATCAGGTGCTTGTGCGCGTCTTTGAGATCGACCCGAAGACCGGCAAGATCGGCCTGACCCGCAAGGATCTGCTGCCCGACGCCTGAGTATAGCGGAGAAACCGACAGAACAGAATAAGAGGGGGGCGACAGAATGACCGTTCGCCCTTCTTTTGCATCGGAGGTCTCTGAAGTATGATCGAAAAAACACGACTGTCAAACGGGATCCGCGTCGTGATCGAACGCATGCCGTCCGTGCGCTCCGTTGCGCTCGGCGTTTGGGTCAATGCGGGATCGGTCTTTGAAACCGAACGGATCGCGGGCATTTCACACCTTATTGAACACATGCTGTTCAAGGGGACAGAGCGGCGCACCGCGTCGGACATTGCGGCCGAAATGGACGCGATCGGCGCAAACCTGAATGCGTTTACCGCCAAGGAATGTACCTGCTTCCATGTAAAGGCACTTGACGAGGACCTTGAAACCGTCGTCGATATGCTTGCGGACATCGTGTTTCACAGCACGCTTGATCCGGAGCAGATGGAGCGGGAAAAGGGCGTTGTGATCGAAGAGATCGCAATGACCGAGGACAGCCCGGAGGATATCGCGTTTGACCGCGTGAGCGAGCAGCTTTTTCGTGGAACATCGATCGAATCTGAGATCCTCGGCACAGAGGATACCGTGCGCGCACTTTCGGACACGGACCTTCGTACGTACATGAAGAAGCACTACACGGCGGAGAACATCGTGATTTCCGCCGCGGGCAGCTTTGAACGTGAGACGCTGATTGCGCTTCTCGAACGGTATTTTTCAGACGTCGCGAAGGGTGCCAGGCACAATGCGCCGGATGTACGCATCGGAAACGGTTTTCGGCCCGTGCTTGTCAAAAAGGACGTGGAGCAGATCAACCTTTGCCTTGCGCTGCCGGGCGCTGCGCTCGGTACCGACGATTACTATGCGCAGGCGGTCCTGTCGAACGCGCTGGGCGGCAGCATGAGCTCACGGCTGTTCCAGCGCATTCGTGAGGAACGCGGACTTGCATATTCCGTCTATTCCTACCCGATCGCGTACCGCGGCGCGGGCAGCATTTGCTTCTATGCGGGCTGCACCGAGCGGCAGGCGCAGGAGGTGCTCACACTGATGCTTTCGGAGATCGACAGCGTCAAGAAAAATGGCGTCAGCGAGGAAGAATTCCTGCGCGCAAGACAGCAGCTCAAGGGCAGCTATCTCCTCGGAATGGAGTCGACCATGGCGCATATGAGCGCGCTCGGCAAGACGGAACTGCTGCTGGAAAAGCAATATGATCTCGATACGACGCTGAACCGCATCGAGTCCGTGACGATCGGATCGGTGCGCACGATCGCAAACGAACTGTTTTCGCCGAAAGCCTGCGCATTCTGCGCGGTCGGCCGGATCGACGGCGTCGGCGACACATTGAAAACGACGGCGGAGGAGTGGTGGAAACGCAATGGAAGACAGGCTTGAAATGATTTTCCGCCTGCAGAAGGCGTTGGATGAGGACATCATGGAACGGCGGCAGCTTGACTTTCCGTATGAGGTTTGGATGCAGAAGGACATCCTTGCCTGCATGGATGAGCTGACCGAGCTTTTGAACGAGCTGAACTGGAAATGGTGGAAGAACGAGAAGCCGCTCGATCCGGAGGCGATCAAGGGCGAACTCGTCGATGTGCTGCACTTCTTTGTCAGCATGTGCATCAGAAGCGGCATGGACGCGCAGGCTCTGTTTGACGGCTATATCGCAAAGAACCGCGAGAATTTCGACCGTCAGTACGGCAGATCTCAGAAAAAAGGCTACGAGGTAACTTGAGGGTACGCGAATGGAACAGGGACGGGGCTTTCGGGCAACGAAACGGTTTTATCTGCTCTTGCTCATCAGCGCGGTGCTGCTGGTGGTTTTTGTCGTGGGCGCGATCTATCTGATGAAGAAGGTCACGGGCAACGTGCGAAAGCTGTCGCAGATGACGCTGTACACCGAGGTCGAGAGCGAAGCGGTCGTCGTGCGGAGCGAACGGCTGTTTTCCGAGTCCGCAAGCGAGAGCCACATCCTTCTGGAGGAAGGCGCGCTCGTCTCCGAGGGCGATCCGATCGCCGTGCTGTACCCGTATTCCTATGAAAGCACCCTTGCCAATATCTGCGCCAAGGAAGCCGCGCTGTATACGCATCTTGAGTCTTTGATGCGTACCGATACCGGCGGAACGCTGCCGGCAGCGGTCGTGCAGTACAATGAGCAGATCAACGCCGTTTCGCAGCAGATGCGTGCAGCGGCAAACGGCGAGAAGGACCCGGTGGAGTATGCCAAGCTGGAATCACGCATGGTGCATCTGCTGTCCGAACGACGCGCGCTGATGATCGAAAACCTCAAGGACAAGAGCCTTGTTGCCGACGCGGTGGCAGAGCTCGACACGCTGAAGCAGAGCTTTGAGACGAACAGCGCACGCACGGTCGTGTCCGAATACAACGGATATGTCAGCTTTTATTCCGATGCAAACGAGGACAACCTTCGCGACGTGTCACAGCTGACCGTTCCGCTGATCAAGCGAATCCTGAACTCGCCGTCGATCAGTATGGATAATGAAAGCTTCAATTACCGGATCGTGACGGATCGCACGACGTTTTATCTTGCATTCGTACAGAGCGCAAAGCGTGCAGACCGTTTGATGCCGGGATTGACGTACTCCTTCACGGTCAAGGGCGTCAAGAGCGCATACCAGGGCAGGATCATCACCGAGCGCGACACGGCGGACGGCATCCTGTACGTCATGCAGGTCAATGCGGACGTGCGTCCGCTGCTTACCACGCGCGTGGTCGAGATCTCGGTCCAGAACAACGCGACGGGTCTGTACGTGCCGGTCGACTACATTCAGTACACGAACGGCGTACCGTATCTGTATGTAAAGACGACGGACGGCAGTTTCCAGAAGATCGCTGTGTATATCGCCGGCAGCGACGGCGAGAACGCGATCGTGTCCGCACGCGACAGCAACATTTCACTGTTTGCGGGATTGAAGGTCCGCATGCCGTTGGATGAGGAGGGAGAATGACATGACGATCCGTGAGAATCTCGAAACCGTGCGCGAAACCATGCGCCTTGCGTGTGAACGCTGCGGACGGGAGGCGTCGGATGTGACGCTGATTGCGGTCACCAAGTTTGTCGATACCGGCAGGATCCTCGAAGCGGTCGAGGCGGGCGTGACCGAAATCGGCGAAAACCGCGCGCAGGAGTTCACCGAAAAGTTAAATTTTTATAAACAGCATCAATTACGGGCACATTTCATTGGACAACTGCAGACGAACAAGGTAAAATATATCTGCGGAAAGGCGGATCTCATTCAATCCGTGGATCGGGAACCGCTGCTCGATGCGATCGCGGCATTTGCCGGACGGAACGGGATCACGCAGGATATTCTCATCGAGGTCAACATCGGCCGCGAAGCGCAGAAGGGCGGCATTTCGCCGGAGGCGCTGCCGCAGCTCGTCGACCGGATCGCCGCGCAGGAGCATGTGCGGCTGAGAGGGCTGATGTGTGTCCCGCCCGCTGTCGACAAAGAGGCCGTGCGTCCCTACTTCAGGGAAATGCGGGCATGGTTTGAACGGCTCAGAACGTCGTTTCCGACGCTTCCGATCGACACCCTGTCGATGGGCATGAGCCACGATTACGACATTGCGATCGAGGAAGGCGCGACGACCGTGCGCGTCGGAACGGCGATCTTCGGACCGCGACAAATTTAGGAGGAGAACAGAATGGGTAAGTTTTTGAATTTCATCGGACTGGAAGAAACCGAGGAAGACGACGTCCTGACGGACGAACAGCCGCAGCAGCCGCAGCCGAAGCGTGAGCCGCGTTCCCGTCGACGTGAAAACGCGCTGATGGGCGGCGGCGATGCGCAGCCGGTTCCGAGCAGCATGGCGTCGATGAAGATGATCGTCTATCATCCGGTATGCTATGACGATGCGCAGAACATCGTCGATAATCTGAAGAACCGCCGTCCGGTCATCGTCAACATGGAGGAGCTTGAGGGCAGCTGCGCACAGCGCGTGCTCGACTTCCTGCTCGGCGCGATCTATGCGATCAACGGTACGATCAACAAGGTCTCCAGAGGGATCTTCCTTGTCGCGCCGCGCGACGTTGACGTAGAGGATACCGGCGAAGATTCCGGCTATACCGATATGTAATGTCCCTTTGCGTCCATGATCAAAGCGGAGAACATCGTCAATAAGGAATTTCGCAAATCCCTGTTCGGATACGACCGCGAGGACGTGGACAAGTATCTGGACGAATTGATCGTGCAGATGCGGCAGATGGAGAACGAGCGCAAGGAAATGGTCGCGACCATCGAATACCTTGTTTCGGAGGTCACGCGGCAGGGCGCGTCCGAAGCGACGCACGATGCGGTTGTCGGCCCGATCTCTCCGCATGCTACAGTCAGCGCAGAGGAACGCAGACAGGCGCAGGAATCCCGGACAACAAAGAAGTGAACCGAGCACCGATCAACACCATACCGCCGATTTCGGCGGAAGAAATGAAAGCCCGCGGCATCGACGGGCTTGATTTTGTTTATATCAGCGGCGACGCGTATATCGATCATCCGAGCTTCGGCACGGCGATCATTGCGCGCGTACTGCAAAGCCGCGGATACTCGGTGGGGATCCTTGCACAGCCGGACTGGCACGACGTCGAGGCGTTCCGGAGCATGGGAAAGCCGAGGCTTGCGTTTCTGGTCTCCGCAGGGAATCTCGATTCGATGGTCGATCACTATACCGCCGCAAAGCGCAGACGCAGCGACGACGCGTATACGCCGGGCGGCAGGGCAGGCAAACGTCCGGATCGCGCCGTGATCGTCTATGCCAACCGCTGTCGGGAAGCGTTTCCGCACGTGCCGGTGCTGATCGGCGGGATCGAGGCAAGCCTGAGACGCTTTGCGCATTATGATTACTGGGATGATCGCGTTCGCCATTCGATCCTGTATGACGCGGGCGCGGACATCCTGATGTACGGCATGGGGGAACGCAGCATCGTTGCGCTGGCGGACGCGCTCGACGCGGGCACGCCGGTCCGTGAGATCAGGAATGTGCCGGGGACCTGTTTCCGGATCAACGATCCGTCCGAATGCCCCGATGCGGTCGTTCTGCCGTCCTACAGAGAGGTCGCATCCGATAAGCGCAAATATGCCGAGGCGTTCAAGACACAGTTTGAGGAGCAGGACGCGATTCGCGGCCGTCGCCTTGTGCAGCCGCACGAGAAGGGCTGCCTTGTGCAGAACCCGCCGCAGCCGCCGCTGTCGACCGAGGAAATGGACGCGGTGTATGCGATGCCGTTTACGCGCCGACCGCATCCGTCGTACAGGGAACCGATCCCTGCGATCGACGAGGTACGGTTTTCCATCACATCCTGCCGCGGATGCTTCGGCGGCTGCAATTTCTGCGCGCTGACGTTTCATCAGGGCCGTGTGATCTCTGCGCGCAGCCACGATTCGATCCTGAAGGAAGCGCGGGCCATGACGAAGGATCCCGATTTCAAGGGTTTTATCCACGACGTCGGCGGTCCGACCGCGAACTTCCGCCAACCCTCTTGCCATAAACAGCTCAAAAGCGGCGTCTGCAAAAACCGGTCCTGCATCGGCTACGAGCGCTGTCAGAACCTTGAGGTCAGCCATACGGACTATATCGCGCTGTTAAGAAAGCTGCGGGCGCTGCCGGGCGTCAAAAAGGTGTTCATTCGCAGCGGCGTGCGGTTCGACTATCTGCTCTACGACAAGAGCGACGCGTTTCTGAAAGAGCTGTGCGAGCATCACGTTTCCGGACAGCTCAAGGTTGCGCCGGAGCACATTGCGGACAGGACGCTTTATTACATGAACAAGACGCCGCACGCATTGTATGAGGAGTTTCTCCGCCGCTATGCGCGTATGAACGAACGGCTCGGCAAAAAGCAATTCGTCGTGCCGTATCTGATGAGCTCGCATCCGGGCTGCACGCTTTCCGACGCCGTCGAGCTTGCGCTGTATCTCAAAAAGACGGGACACCGTCCGCAGCAGGTGCAGGACTTTTATCCGACGCCGGGAACAGTATCGACGTGCATGTATCACACCGGACTGGACCCGCGAACCATGCAGCCGGTGTTCGTTCCGAAAAACCCGCAGGAGAAGGCCATGCAGCGTGCGCTGATGCAGTATTTTCTGCCGGCAAATTTCAATACGGTCCGCAAAGCATTGCGGCTTGCGGGCAGAGACGACCTGATCGGAACGGGCAAAAATACGCTGGTTCCGCCGGAGCGAACGCCGAACGCGCCCGATCGCGGCAAAAAACAGCAGAGCAGGAATGAAATCCCGCCAAAAAAGGGAAAACAAGCGAAGAAATCTGTTGACAAACGACGTCGGAATGGTTAAAATATCTGT
This sequence comes from Clostridiales bacterium, assembly GCA_918244965.1. Lineage (GTDB taxonomy): Bacteria > Bacillota > Clostridia > Christensenellales > CAG-138 > UBA3792. Next base: position 133,661 of record CAKJYC010000021.1, on the reverse strand, counting down.
TGGTTCATTTTGAGGTAGCGTATGATTGTATCGGTCAATGAAGCGTTGCGGCGGGTCGGCGAGCCGTTCCCGTTTCAATGGGAGGGCGAGCTCAAGCCACAGACGTATGCGGGCGAAACCGTGACGTTTGTCGGCACGGCAAAGCTGGCCGGAACGTATGTCTATGACGGAAAGACCTTTCGCGTGGACGCTGAGGCCGAAGCGTCGTACGAAACGACCTGCGCCCGCTGCGGTCGCCCGATGGTCGAAACGCTTTCGTTTTCGTTTTCGGAACGGTTTGTGCGCTCGGTGTTCAAGACCGAGGACGACGAGCTGTATCCCTACGAGGGCGAAAAGCTCGACCTTACCGAAGCGTTCTTTGACAATCTCTTTCTGGAGATGCCGATGACGACGGTATGCAGCGAATCGTGCAAGGGACTGTGTCCCGTGTGCGGCGCCGATCTGAACCAGGGGCAGTGTTCCTGCCTGACCCAAAATATCGACGCGCGATTCAGTGCGCTCGAATCATTATTGAACGATCATAAGGAGGTGTAATCATGGCAGTCCCGAAGAGAAAAACATCGAAGGCGAGAAGAGATTCGCGCAGAGCGAACAATTCGAAGGCGATCGCGCCCAACCTCGTCGAGTGCCCGAAGTGCCACGAGCTGAAAGCGCAGCACACGGTTTGCAAGAACTGCGGCTATTACGATGGCAGAGAAGTCATCAACATGGAAGAAGACAAGTAATTGACCATGATTGCCCGTTCGGCGCAAGCGCGATCGGAGCTTCCTGAGCGGGAGCACCACAAGTTTGAGGGAGTCAGAAGAATCTGACTCCCTCGTGATATATTCCGCTGCGCGGAATCGCTTTATCTTGCCCTCCCTGTGGATGGTACGCGCGGGAAGCGCGCGATCTGCCGCAGCAACGAAGAGGAGCGAAGTGTGAAAAGAGAGGGCGGATCGGCGAAGCCGAGCCGGAAGGGTTGTCGAAAAAGAGAGAAAAGGAGCAGCGTATGGAAACGATTCCCGGACCCGACATGTGCGTACCCTGCGGGGACGGACTTCTGAACATTCGCGTCGGCGCGATCATTATCCGCAACGGTAAAGCGCTGATGGTCAAAAGCAAATTCGGCGATTACTGCTATTCCGTCGGCGGACGGATCAAATTCGGCGAGACAGCTGAACAAGCCGTCGTGCGCGAGGTCTTTGAGGAGACAGGCCAAAAGATGACCGTCGACCGGCTCGGTTACATCAGCGAGGTTTATTTCTATAACGACGGCACAAAGCACTTCGGCAAGCCCGTCTATGAGCTTGCATTCTATTTCTACATGTACGTGCCGGAGGACTTTGCGCTCATGTCCGACCATCTCGGTGACGGCGAGGAGAAGTTTGTCTGGGTCGCGCCGGACGAGCCGAAAACGCTCTATCCGCACTTTATGCGCGAAGCGCTGACTGTTCCAAAGCCGTACGTCGTCCACGACGTCCGCGACGACAGAAAACACGCACCGTTTACAGATTCTTCACACAATTGAGTGTATCACTTTTGATCCCCGGACTGTCTGTATAGACAGAAAGCAAACGATCAAAAACCGTGTGATACGGAGACAGGGAGGTTTTGCATGCGAAATGTACAGAAACTGATCATTGCGTTGCTGCTGTGCATCGTTCTTTTGATGACGGCGCTGCCGGTCGCAGCTGCGGAGGGAAAAGCCTATAGCGGCGTTTTTGAAAGCTATACTGCGGAGACGCACGAGCTGATCCGTCAGGACGAATGGACGCTCGATCTGCAGGAGCGTTCGCTCACAGTGCAGTATCGGTATTTCCGCAGCACGGATGCATACGGACGGATTGCGCCCGACTGGGATGAGATCGTTCCGGCACTCGCCGAACAAACCGGCTTGTCTATTGCGCAAATCGTGGAATCCGTCGAAACGCTGCGGTATGTCGGGTACGATACGATCCGAGGATATACGGGCATTCTGTTCCCGAATCTTCGCACGATCGAATTCGGATCGGTCAGCGTGATCACGGACGATCCGTTCGCCGATCAGCCGATCCGGGAGCTTGTGATTCCCGGCAGTGTCAAGACGGTCGATGGCTTCACGCACTGCACCGAGCTGCAGTCCGTCGTGCTCGAAGAGGGTGTCGATCAGATCGGCTGTCAGGCGTTTTACGAATGCGAAGCCCTTACGCACGTCGACATTCCGGATTCCGTCAAGCGGATCGGCCTTGAAGCATTTCACAAAACGCCGTGGCTTGAAACCCGGACGGAAGAATTCGTTATCGTCGGCGACGGCGTCCTGATCCGCTACAACGGGACAAATCAAACGGAGATCACCGTGCCCGATTCCGTGAAGAGCGTCTGCTGTACGCTTGGCTGGCGGGATTTTGAAACGCAGGGCGTATACACCTATGCCCGCGAGCGTATGACGAACCCGAATCTTCGCAAGGTCACGTTTCCCGGCTCCGTACGCGAGATCCATGCCGCATGCTACAGCCTTCCGGAGCTGACAGAGGTCGTGCTGAACGAAGGTGTGACGTACATCGGACCGTATGCGTTTTTCAACTGCGAAAAGCTGAAAACCGTGGTCGTTCCGGCGTCGGTCACGCGGCTGAACTGGATCGGAACGTTCGGCGCGTACAGTACGGACATCGAAGGACACGAGGACCTGATCGACCCGGACTGCGGGTGGGACACGGATCCGCTGCATCCCTGGCGGGAATCGCCGACGGTGATCTTTCGCGGAGAGCCGCCGAAGCGAACCCCGGAACAGCCGAATGTGATGCTGCATCCAGGGGAAACAGATTCCCTGACATTCTGGCGGTACGAGCTGCCCGCGGGCGTCCTGTGGCATCTGCGCTATCATCCAAAATACACGGAGACATGGGAGCGCTTTACAGCGGACGTTTCGGCGTCGCGTACACATAAGCTGATCGACCGGCTGACCTTTGCCGAGCAGTATGAGCCGCTGCCGTACCTTCCGAACGGCGACGCGAACCTCAGCGGCGACGTCACGGCAGCCGACGCGGTGCTGATCCTGCGCCACATCGTCGAAATCGAACTCCTGTCCGGCAAGGCAAAAACGCTTGCAGACGTCAACGGCGACGGACGCATTACGGCGGGCGACGCGGCGATGATCCTTCGCTGGCTGGTCGGCCTGATTCCCAGCCTGTAATCGCTATACTTGCATCATCACGGGACGCTTCGGCGTTCCGTTTTGCTATTGCAAAGAAGCGGAGAATGGAGTATACTGTATCCAGTGAGAATATGGAGGCTTGGGTATGAAAAAGAGATTGCTTTTGCTTGCGCTTGCGCTTGTGATGCTGGTTTCCCTGATCGGCTGCATGCGTATCGATATTCGGTTCCGGGTCAAGGCCGACGGAACGGCCGACGTTCGCATGCTGTATGCGGTCAGCGATTCCATGGCGTCGATGATCGGCGAGGGCCTTACTGTGACGCAGGAAGAGCTGGACTCGTTTGCGCAGGACGGCGTCAAATGCGAAGCCTACAGCGAGGACGGCTACTCCGGGTACACACTCAGCAAATCGGGCAAGCTCGACACCGCTTCGTCCGGACCGGCGAGCGAAGACGGCATGGAGGCTGTTTTCAACGGCAATGTGTTTGCGGTCGATGGCAATCATGTCACATTCCGGATGGATTTCCTCGGCTCGATGGGCGAGGAAAGCATGAAGGAATCCGAGCAGATGCTTGCCGCGATGAAGAACTACGGCGGATATATGAAGCTGACGCTGGAGCTTCCGTCCAAGCCGACGACGCACAATGCACACGAGGTTTCCAACGGCGGAAAGACGCTGACATGGGATCTGACGGAACTGAAATCGGGCGAAGTCGCATACGCTGAGTTTGACCTGAAGTCCGACGGGCTACCGTGGTGGCTTTGGGTCGTGATCGGCGTCGCTGCTGCGGCAGCGATCGCAGCGATCGCGTTCGTGCTGCTGCGCAAAAAGAAGGCGAATCACTCGGCTGAAGAGGATACAAATGCGCCCGTGGAGCCGATCGCAGAGCGTCCGACGGAGGAGCTTCCGACCGAGGAAAGCATTGCGGAGGAGCCTGCACCGTCGGATCCGGATGACGAGGACGGCGACGAAGGCGATGACGACGGCGACGGTGACGGCGACGGCGGCGGAGACGGAGAATAAGCGGGCACGGGAGCGATGGCAATGAAGCTGGCAGTGGACGTAATGGGCGGCGACAATGCGCCGCAGGCGGTGCTGGACGGCGTTCTGGCATTTCTGAACGAGAAGGAAGCGGAGGACGTGAATCTGCGCCTCTTCGGCAATGAGGAAGCGCTGCAGCCGTTTACGGCGGCGCATCCGGAATGGAAGGACCGGATCGAGACGGTGTTTACGACCGAAACGATCGGCATGGGCGAGCATCCGACCGAGGCGATCCGCAAGAAAAAGGATTCGAGCCTTGTGAAAGCGCTCGAAGCCGTGCGTGACCATGAAGCGGACTGTTTCTTTTCCGCGGGTTCTACCGGCGCGGTGCTGACCGGCGCAACGCTGATCGTGCGGCGGCATAAGGGCATCAAGCGTCCGGCGCTTGCAACGCTGATACCGACGTCTGCGGGGACCGTGACTGAGATCCTTGACTGCGGCGCGAACACGGACTGTAAGCCGGGGTACCTTGTACAGTTTGCGCTGATGGGCGCCGCGTATCTTGAGGCGGTCGAGGGCGTGAAGAATCCGCGCGTCGGCCTTCTGAACAACGGCACCGAGGAGGAGAAAGGCAACTCTCTGACCAAGGAAGCGCATCAGCGGCTGAAGGCGATCGAAGGCCTGAACTTCATCGGCAACGTCGAGGCACGCGATCTTACGACCGGCGCGGTCGACGTGCTGGTGTGCGATGGCTTTGACGGCAACGTGATGCTGAAAACGACCGAAGGCGTGGCGAAGTGGATCGGCGCAATGCTGAAAAAAACGCTGATGGAATCGACGCGCGGCAAGATCGCCGGACTCATCGGCAAACCGGCGTTCAACTCGCTCAAAAAGAAGCTGGACTACACCGAATACGGCGGAGCGCCGCTGCTCGGAATCAACGGCGGCATCATCAAGGGACACGGCAGCTCAGACGCAAAGTCGGTCAAGGTGTGCCTGCTGCAGGCAACGCGGCTCGTGCGCGGCGGCGTGACGGAAAAGATCGGCAAGTTCGCCGAGACGATGAACATTGAGGATTGACAAAACCGTGCTTTTTCGGTAAAATACCATATTGATTGAAACGTCCGGACGGACGGAAGGGAGAAATCATGGAATTCGAAAAAATCTGCGAAATCATCGGCAAACAGCTGGATATCGACCCCAAGACCATTACGATGGAGAGCAACCTCGTGGAGGATCTGCATGCGGATTCTCTGGATGTTGTGGAGCTCGTTATGGACATGGAGCAGGCATTTGACACCGAGATTCCCGATGAAGAGCTGCCCAAGGTGCAGACCGTCGGCGACATTCTTCGCTATCTGAAGAAATAAGCGGAATCAGGCACGTCGAACCGACCCGCACGCGATCCGTGCGGGTTTTTTGGATAATACCATGCTGACAAAGGAACATCTTCACGAATTGGAACAGCGGATCGGGTATGCTTTTTCAGAGCATGCGTATCTTCGGCGCGCGCTGACGCATTCATCGTTCGTACCCGGCGAGGGAAACGACAACGAGCGAATGGAGTTTCTGGGCGATGCCGTTCTTGAACTGTGCGTATCCGAAGAGCTGTTCTTCCGCTTTCCGGACATGCAGGAGGGCATGATGACCAAAAACCGCGCTTCGATCGTCTGCGAAGATGCGCTCTTTCGCGCCGCAAAAGAGATCGGGCTCGGTGCATTCCTTCTGCTCGGACGCGGGGAAGATACAAGCGGCGGCCGTGAAAAGCCCTCAATCCTGTCAGATGCGTTCGAGGCGGTGATCGCCGCGATCTTCCTTGACGGCGGTTTGACGCCGGCAAAAGCGTTCATCCACCGGTTCGTGCTGTCCCAGCTCGATCTCTCTAAGCCGATCTATGAGAAGGACCATAAGACACGGCTGCAGGAGCTGATCCACGCCAAAACGCACGGAATGCAGGTAAGCTACCGGCTGATCGGCGAATCGGGGCCGGATCACAGCAAGGAGTTTACGATGCAGGCGGTGCTGAACGATACGGTTCTCGGCACCGGCACGGGACATTCAAAACAGAGCGCGGGACAGGCGGCAGCCGCCGACGCGCTTTCGAGGTTGGAAACGAAATGAGACTGACAAGACTGGACATCTCCGGCTTCAAATCGTTTGCGAAGAAAACCGAGCTCGTGTTCGGTTCGGGCATCACGGCGGTCATCGGACCGAACGGCAGCGGAAAGAGCAACATCTCCGACGCCGTGCGCTGGGTGCTCGGCGAGCAGAGCGCGCGTGCTTTGCGCGGCTCGAAGATGGAGGACGTCATTTTCAACGGCACGCAGAAGCGCAAGCCGCAGTCGATGTGCGAGGTGACGCTGACGTTCGACAACAGCGATCATCTGCTGCCGACCGACTACGACGAGGTCGCCGTGACGCGGCGCATGTTCCGCTCCGGCGAGAGCGAATATGTGCTGAACGGACGCAACTGCCGTCTGAAGGATATTTCCGAGCTGTTCCGCGACACGGGCATCGGCAAGGACGGCTATTCGATCATTTCACAGGGACGCGTCGACGAGATCCTGTCGAACAAATCGAACGATCGCCGCACAGCACTCGAAGAGGCAGCCGGCGTCATGCGATATCGCGTGCGCAAGGAGGAGGCGGAGCGCAGGCTCGACAGCACCGAGCGCAATATGGAGCGCATCGCGGATACGTTGAAGGAGCTCGGCGAACGGCTCGAACCGCTGCGCGAGCAAAGCGCGACCGCGCGCGAATATCTGCGTCTGCGCGAAGAGCTCAAGGATCTTGAGGTCAATCTGTACCTGTACAACAGCGACCGCATCCGCGAAAAACTGAAATCCATCGAGGAGCAAACGGCGGCGCTCGAACAGGATCTTGCGTTGAACGAGACGCAGAACCGCACGCTCGGCGAACAGTCGCTTGCGCTGGAGGAACAGCTGCGTGAGATCGACGAGCGCGCTGGCGCACAGCAGAACAAGGTCATCGAAATGCTGTCCGGCGTGGAATCGCACGTCGGTGAAAGCAATCTGCTGGTCGAGCGGCGCGAACATGCCAAAAAGGAGATCGTCCGCATCACGGGCGAACGCGACGGCGCAGCGCGCGCATGCGGGGAACTGCGTGCGGGCATCGCCGAAAACGAGAAAGGCAGCGCCAATGTCGAGGAGTTTGCATCGCTCACGGAAGAGATCCAGACAGAGACCGACGCGATCGCCGACATAGATGCAAAGATTGCCGCACGTGAAGCGTCCGTCGAGGAGCAGAAGGCCGCTGTGATGGAGGCAATGAACCGCCTTGCAGACGCAAAGAGCGACCTTTCCCGCTTCGACACGATGGCGTCGGCGCTGCACGACCGTCTGAAAGCGCTTGACGGCGAGGAGGCCGAGGCACGCGAAAAGGTTGACGCGCTGAAGGCGGAGGAGGAGACTGCACGGAAAGCGGTCGATGCACAGGCGGAGAAGATGAACGAGCATATCGCGGCGCGCAAGACGGCGCAGCGCGAACGGCTCGAAATCGAATCGGATTATCTTGCCTTGCAGGCGGAGCTGCGCGTTTGCGAGCAGAACGTCGGCGCGCTGTCCTCGCGCGAACGCGTGCTGTCCGAAATGGTCCGCTCGCACGAGGGGTATCAGAACAGCGTCCGCGCGGTGCTGACCGCGGCGGAAACGGACGCGACGCTGAAAGGCTGCATCGTCGGACCCGTTGCGGAGCTTCTGAAGGTCCCGAAAAAGGTCGAAACGGCCATCGGCATGTCATTGGGCGGATCGCTCCAAAACATCGTTACAACGACCGCTGAGGACGCGAAAACGGTCATTGAATATGCGAGAAAGAACGATCTCGGCCGCGTGACACTGCTGCCGATGACGCTTCTGAATCCGAATCCGCTGTCCGACAAGGAGCGCGCGCTTTTGAAAGAACCCGGCGTCGTCGGACTTGCAAGCGAGCTGGTCACCTGCGATGAAAGCGTGAAGATCGTTGCGGAGTATCTTTTGGGCCGCACGGTCGTGACCGAAACACTGGACGATGCGATCCGGCTGCGCAAAAAGTCGCACAGCTCCTTCCATATCGCTACGCTTCTGGGCGATTTCCTTTCTACGGGCGGTACGATGACCGGCGGCAGTCTGAAAAAGACGGGATTCTCTCTCCTGGGCCGCGAACGCGAGGTTGCGGAGATCAAGAAGCAGTTGAAGACCGCAGAAAAGGCAGTCAGGGAGAAACAGGATGCGATCGAAGCGCAGAAGAAACAGATCCTTTTGAAGGACACGCAGATCGACGCATTCCTGTCCGCGTCGCATGAGGACGAGCTGGAGCTTGTCCGGCTGAAGGAACAGCGCGAGATCATCGAACGCGACCGAAAGGACGCAGAGGAAACGGTGCAGGAGCTTTGCGACGAACGCGGCGACGTCAACGAGAGCATTGCCGACATCGGGAAGCGGCGCGCTGCGGCTGCGTCCGTACAGGACGACATCGAGAAGCAGAACCTGCTGTCGACCGAGGACATCCGCAAGGAGCAGCTTTCGATCGGCGAGGCTAAGAACGCGCGTGAGGACCGGCTCGCGGCGCTGACCGAAAAGCGCATCAAATTGACCGCGCTCGAAAAAGAAGCAGACGCAAAGCGCGCGGAGCACCAGCGCCTGACGCGCGACCTTGCGCTGACCGAACAGCGGATGGAATCCTTCGATGCGGAGATCCGGACGCTGACCGAATCGGTCAAAGCGGCCGACGCGCGGCTGTCCGAAATGGAAAAGAGCATTTCGGGCGAACAGGACGCGCTGCGCCTCGCCAAAGAAGAGCAGAGCAAGCTCGAAGCCGAGCGCACGCGCATCAACGAACTTTTGAGCCAGTACCGGCGCGAGCGCGACAGCCTTGCGGAAGGTTACCGCGTGCTCGGCGAGCGCAAGCACAAAAACGAGCTGACGCAAAGCCGCATGGAGATGGAGCTCAAAACGAGCGCCGACCGCATCTGGGAGGAGTACGAGCTGACCTACGAGAACGCGCAGGCCATGCGGCACGAGATCGCCGTCGGCGCGACGCAGCAGCGGGTCAACGCGCTGAAAACAGAGATCCGCGGTCTCGGCGATATCAACGTGTCCGCGATCGAGGATTACCGCACGGTGTCCGAACGGCATGAAACGCTGTCGACGCAGTACGCAGACCTCGAAAAGGCCAAGACAGACCTGTATACGCTGATCGGGCAGCTCACCAAAACGATGGAGCGCACGTTCGTCGAGGAGTTCCAGAAGATCCAGCTGAACTTTGCGGAGACGTTTACCGAGCTGTTCGGTGGCGGTCACGCGGAGCTTCGGCTGTCGGACAAGAACGACGTCCTGAACTGCGACATCGACATCATTGCACAGCCTCCGGGAAAGAAACTGCAGCTTCTGTCGCTGCTCTCCGGCGGTGAACGCGCGCTGACCGCGATCGCGCTGCTGTTCGCCATGCTGAAGCTGAAAGCGCCCGCGTTCTGCGTGCTCGATGAGATCGAGACCTCGCTCGACGAGGCGAACGTGACGAAATTTGCGGACTACCTCAAAGCGTATTCCGACGAAACGCAGTTCATCATCATCACGCACCGCAAGGGCAGCATGGAGGTCTGCGACACGCTGTACGGCGTCGCAATGGAGGAAAAAGGCATATCGAGCATCGTCTCGGCAAGATTCGGAGAAACGGCATAATGGAAAAGAAAGAAAAGAAAAAGGGCTGGTTTTCCAAGCTGAAGGAAGGCCTGCACAAAACAAACAACTGGTTTTCGACCCTGTTCAACAAGGATGGCATCAACGACGACTTCTATGAGGAGCTCGAAGAGGCGATGATCCTTGCCGATATGGGCATGGACACCGCAGAGCGCCTTCTGGACGGGCTTCGCGGCAAGGTCAAGGCCGATAAGCTCAAGGAGCGCGACGAGGCGAGAAGCGCGCTTGCGGGACTGATCGCGGACGCGGTCCGTACCGACAAGCCGTTTATGGGCGACGAAGGGCCTGCTGTGCTTCTGATCGTCGGCGTGAACGGCGTCGGCAAGACGACCACGATCGGCAAGATTGCAAACGAGTATGCGCAGGCAGGCAGAAAGCCCATGATCGCGGCGGCGGACACGTTCCGCGCGGCGGCGGCCGAACAGCTCGGCGAATGGGCGAACCGCGCAGGCGTGCCGATGGTGCGCCATCAGGAGGGCGCTGACCCGGCGGCGGTCGTGTTCGACGCGATCGCATCGTTCCGCGCGAAGGGCTGCGATCTGCTGCTGGTCGATACGGCGGGACGGCTCCACAACAAGAAGAACCTGATGAACGAGCTTAATAAGATCCGCCGCGTCATCGCGCGCGAGCTGCCGGACGTGCCGTGTGAGGTGCTTCTGGTGCTGGATGCGACGACCGGACAGAATGCGGTCGCACAGGCAGAGGCGTTCCTGGAGGTCTGCGAGCTGACCGGTGTCATCCTGACCAAGCTCGACGGCACCGCAAAGGGCGGCGTGACGGTGCAGATTTCCGACATGCTGAAGGTCCCGATCCGCTTCATCGGCGTCGGCGAAGGGATTGACGACCTGAAACGCTTCGATGCGGACGACTTTGCGGCAGCCCTTCTGGGACTGGACGAATAACACATAACTGCACCGTGAAAAGCGGTGCTTTTTTTAAAGTTTTTTGTAAGATTCCCTGCATGACCGCGTCATATAAGCGGAAGATGAAAACGATGGAAACATTCGAGAGCATTTATCGCGCATATTTTACGGATGTATACCGCTACTGCCTCAAGCTGTGCGGAAGCGCCGATGAAGCCGAGGAGCTGACCGCTGAGACCTTTCTAAAAGCCCTGCAGTGTTTGGACAGCTACCGCGGTGCGTGTGAACTGCGCGTCTGGCTCTGTCAGATCGCCAAGAACAAATACATTTCGGAACAGCGAAAGCGAAAAACGGAACCGCTTTCCGATGCGATCGAGAGTCCGGCGCCTTCTCCCGAAGCCGAGGCGGTCCGAAGAGACGAGGCGGAGCGCGTTTCCGAGGCGGCGCATCGGCTCGACGAACCGTACAAGGAGGTCTTTCTCTTACGCGTGTACGGCGAGATGCCGTTTGAGAAGATCGGAAAGCTGTTTCAAAAGACCGCCAACTGGGCGTGCGTCACCTTCCACCGCGCGAAAGCGAAAATCAAAGCCGAACTGGAGGAAACAACATGAAGGATTGCGGGATCGTAAAGGATCTTTTGCCGCTTGTTGTGGAACATATGGCGAGCGAGGAATCGACCGCCTTTGTCAAGGAGCATATCGAAACCTGCGAAAGCTGCCGCGCCGCGTTCGACGCCATGCAAGCGCCGGTGGAGACCGAGCCCGCCGCGCCGCTCTTTACCGTGCGCAAGGCGGTCAAGCGCCGCGGGTGGCTGATCGCGGGACTGATCGCATGTTTGGTCGCTGCGCTTGTGATCGGATGTGCGGCACGTCTCTTGAAGCCGTTCTCGATCCAATCGGAGAACGATGCGTTTGACGCGATCAGGATCGAGCGGACGATCGACGCAGACCCGGAGACGCAAAACGACGGGGAAGCGACGCTGCAGCTGGTGCTTACGGCGAACCGTTCTGTCGAGACTGTGGCCGTCAGCGTCAATGCAGAGGAGGTTTGTGTCACGGCAATTACAACATTGTGGCGTGAAATGGTCGGAACAAACAGCGAACCGGTACAGACGGTGATTCCGCTGTACGACGTCGACGGCGTATATTATGAACCGTTTGACAATACGGATCGGATCGCGCTGTATCAGCGCGAAGGCTATACGCCCGAAGCGGGCTTTGCGCTGCCGCGGCTTGTGATGAACTACTACTTTCTGATCGCAGTGATCGGAACGGCGATCCTTGCGGTCGTGTGGCTTGTGCTGCGGCTCTGCAAGAAAAAGAATGCAAGCCGCGTGCTCGGCGTGCTGCTGCTGATCGCGGCAAGCGGGACCCTTGCGTTCCTTGTCGCCGGCTTCCCGGCAACGACAATTGCGCCGGTGCGCGAGCTGACGTTTGTGCTTGTCATCACGGTCCTTTTGATCGGCGCAGGGCTGTGCGGCCGGAAGCTGCTGCGGAAAGAATAAAAGGACACTCGCGACGACGAGGTTGTGAAAAACCTGTGGAGTTTTTCGCAACCTCTTTTCTTTTTGCGAAGTATATGGTATACTGTAAGACATAATAGGGAGGTATGCGGGATGAAGCGTGTTTTGATCAAGGTCAGCGGAGAGGCGCTGTCAAGCGCCAATCAGCCGGTATGTTTTGAAAAGGTCGAGGAGACCGCAAAGGAGATCAAGCTGCTGTATGACGCGGGGCTTGAGATCGGCATCGTCGTCGGCGGCGGCAACATCGTGCGCGGACGCGACACGGTCATGCAGGAGCGCTCGCGCATGGACAGCATGGGCATGCTCTCGACCGCGATCAACACACTTGCGCTGCAGGACTGCCTCGAACGGCAGGGTATGCCGACCCTTGCCATGAGCGCGATTGCCATGACCCGCTTTATTGACGAGTACACGGCGCGCGGCGCACGCGCAGCGCTTTCCGAAGGAAAGGTCGTGCTGTTCGCCTGCGGGACGGGCTGTCCGTATTTCTCGACGGATACGGCGTCCACGCTGCGGGCGCTTGAGATCGGCGCGGACACGCTGCTGATGGCAAAGAATGTCGACGCGGTGTACAGCGCGGACCCGAAGCTCGATCCGAACGCGATCCGTTACGATCATCTGACCTACGACAAGGTCATCCGCGACAACCTGAAGGCGATCGACATGAGCGCGATCGCGCTGTGCCGTGACAACGACCTGCCGATCCTTGTGTTCGCAAGGAGCGAGATCGACAAGGTCGCAAGGGGCGAAGCCGTCGGAACGCGCATCGACGGAAATGAGGCTTGATTCCGGACGGGAAACCGTTGTATAATATCAAATTGAGTGAAACCATAAGGAGGGATTCGATATGCCGATGGAACTGATCGATGAAACCAGAGAAAGAATGACCAAGACCCTGAACGTACTGAAATCCGAGCTTTCGAGCCTTCGCGCGGGCCGTGCGAACGCGCAGGTGCTGGACCGGATCGCAGTCGACTACTACGGCTCGATGACGCCGATCAACCAGCTCGGCAACATCTCCACGCCTGAGCCGCGCATGCTGATCATTGCACTGTGGGATACCAAGATGATCCCGGCGGTCGAGAAGGCGATCCAGAAGTCCGATCTCGGCATCAACCCGGCAAACGACGGCAAGGTGATCCGTCTTGTATTCCCGGAGTTGACCGAAGAACGCAGAAAGGACCTCGTCAAGACCGTCCGCAAAAAGGGCGAGGAGAGCAAGGTCGCGATCCGCAACCTTCGCCGTGATCTGAACGACCAGATCAAAAAGCAAAAGAAAGACAGCCTCATCACTGAGGACGATCAGAAGCGCCTCGAAGAGAAGGGCCAGAAGATGACCGACGAGTTCATCAAAGACATCGACGCCATCCTCGCTGCAAAGGAAAAGGAGATCCTTTCGGTTTGACGGACGTTCTGGGACTGGACCTGAAGACCGCTGTCGCATTGCTTGAAACGGACGGAAAGGCCGTCCGCCTTATCGAGGTACGCTCGAAAAAGGGCGGCAAGGGCGACGACCGGCGCGTCATCAAAACGACCGAGACCGAAACGGAAACGGTCGTCTACTGGTCCGCATTCAAGACACGGATCGACGCATAACAACATACGACACAACAGGGGGCGTTGCGCATGACGCGACAGCCCCCGCTTGTTCGACAGGAGCAACCATGAGAAAATACACCGATCAGCAGATGAAGGCGTTCGGGCTGAAGCCGGAGCGCATTCCGAAGCACGTCGCGATCGTCATGGACGGCAACGGCCGCTGGGCGACGTCGCGGGGACTGCCGCGCGCCGCGGGACACCGCGCCGGCATGAACACGGTCAAGGAGATCATCCGCGCCGCGTCGGATCTCGGCGTCGAATCGCTGACGCTGTACGCGTTTTCGACCGAAAACCGCAAGCGCCCGAAGGACGAGATCGGCATCCTCTGCAGCCTTCTGATCGAGTATTTCAACCGCGAGATCGAGGAAATGCACCGCAACGGTGTGCGCGTTAAGGCGATCGGCGACATGACGTGGTTTCCGACGGCCGTGCAGGAGACCGTGCGAAACGCCGAGATCAAGACGGCGAACAATACCGGATTGAAGGTCAATCTTGCGCTGAACTACGGCGCGCGCGCGGAGCTTGTGCGCGCAATGCGGCTGGCGTTTGCAGAGGATCCGGAGGCGGACGAAAGTGCGATCGCACAAAAGCTGTACACAACGGATTCCGGAGACGTGGACCTTCTCATCCGCACCGGCGGCGACATCCGCGTATCCAACTTTCTGCTGTGGCAGATCGCTTATGCGGAGCTGTACTTTACCGACGTCAGATGGCCGGACTTCACGATGGACGAGCTTGTGAATGCGTTCCGGGACTTTGCCGGCCGCGATCGCAGGTTCGGCGGACTGAAATCGAATAAGGCGAAATAGAATGAAACAGGTACTTCTTTTGGGCTGCACCGGCTCGATCGGCACGCAGACACTCGATGTGGTGAAGGCACATCCGGACCGGTTTTCCGTGCTCGGTCTGTCCTGCCGCAACGATGTGGAAACGCTCTACCGGCAGGCAAACGAATGGCGTCCGCGCTATGTTGCGGCACAGGCGCCGCTCGATCCGAACCGTCTGCCGAAGGGCACGGCTGCATTTTCCGGACCGGACGCCGCAGAACGACTGGCGGCGGAAGCGGATGCGGACGTCACCGTGCTTGCGATCTCCGGCTATGCAGCTTTGAAGCCCCTGCTTGCCGCGATCCGTCACGGAAAGCGCATCGCAATCGCAAACAAGGAAAGCCTCGTCTGCGGCGGCGCATTGGTCGACGCAGCGCTGAAATCTTACGGCGCGGAGCTTCTTCCGATCGACAGCGAGCAGAGCGCGATTTTTCAGGCGCTGCAGAACGGTACGCGGGACGAGGTGAAGCGCCTGATCCTGACCGCATCGGGCGGGCCGTTCTTCCGCAAATCGCGCGAGGAGCTGAAAACGGTGTCGCTTGCCGACGCGCTGAACCATCCGACATGGAAGATGGGCAGAAAGATCACGCTCGATTCGGCGACGCTGATGAACAAGGGGCTGGAGATCATCGAAGCAAGCCGCCTCTTTCACTTCGGTGCGGACCGCATCTCGGTGCTGATCCATCCGCAGTCGATCGTGCACAGCATGGTCGAATACCGCGACGGTACGATCATGGCGAATCTTTCGAAGCCCGATATGCGGCTGCCGATCCAATACGCGCTGACGTATCCGGAGCGGACCGAAAGCCCGTGCGAGCCGCTGAAGCTCGATCTCAATCATCCGCTGGAATTCTATCCGGCAGATCCGGACCGTTTCCGCGCGATTCGCATGGCGTACGACGCTTTGCGCGCGGACGGGATCCTGCCGACGGTGTTCAACGGCGCGAACGAACGCGCAGCGGAGCTTTACTTTGCAGGACGGATCGCATTCTGTGAAATCGAGGATGCGGTGGAGCTTGCGCTGAACACCATTGAAAACCGTCCGGCTGATTCGATCGAAGCGATCGCGGAGGCGGATGCGGCCGCGCGGCGGGCGGTCGACGCGCATTACGGAGAATAAGGAAACGATATGCAGACATTCTGGTACATTTTATTGGCTATATTGGGTCTGTCCGTGCTCGTCATCACGCATGAGCTCGGTCACTACCTGATGGGCAAATGGCTCGGCTTTACGATCACGGAGTTCTCCGTCGGTCTCGGTCCGAAGCTGTTCGGCATCAAGGGCAAGGAAACGGAGTTCACCCTGCGCGCGCTGCCGATCGGCGGCTCGTGCCGCTTCTATGGCGAAGACGGAAAGGACGAAAACGACAAGGACAAGAAGCATCCGGAGGCGTTCTCGGAGGAGATCGAACAGACCGAGGAAAAGCCCAAGGAGCCCGATCCGCGCCTGTTTTCCTCCAAGCCCGCGTGGAAGCGCTTTCTGGTCGTACTTGCGGGACCGCTCACGAACATCATTACCTGCGTTGTGCTTTGTTTTATCATGCTGCTTGCGTTCGGCACGGTCTCATGGGACGGCAAGTCGTTTGTGCAGGTGACCGAGGTCGTGCAGGACGGTCCGGCGTATGAAGCGGGCGTGCAGAAGGATGACATTCTTGTGTCGGTCAACGGCAAGACGTTCGACAGCTCCGATGAAATGAAGACGCTGATGAACGAAGCTGACGTCTTCAAGGGCGTCGAGCTTGGCGTGCTGCGCGGCGCAAAGATCGTTCCGACCGTCGAGGAAAAGGACGGAAATATTACGACGACTCTGACGCTGTCCGGCGGCGAGCCGCTGACGCTTTCCACAAACCGGCTCGTTGTGGATCAGAGCACCGGCGATAAACGGGTATCTGTCGGCGTCAGCTGGCAGGCATACAGCTTCACCGAGGAGCGTTACACCGTCTGGAAGGCCGCGTATATGGCGTTTCCGCAGACGTGGGATCTTGCAAAGGCGGTCTATCAGTCGCTCGGCATGCTGATCACGGGGCAGGCGAGCTGTCGCGATGTGACCGGCGCAGTCGGTACGGTCAACTATATGTCCGACGCAATGGCGCAAAGCACCTCCGCTTCGGAGGCGATTGAGCTGTTTTTGTGGTTTATGGCGCTGATCGCGGTCAACCTCGGCATCATCAACCTGCTGCCGCTGCCTGCGCTGGACGGCGGCCGGCTGATCTTCATCATCATCGAAATGATCCGCCGCAAGCCCGTGCCGCCCGAAAAGGAGGGCATGGTGCATCTGATCGGCATGATCGCACTGCTGATCCTCATCGCGGCGCTCACCGTCAGCGATATTGTACGTTGCTTCGGAGGTTAAGATGGCAGGTTTTGTTCAGGTTGGCAGCATACAGATCGGCGGCGGCGCGCCTGTATCCGTGCAGTCCATGTGCAATACGGACACGCGCGACGTAACAGCAACGGTCGAGCAGATCCATCGTCTGGAGCAGGCGGGCTGTGAGATCGTGCGCGTCGCGGTGTTCGACGAAGCCGCGGCGGACGCTGTCAAAGGGATCAAGGAACGCATCCATATCCCGCTTGTCGCAGACGTGCATTTCAATTATCGCCTTGCGATCAAAGCCGTCGAAAACGGCGTGGACAAGCTGCGCATCAATCCGGGCAACATCGGCTCGGCGGATCGCGTGCGCATGGTCGCGGACTGCTGCAAGGCGCATCATGTCCCGATCCGTATCGGCATTAACGGCGGCTCGATCGAGAAACAGTTTCTGCCGCTGTACCGCGAGAATCCGGCGGAGGCCATGTGCCGCAGCGCAATGGGCCACGCAAAGCTTTTGGAGGACTGTGGGTTTTCGGATATCGTGATCTCGCTGAAATGCACGACCGTATCCGAAACCGTACATTCATACCGCATGGCGCAGGCGCGAATGGATTATCCGCTGCACATCGGCATCACGGAGACCGGACCGATCGAGACCGGGATCATCAAATCCGCCGCGGGCCTCGGCGCGCTGCTTTTACAGGGCATCGGCGATACGATGCGTGTTTCTTTGACCGGCGATCCGGTCAGGGAGGTGGAGACCGCGCTTGCGATCCTACGCGCATGCGGACTTCGTAAAGACGACGTGGAGATCGTTTCCTGCCCGACCTGCGGGCGGACGCGCTGCGACGTCGAGAAGGCGGCGTCGTACGTGAACGAACACGTCACGCACAACAAGGGCTATTTGAAGATCGCCGTCATGGGCTGCGCGGTCAACGGACCGGGCGAGGCCAGGGAGGCGGATCTCGGCGTGGCGTTTGGCGACGGCAACGGCGTTCTCTTCAAAAAGGGCGAGATCGTCGGGCATGGCGCGTATGAGGAGATTTTGAACCGGCTGGTCGATGAGGCCAACACAGCGTTAAAGGGAGATTCGTGAAGGAAGAACTGAAGGCGGCCTATGATGCGGCACGGGTGAAAACCGAATGGCTCACGATCAAAAGCGTGTGCCTTTCGCGCGATTCTCTAACGCTGACGGTCACGGCCGACCGGCAAAAGAACATCGTATCGGAATCGGCATGCCGTACGTGGGAGGAGGAGATCCGAACGCTCCTGCCTGCGTATTCGGTCGTATTTCTATACAACGAGGTCGAACCGGAACGCATTGCGTCGAAGCCGCTGCCGAAGAAAAAGAACGAGGTCGACGTACCGATCCCGGACAACGGTGTGCTGCTTGGTAAGCCGATCCCGGAGGGGGCGGAGGAGGTTTCGGTTTTCGAGCTCTCCGGCGAGGAGGAGACGAGCACCGTGTTTGTCGGGCGGCTTGTTTCGGCCGAAGTCCGCGACGACTGGTCGATGCGCGTCAAAAAGCCCAACTGCCGCGTGCAGTTTAATGTGACCGACCTGAACGATTCCGTCTACTGTACCGCGAGCTTTCCGGAGGAATGGCAGGCTGCGCGGTTTCTGAAATGGCTGAACGACGCGCAGAAGGGCGGCAAGGACCTTCGGATCAAAGGCGTGTGCAAGACCGTGAAAAAGACCGGCGAACGCAGCGTATACGTTGATTCTGTCGGCATTCTGCCGCGTCCGCTTCGCATGGACAACGCACAGGAAAAGCGTGTCGAGCTGCATCTGCACTCACGCATGTCCACAATGGACGGCATCACCAACCTGACAGAAGCGTTCAAAACGGCCAAGCGTTGGGGGCACAAAGCGCTTGCGATCACCGATCACGGCGTCGTGCAGGCGTTTCCGGAGGCCGCAAAAGCGGCGCAGACAACCGGCGTCAAGGCGATATTCGGCGTTGAAGGCTATCTGATCCCGGACTGCGAGGCGATCCCCGAGGACGGCGATTTCACCGTGTTCGACATTGAAACGACGGGCCTAAAGGCGGAAAGCTGCGACATCATCGAGATCGGCGCGGTACGCCTGCATGAGGGCAAGGTCACGGGACGCTTTCAGTCGTTCATTGACGACGGCGTTGTGATTCCGAAAAACATCACCGAGCTGACCGGTATCCGGCAAGCGATGCTCGAAGGAGCGCCGACCACGCGCGAGGTTCTGGAACGGTTCCGCGCATTTGCGGAGGGCAGTACGCTGGTTGCACACAACGCGTCGTTCGACGTCGGCTTTATCACGCACCACGGCGATCGCGTCGGCGTTACATTCCCGATGCCGTACGCGGATACGCTGATGCTGTCGCGCTATCTTTTGCGCGACGCGCTGGAGAATCACAAGCTGGACACGATCTCGGCGTATTTCGAGATCGACATGGGCAGCCACCACCGCGCGGACGACGACGCAAACACCTGCGCCGAGATCCTGCTGCGGTTTATCGACATGCTCAGAGAGCGCGGAATCGATCGCATCCCGGTCGTGCCGGACGCGCATGAGGCATACAAAAAACGTACGGCAAAGGAAAAACGGCAGACAAACCATATCATTCTGCTTGCCAAAACGCAGGCGGGCATGAAGGACCTGTACAAGCTGATCAGCTGGTCGCATCTCGACTATCTGCACGGACGGCCGCAGATCCCGAAATCACTGCTCATGCTGTACCGCAGCGATCTGATCGTCGGCTCGGCCTGTGAGGCCGGCGAGCTGTTCCGCGCGATCCTGAACAACGAGTCGCAGGAACAGATTGAAAAGATCGCGGCGTTTTACGATTATTTCGAGATCCAGCCGATCGGCAACAACGCGTTTCTGAAGCGCGAGGGCCGTGTCGCGGACGACGAAGGCCTGCGCGATCTGAACCGTCGCATCGTCGCACTCGGCGAGCAGATGGGGAAACCCGTTGCTGCGACCGGCGACGTGCATTTTCTGGAGCCGACCGACGCGATCTACCGCGCGATCCTGATGAGCAAGCTCGGCTTTGCGGACGCCCAGCAGCAGGCGCCGCTGTGGTTCCACACGACCGAGGACATGCTGAACGAGTTTTCCTATCTCGGCGAAGAAAAGGCGCATGAGGTCGTCATCGACGTACCGAACCGGATCGCGGACCTGTGCGGTACGCTTGTGCCGTTTCCGGAGGGGACGCATTCGCCGACGATCGAGAACGCGGAGGAGGAGCTCAAGAACACGGCGATCACCCGCGCGCACGAGATTTACGGCGATCCGCTGCCGCCGATCGTGCAGGCGCGGCTCGATAAGGAACTCAACTCCATCATCGGCAACCACTACGCTTCGCTGTATCTGATGGCGCAGCGTCTTGTTAAAAAATCGCTGTCCGACGGGTATCTGGTGGGCAGCCGCGGTTCCGTCGGTTCGTCGGTCGTGGCGATGCTTGCGGGCATCACCGAGGTCAACGCGCTTGCGCCGCATTACGTCTGCTCGAAGTGCAAGTTTTCGGACTTCGATATTGACAAAGAGCAATACAGCGTCGGCGCAGACATGCCGGACCGCGCGTGCCCCGTATGCGGGACCATGCTCCGCAAGGAGGGCTTTGAGATCCCGTTCGAGGTCTTTTTGGGGTTCAAGGGCGACAAGGTCCCCGACATCGACCTGAACTTCTCCGGCGAGTATCAGCCGGTCGCGCATAAGTACGTCGAGGAAATGTTCGGCAAGGGCCATGCGTTCCGCGCCGGTACGATTTCCGGCCTTGCCGAGCGGAAGGCGTTTGAATGCGTCTATTCGTTCGCGGAGGCAACCGGGCGCACATTCTCGTCGGCGGAGGTCCAGCGGCTCGAAAAGGGCTGCGAGGGCGTCAAGGTCACGACCGGACAGCATCCGGGCGGAATCGTCATCGTTCCGCGCGATCACGACGAATACACCGAGGTCTACGATTATACGCCGATCCAGTATCCGGCGGACAAGGTCGACAAGAACACGATCACAACGCATTTCGACTTCCATGCGATGGACGATCGCCTTGTCAAGCTCGATATCCTCGGCCACGACGATCCGACCGCGCTGCACATGCTCGAAGCGCTGACCGGACTGAATCCGCGCGAGATTCCGCTGGACGACCACGATACGCGCATGCTGTTCTCCACGGTCGAGCCGCTGCACATCGACCTTAGCGGCATCGGCTGCTCGCTCGGCACGCTCGGCGTGCCGGAGTTCGGCACGGGCTTTGTGCGGCAGGTGCTGGAAAACACGCGTCCGACCACGTTCGAGGAACTGATCCGCATTGCGGGCCTCACGCACGGCACGGACGTATGGCTGAACAACGCCGAGCCGCTTGTTATGGGCGGCATTGCAAAGCTTTCCGAAGTCCTCTGCACGCGTGACGACATCATGAATTATCTGATTGCGCACGACATGGAAGCGTCGCTGTCGTTCAAGATCATGGAGCGCGTCCGCAAGGGCAAGGGCCTGACCGACGAAATGGAGCAGGCGATGGTCGACGGCAATATCCCTGCGTGGTTTGTCGATTCGTGCAAGAAGATCAAGTACATGTTCCCGCGCGGACACGCGGTCGCATACTCCATGTCGTCATTCCGCATCGCGTACTACAAGGTGCATTATCCGCTTGCATTCTATGCGGTCTACTTCACGGTACGCGCGGACACGTTCGACATCACGCGCGCGGCAGGCGGACCGGACGCAGTCAAACAGCAGATCGAAGCGATCGAAAAGGATGCGTCCTCCGGACAGAAGACCGACAGCGAGAAGAAGAAGGACAAGGAGCTCGTCACGATCCTTGAGCTCGTCTATGAGATGAACCTTCGCGGGATCGACCTGCTGCCCGTCGACATCTATAAATCCGACGCGACGAAGTTTTTGATCGAGGGCAACGCGCTGCGGCCGCCGTTCGACGCGATCCCCGGCGTCGGCGCAGGACAGGCGATCGCAATCTGCGAGCGCAGAAAGCCCGGTGTGACCTATCCCACGATCGAGGATTTTGCCAACGAGACCGGCGCGAATACCGGTATCGTCTCGATGCTCGAACAGGTCGGCGCGTTCGGCGACATGCCGAAGAACAAGCAGATTTCGCTGTTCGATTTTTAAACGCAGCGCTGTCGAAAGAAAGGCAGCGCTGTTTTTTGTTAAGAAAATATAAAGAATCTGCGCCATTTCCGGAATTGCGGCTTGACTTTGTGCGAAATCGCGTTTACAATATTATTGAGTAATCCTGCACTGCCATGTGCATTCATGATATATTTGTAGATAGATTTGCCGAACGATTGCCGTACCGTTTTGTACGTGAACCATATTCGATAAACCTGAAACGAATCTTTGGAATGACCGGGCAGTATGCTCGGTTATATTGATATAGATCGGAGTAGAATATCGTGGACTGGTTGCACATTGTATTGCTTGCCGCGGGGCTCATCGTCGGCGCGGCGATCGGATTTGCAATCGGCTACTTCTATCGGAAGAACGTTGCGGAGGCCAAGGTCGAAAAAGCCGAGGACGCCGTGAAGCGTTTGTACGACGAAGCGCAGAAGAAAGCCGAAGAGATCCGCAAAGAAAAAGTATTGGAAGCAAAGGACGAGGCGTACCGCATCCGCAACGAGGCGGACAAGGAGATCAAGGAACGCCGCAACGAACTCAAGCAGAACGAACGCAGACTGTTCCAACGTGAGGAATCGCTGGACAAGAAGCTCGAAGGTGTCGAAGCACGTGAGCAGCAGCTGAACGACCGCACCAAGAAGCTGGACAAACTGGAGGACGAGATCAACGCCCTGTACAAGAAGCAGGAAGAGGAGCTGGAGCGCATTTCGGGCATCACGCTCGACGAGGCGAAGACCATGGTGCTCGACCGTGCCGAACAGGAAGCCAAACATGAAGCGGCGGTCATGCTCCGCGAGATCGAGCAGCGTACCAAGGAGGAAGCAGACAAGCGCGCGCGCAACATCGTATCTCTTGCGATCCAGCGCTGCGCCGCGGACCACGTTGCAGAGGCGACCGTGTCCGTCGTGCCGCTGCCCAATGACGAAATGAAGGGCCGCATCATCGGCCGCGAAGGACGCAACATACGCGCACTTGAAACGGCGACCGGCGTCGATCTGATTATCGACGACACGCCGGAGGCGGTCATCCTGTCTGCATTCGATCCGGTGCGCAGAGAGATCGCCCGCATCAGTCTTGAAAAGCTGATCATGGACGGACGCATCCATCCTGCACGCATCGAGGAAATGGTCGAGAAGGCACGCAAGGAGGTCGATCAGATCATCCGCGAGGCCGGCGAAGCGGCGGTACTTGAGGTCGGCGTACACGGCCTGCATCACGAGCTGATCCGTTACCTCGGCAGAATGAAGTACCGCACCAGCTATGGCCAGAACGTGCTGCGGCACTCGATCGAGGTCGCGCATCTTGCGGGCATCATGGCAAGCGAGATCGGCGCAAATGTTGCGCTCGCAAAGCGCGCAGGTCTTCTGCACGACATCGGCAAGTCCATCGACCATGAGGTAGAGGGCAGCCATGCACAGATCGGTGCGGACCTTGCGAAGAAGTATCGCGAGAACAACGCGGTCATCCACTGCATCATGGCGCATCACGGCGACGTCGATCCCAACTCGATCGAAGCGGTGCTTGTCCAGGCGGCGGATGCGATCTCGGCGGCAAGACCCGGCGCACGGCGTGAAACGCTCGAAGCGTACATCAAGCGCCTCGAAAAACTGGAGGAGATCGCTAACTCGTTCGAGGGCGTCGATTACTCCTATGCGATCCAGGCGGGCCGCGAGGTACGCATCATCGTCAAGCCGGAGCGCGTCAGCGACACCGAGACCGTCATCATGGCGAAGGACATTGCAAAGCGCATCGAGAGCGAGCTTGAATATCCGGGCCAGATCAAGGTCAACGTCATCCGCGAGACCCGCACAGTCGATTACGCGAAATAAGGGACAAAACAACCCCTCAGTCGCCATTCGGCGACAGCTCCCCTTATACAGGGGAGTCGAGCAATCTTGCCCTCCCTGTTCAAGGGAGGCTGGATCCCGAAGCGAGACGGGAGGGTTGTAAAGCATCAAGGGGTTGTACAGACAACCCCTTTCATTTTAGGAGGAAGCTATGCAGTTTTACGCGGCTGACGCGCATTGCGATTATTTGTTCG
The DNA here is from genome assembly GCA_918244965.1 of Clostridiales bacterium. GTDB lineage: Bacteria > Bacillota > Clostridia > Christensenellales > CAG-138 > UBA3792. Next base: position 109,593 of record CAKJYC010000021.1, on the reverse strand, counting down.
GCGCGATGGACTACGGCTGGACGATCGACACACAGAGACGGAACCAGACGATCACGCTGGAGAACCTGAAAAAGGGCGGCGTTGCCCTGCAATTCCTTGCTGCATGGGCGGATACGACGCTGAAGGTCCCGCCGCTCGAACAGGTGCTGATCATGATCGACCGGTATCACAGCATGCTCGATACGCATCCGGAGCTTGTGCGGCTCACAAAGGACTTCGATCCCGCTTCCGGCCGGATCGCCACGGTGCTTGCGGTCGAGGGCGCGGAAGCCTTAGGCGCATCGCCGTCGATCTTGCGCGATCTTTATCGGCTCGGCGTGCGCGCCATGACGTTCACCTGGAACTCGGACAACGAGCTTGCAGGCGCGGGACAGGGTAAGCGCCGCCGCGGACTGACCGAAGCCGGACGCGAGATTCTTCGTGAAATGAACCGGCTCGGTATCGCGTTCGACGTGTCGCATCTGAGTGACGACGGGATCGAGGACGCGCTGGCGCTTTCGACGCAGCCGATCTTCGCTTCGCATTCCAACTGCCGCGCATTGATGAACGCGCCGCGCTGCCTCCGGGATGAATACATCAAAGCAATCGCCGAAAAGGGCGGCGTTGTCGGGATCAATTTCTACGGTCCGCAGCTAAATGAATCCGGTCATGCGACGATCCGGGACATCGTTCGGCACATCTCGCACGCGGCGTCGGTCGGCGGCGTCGGGCATGTTTGCATCGGTTCGGATTTCGACGGCATGCAGCGCTATCCGAAGAACCTCAAAAACCCGTCCGATCTGCCCGCGCTGTTCGACGCGCTCCTTGCGGAGGGCTTCACGCCCGCCGAGGTCGAGCGCATTGCGTACCGCAATCTGCATGATTATATCGTGCAGTTCGTGTAAGCAAAATAACACACAAAAAAAGCACTTCCCGCGAAGTGCTTTTTTGTTATTCAGTCATTCGGGAAAAACCATGCCGGGGTCGGATCGTAAAGGCAGTCGAGCTTTGAAGCGAATCCGGTTTCAAACGCGCGTACTGCGGCAAAGAACGCATCCGCGCACGCGTCAAATTCGCTCTGATCGGTCGGAGCGAACATCACTTCCGTAAGCGCGTGAGAAAAGCCGAGTCCGTCGAAGTTCAGATGGAACGTCGTGTCGTAATGGGACTGCCCGCTGGTCACGAGGATGCTCAGATAATGACCGCGCGGGAGACGCTTGTTCATTCCGAACACGCCGCTCCAAACGAATGAATAGGAATAGCCGGCGTTCTTTGCAAGCTTTTTGAGCTTCGGCGCAAGGCTGTAATTGCATTGATGCATCGTCTGCCGGTCGGCCGGGGAGAGCCTTGCGGACAGGAATGCGCTGCATTCCGCGATCAGCGGCGCTGCTTCGGCGTTCGACGCTTCGATCGCCGCCTGCTCCTTATCGTTCGGGATGACCCTGAGAAGAGTCCTGCTTTTGATCCCCGGCAGGAGCGCCTTCATCGCTTCATAGTACGGCGACGGATCGTAATACGTTCCGTCGTGCAGAATGTCGACGGACAGCGTGAGATCGTTCCAGCGCGGCCCTGCGACGCTTCGCGTGATGCAAACCATGGAACCGTACGGCTGAAGATCCAGCGTCTCCGCTTCGTCGAACGGATAGCCGAGCGCTTCGCTGCGCTGCTGAACCGGCGCAAGATCACGCACGTACGGGATCACTTTGCCGAAGAAATCGACGTCGCAGTAATACAAAACGGCTTCCGAAAGGCCGTACGTGCGTTCCATGCGCTTAAAAAACGGCTGCATGTCCGCTTCGGTGCATTCGGTCGGTTCGATGATATTGCTCACGTACAAATGATCGGAGCCGTACTGTTCATCAAACGGCGTATACGTTTTTACGGCGCCGAGCTTCGGGCAGTCCGTGACTGCACGCGCAAGCGCGGTTTTGGGCGGGTTCTCGACGATCTTCCTGTTTTCCTCGATCGTCTCCGGCGAAGTCCGCAGGATGAACTCTTTTATCCGGGGATTGTTGTCCAGCGATTTCAGAAACCGGATCGCATGCTCCGTCTTGTCATAGCACTCCAGATAATAGAGAAAGACGTTTGCCGAAAGGCGCTGTTCCGCAAGAAAGCGGCGAACGATCTCCGGAAGCTGCGAAAAGGTGATTTTGTTTGCGGTTTCGAAAACAAAGGATCGGATCGCGCGCATTTTGCCCTCCTCGAAAAACGGATCTGAACAAAGTATATCATACGAAGGGAGGAATTGCAAGGGGAAGGGGATCTGCTTCGGGAACGTTCGGGAGTCAAAATAAAGCTTGCATTTTATATCCGACTGTGGTAAAATATCAAACATGGAATAAAAAACGCAACCATTAGGGGCATGATGTAATGGTAACATAGCGGTCTCCAAAACCGTTCTTGAGGGTTCGAGTCCTTCTGCCCCTGCCAAACAAAAGACCACCCGCATGGGTGGTTTTTTGTTTGGCGTTATGATAGAGGACTCGAACGCCACGGCGGCGACGCTGTCGACGCGAAAACACCGCAGTGCGGTGTTTTCAGCGGATGCTGCGGAGCGCAAGACCGGCTGCGAAGTGCGGAGCGCGAGCAGACGAGTCTGAACAAGCGGAGCAGGCGAGTCCTTCTGCCCCTGCCACGTCGCCGCAAGCTGCACTTGGCTTGCGGCGGCTTTTTGCTTTACAAACAAGCCGCCGCAGCGCTTTGTTCCGCTGCGGCTCCTTTCCGCAAAATGTCACGCTCGGTTCGCCTGCTCGCTTGCAAGCGCGCTCACGACGGCTCACTGTCGCTACCAACATTTTGCGGGGACCAGCGACCAGCCGCACGGGTGGTTTTTTTGTTTGGCGTTATGATAGAGGACTCGAACGCCGCGGCGACGACTCGGTCGTCGCAAAAACACAGCAGTGCGGTGAATGCTGCATGGCAAAGGCCGTCTTTGCAGACGATGTACGTTTTGCGCGGACAGATCGCGAATCATAATTGATATCGAGCGTGATTCATGGTATACTCCTTACAGAAGCAGGCACCGATGAAAGGAGACGCGAAAATGGGTTTGATTGTAAAGAAGTATCGGGAAAACTTTATGAAGCGATATGATCCGGATGAAATCCCGTTTCCGGGCCCTGCGGATTATCCGGGGCTCATCTGCGAGCGCGGCTCGTTTCAAAACTCGGAAGGCGTAGAAATCCGGTACTGCACGTATTGCTACGAGGGGTTCAAAAGGGATAAGCGAATCCTGTTTCTCCACGGGCTCGGGGCCGGACATGCGCCGTACACGGTCGATATAGAGCAGCTGTGCAGAGCCGGTTACAGGGTGACGGCGCTTGATTATGCGGGCTGCGGCACTTCGGGCGGAGAACGGTTAACCTCCGTCAACGCGCCGACGCGCGACGCAGAGGAGCTTTTGGCGCATCTTGCGCCGAAGGAGGAGATTATCCCGGTGGGACACTCGCTCGGCGGCTATACGGCATTGAACCTTGCAAACGATCTGCCTCAAGTAAAGCGCGCGGTCATCATCTCCGGCTTTTTGAGCATTGCCGATGAAATGATGGGCTTTGTAAAGCTGCGCATTCTCGCAAACCGCGTAAAGAAGTATGAAAAGAAGCGCATTCCCCGGTTTTCCGCTTTAGACAATCGGGCGTATCTTGCTTGCACGAAGGACAGCATTCTGTGGATCCATTCGACGGATGATCCGGTGGTCGGCTATCGATACAACGCCGGACAGGCAAAGAAGCTCGGCAATCCGAATGTGCGCGTGATGACGGTCGAGAACAAAAAGCACATGCCGCAGTATACCAAAGAGGCGCTGGACACGATGAACGCCTGGATCGGCGAATACAACCGTGCGGTGTACAGCAAGGAGATCAATACCGCGGAGGAGAAGAAGGCCTTTTTCCGCGACAAGCCGACCAAAAGAATGATGGAACCGGATCCTGCCGTGTTCGGAGAGATCGTGCGGTTTCTCGCATAGGCTGTACAATACTGCAGAAAAGCAAATGCCGCCCCAAAACGGTTGGAGCATGCCGGCTGTTCGGAAACATTGAACCATCATAAGGATCGGAGATTCGCATGAACATCACATTGAAGCCCATGACGCGCGAAATGTATCATCAATACATGAAGGGGTATAAAAACAGCCCGGAGCTGTATCTCGATCCGTCAAAGTGTAAGCCATACGTATACGATGCGGAAACGGTCGACCGGTATGTACAGCGCCAGATCGATCTCGGACGGATCCCGCTTGCAATCATGCTTGACGGCGAAATCGTCGGCGAGATCGTGCTGAAGAACATTGAGGACCGCAAATGCGCGACGATGGGACTGTGCCTGAAAAACGCATCGTATAAGGATCGCGGAATCGGGACGCAGGCGGAGCGGCTTGCGGTGCAGTATGTGTTTGACAAGCTCGATATCCCGACACTGTACGCCGATTCGATCCGACCGAATACGCGCAGCCGGCATGTGCTGGAAAAGGTCGGCTTTACGCAGATCGGGGAGGACGAATCCTTCAAGTACTATCGGATCGACCGGCCGGAGGGATGACAAAATGACGATAGAAGAGAAGGCGTTTTCGCGCAGACGCTTTGTTCCAGAAGCGATGCTTTCCTACGGCTTTTGCAGAACCGACGCCGGATACGTCTATACAACCGACTTTCTGAACGGCGATTTTTCCGCAGCGGTCACGGTCGCCGGGGACGGTGCGGTCACGGGATCTGTCGTCGACAACATGAACGGCGAACTCTACGCGCCGCTGCGGGCGGAGCGCTTCAACGGCGCGTATGTGAACGCAGTGCGCGCTGCGTACGAGGATGTATTGCAAAGAATCGCCGCGCATTGCTGCCGCGAGGTCACGTTCGATTCCGAGCAGGCGAACCGGGTCACGGAGCAGATACTTGACCGGTACGGCGTCCGGCCGGACTTCCCGTGGGGAAAGAGCCCGCATGAACATTCCGGCGTGTTCCGTCATACGGACAGCGGCAAGTGGTTTGCGCTGATCATGCACATCCGCAAGGGGCTTTTGACGAAGGACGGCGACGCAACGATGATCGACGCTCTCAATCTGAAACGCGATCCGGAAGAGGACCGATCGACGTGCGCAGGCGTCTATCCCGCATATCACATGAACCATAAAAGCTGGATCACGGTCACGCTGGACGAGACGCTTTCTGACGATGCGGTCATGGATCTGATCGCCGACAGCTTCCGCATGACACGGTCCAAATAGCGTGTTTGCAAGGTGCGTCGAAACAGCGCACTTATTCTTGACAAGCGCAGACTACTGTGATAGTATGGACTACAGAAATAGTCCGGAGGGAAGCATGAAGGTATTTGACAGCGAACTCAAGCTGATGGACATCATCTGGAGCCGCGAGCCGATCAGCGCAAAGGAGATCAGTCTGATCGCGGCAGGAGAGATCGGCTGGAACAAGAACACGACCTATACGGTACTGAAAAAACTGATCGACAAAGGTTACGTCGAACGGACGGACCCCGGCTTTGTCTGTACGTCAAGGATATCAAGGAGCGAGATCCAGAAAAGCGAGGTGAAAGGCCTTGCCGAAAAGCTCTTTGCCGGGTCAAAAAAGGCGCTGTTTTCCGCGCTGCTGGAGGACGAAACGCTGTCCGACGACGAAATCAGCGAGCTGCGCGCATTGATCGACCGGAGATAACGCATGGGAGATCTTTTCTATTGGCTTTTCAATATGAGCATTGCGGGTTCGATTGCGGGAGCCGTCATCCTGCTGCTGCGCCTGATCCGTCATATTCCGCGCCGCGTGATTGCTGTGCTGTGGGCGATCCCGCTGATCCGATTCTTCATTCCGTTCGGGATCGGAGGAAGATTCGGTCTTCTGTCGCTGCTGTCGCGATATACGACAAGGACGGTCGAGATCTTTGACAACAGCAGAATTGCCACAATGACGAACTACACAATGGCGGCAAAGCACTACTTTCCGATCGAATATAAGATCGACCTGCTTGCCGACGTATTCCGGATCGCGTCGATCGTCTGGGCTGTGATTGCAGGCGCGCTGCTGCTTGCGATGATCATCGTGTATCTTGCGACGGTGTCCGAACTCAGGGACGCCGTGCGGATGCATGACAATGTGTATTGCTCTGACAAGATCACTAGCCCCGCGGCATACGGGATCTTCCGTCCGAGGATCATTCTTCCGACACAGCTTTTCGATTCCGAAGACCTCGACCTGATCGTTCTTCACGAGCAGAGACACATCCGGCGACTGGACAACCTGTGGCGCGTGATCGCGTTCTGTGCGGCGGCGCTGCATTGGTTCAATCCGCTTGCGTGGGTGTTTCTGAAGCTGTATCTGTCCGACGTCGAGCTTGCGTGCGACGAATCGGTGCTGTCAAAGCTGTCGGAAGAGGAACAAAAACGGTACGCGCATACGCTTTTGAACGCGCAGAAGAGCCTGACGGTCTTTGCCTCGGCGTTCGGCGGAGCAAGGCTTCGCACGCGCATAAAGCGCATCGTATCCTTCCGCAAAATGACGGTCGCATCCGCTGTCGGGTTCGGTATTCTGGCGTGTGTGATCGCGTATATCCTGCTGACCAATGCTGCATGAAAGGAGCGTAACGAATATGAAAACAAGGAAGCTGACCGTTTACTGGCTGCTGGCTGTGCTAGGCGTGCTGCTCATTTCGATCTATCCGCTGATGATGGGCGTCCGCGTGTTTGTCGATATGATCCGCGATGGTACGGTGATGCAGGAAAACTACCCGAAGTACGTGATTCCCTATACGCCGATCGCATTTGCGGTCATTCTCGGTGTGCTCGTATTGCCGCTGTTTGTCAAGCTGCTCAAGCGCTTTGCGTTCGTCGGCGGCGCGGTGCTGTCGGTCGGCGCGTTCTTCGGGATTGAGCTGCTGTTTGAAGAATGGATCATTGTGACAGCGGAGGAAACCGTAACAAAGCTTGAAGCCTGGCAGATGGCGATGTGCTATCAGCCGCCGGGAGGATGGGGAACGACCGTCACGGAGTACAAGCAGCTGACGGCGGTCGAGGTCCTGATGGGCGAGTACGATCCCATGTTCAAGCTGCATTTTTACATGATCTCGGTCGTGCTGATCCTTGCGATATTGAACTGCCTCTACGGTTTTGCGCAGATGGTGCGGACCGGCGATACGCACAGAAGAAAGGCACTGATTCTGCAGGCAGTTGCGGCCGCGCTCTTCCTTGGCCTGTGCATCCTCGCGTGCTTCACGGCATTCTACCGCGATGGCAGCATCACTGTTTCTCCGCTGTCCGCTTCGCTGATGTCCGCATTCTTTATTCTGCTCGGTGTGACGCTCGGCGTCTTTGTCGGATCGCTGGTAATCAAACGCAGACGCGCTGCGGCGGTCTGGATCCCTGCCGCGGCGTCTGCGATCACGACGCTTTTGATGTATGTCGGAGAAATGATCCTGCTGCACGGGCATCTGTATCGGTACGGCGAAGGCATCTTCTTTGCCGGATTGCCCGGAATCGTTCTTGCGCCGGTCGACCTTCTGGTGATTCTGATGTCCGGTGCTATCACATTTGTGCTGATGCGGCTGATTACCCGTGAACGCGGAAAGGAAAATGCATGAAGGAACGCATTGTAGACGATGAGATTATGCTGATCCCGTACTATCCGGATCCGGAAACGACGCTGCCGTGGTATCAGGACCCCGCTTTGGTGAAGCAGGTCGACAACGTCGACGAGCCGTATACAGCGGAGAAGCTCGGCCGCATGTATTCGTATTTGAGCACGCACGGGGAATGCTTCTATATCCGGTATCGCGGTGCGCTTGCGGGCGATGTAACCTTGCGCGACAACGCGGAGATCTGCATCGTCGTTGCGCCGGAGTATCAGAACCGCCATATCGGACGCCGCTGCATCGCCGACATGCTTGCGCTTGCGGCGGAAAAAGGCTTTTCGGAGGTCAAGGCAAACATCTATTCTTTCAATATGCAAAGCCGCCGAATGTTTGAGGCAGCAGGGTTTACGGAAATGGAGCCGGAATGGTTTTCCTGCAGACTTCCGGTCACCGATGTGTATATCGCAAGGATTCCGGATACGGTCGCATACGAGCCGGTGTTACCGAAGGAGAGGCAGGAGCAGATCGACGCAACGGACAGCGATGCGGTCAAAGCACAGCGATACCGGGCGTGGGAAGTGCTGCTGAACGGCCTGGAGCACAGCTACGGGCTTGACGCCGAAACGGCCGGGCTGACAAAAGACGAAAGGGGAAGATGGTCGTCGGCGGTGTGCGGCATTTCGCTGTCGCACTGCAGAACGGCGGTTGCCGCCGCTGTTTCCAATTTGCCGGTCGGCATTGACATCGAACCTGCAGAGGATGTACGGTATCGGCAGACGCTGATCGATCGGATCGCAAACGACGTTGAAAAAGCGATGCTGCGATCGCTGCCGGAACGGCTGCGCGTTCCGTACCTGTGGACGCGCAAGGAAGCTGCGTTCAAGCGCAGCACAGACCAGACGATGCCCGCAATCAAACAGAACGCGACGGATCGATCGCTGCGCACGGTTCTGATCCGGCTCGATACCGAATATATGCTGTCGGTTGCGTGCGAAGCGTCGTCCGTTCTTCGTCTGTTTGAATTCGATCACGGGATCGTCAGGGAGCGGACCGATTTCATAACGGTATAAAACACGGAAGACTGCGCATGCTTTCCATATGAAGAAAGCGATCCGCAGACTGCTGCAATTTGATGCGCCGTACACGCGTTTTGAACTCAGAGAGACGGAGTCCCTTGGGACGCCGTCCTTTTTTGCACGCAGCCGGGCGCGGCGCGCGAAACGAACCGGGGAGAAGGGAACGCTGTCCAGTCGCCTCGACGAAAACCGCGACTGGCTGTGCGAATGCTTTCATGCGAAGATCAACACAGACCTGATCCTTCGGCCGTTCTGTATCGGTGCGGACAGAAGAGCGCTTGCCGTCAATCTGAACGGCATGGCGGACGATACGAAGGTCGCGGATTTCATTCTGCGTCCCGCATTCCGCATGCGTGAAACGGTCGGCGCAAAGGAGCTGCCTGCTTATTTTCGGGATCATGCGCTGTCCATGCAGGAAACGGAACTGTCCCGAAGCCGGGAGGATGTGCTCCGCGCGATCACAGAAGGACGGACGGCAATTCTGCTCGACGGGACGGGGGAGGCGATCCTCTGCGATACGCGCGGGTTTGTGTCGCGACCGGTCGGCGCGCCGCAGAACGAGACGACGATCCTCGGACCAAAGGAAGCGTTCACGGAAAACATTCGCACAAACGTAACGCTCATGCGACGCATTCTGAAGCGTCCGGACTTTGTCTGCGAATTCCGCGATTCCGGCGGGTCGAACCGGACCCAGCTTGCGCTTGCATATCTGGAGGGGACGGTGAATCCGACACTTTTGAACGAGGTAAAAAGACGGTTGGATACGATCTCGACAGATATGCGCCTGACCGTCGGACGGATCGAACAGCTGATTGAGGATTTCACCTATCTGCCGCTGCCGCAGATGCTGAAAACCGAACGTCCGGACCGCGCGGCTTCGGCTGTGCTCGACGGGCGGATCGCGCTGCTGGTCGAGGGCTGTCCGCTTGCGGGCGTGCTGCCGATCACGATCGGAACGCTGATGGAAAGCGGTGAGGACCGCGATATGCGCCAGCCGGTCGGGACGGTTGTGCGCATCGTTCGCATGCTTGGCGCGCTTGTGTCGACCTATCTGCCGGCGTACTTCCTTGCGCTTGCACTGCATCATCCGGGACAGCTTTCGAGCGAGATCCTGGAAACGGTGATCGCATCGCGTGCAATGGTGTTCCTGCCGCTGTGGATGGAAATGATTTTCCTGCTTCTGGTCTTTCAGCTGGTTCGCGAGGCAGGTCTTCGCGTGCCGGGGTCCATCGGACACGCCATCGGCATCATCGGCGGACTTTTGCTCGGACAGGCGGCTGTATCGGCCAATATCGTTTCGACCGTTGTGCTGATCATCGTTGCACTGACCGGCCTCGGCAACTTTACGATCCCCGATTACAGCGCGCAGGTCGCTGCAGCGTATTACCGGGTCCTGCTGTGTATCTTTGCTACGCTCGGCGGGCTGCTGGGGATCACGTTGATCGGACTGTGCGCAACGGCGATCATGTGTTCAGTCAAGTCGTTCGGCGTACCGTTCTTCACGCCTTATGCGCCGGTGACGAAGCATCGGGAGCATCTGCTGTTTTCGGGAAAGCTTCAGCAAAGAGCGCATGCAGACGACTGGTCGAACACGGAACGGAGGCGCGTATGAATCTGCGGATCGGTACTTTCGGAAAACAGGAAAGCGCGGCGATCGTGCTGCTTGCATCGTTCATCGGCGGCTGCTTTTCGTTCGACAGCCGCGCACTGTTCGGCAACGGAAACGCATCCTATCTGGTGCAGATCCTGGCGCTGATCCAATCGCTGCTGCTGTTTGAAGCGGTCGTTTGGGCGCTGCGTGTACGCGGCGGCAACGATCTGTCCGCGCTGATCGGCGATGCGCGATGGAAGAAAGCGCTTGCGGTGCCGCTGATCCTTGCGCTCCTGATTGCGGCGATCCAGCCGCTCGGCAGTTTTCTTGTGACAGTCACGGAATACGTATTCGTCGAATCCAAGCAGGTAACGGTGTGCCTGTATCTGCTGCCGAGCCTGTTTCTGCTGACTGTACTCGGCGCGGAAACGATCGTACGGACCGCGCGTGTGCTGCTTCCGATCCTGCTGCTGTCGATCGTGGCCGCACTGCTTTCCGGACTCGGTCAGTACCGGTGGTATCGGCTGTATCCGATCCCGTTCCGTGATCCGTACGGGATCTTTATGCTGGCGGGCAGCGCGCAGCTGCGTACATGCGCGCCGCTTCTCGCGCTTTTGTGTATCGGAGAGGGTACGCAGGATCGTATGGCCATGCGCAACGCCGGACGGATCGGCGCGATCGCGGGCGGGTTGACCGCGGCCGCAGCGCTGTTTGCCCTGTCGCTCACGTTTCCGTATACCGAGCTGAAAATGATGCCGTCGCCGTTCTATCGAATGCTTGTCGAGGTACGCGCGGAGAATCCGACACTGCGGCTCGACCGTGCAGTGCTGTTTCTGTGGCTCGGCGCTGCAGTGCTGATTGCGGCGTTTTATCTGTATGCAGCCTGCGTGCTGTTCGCAAAGACATTCGGCGTAAGGGATTCGCGCCCGCCCGCGCTGCTTCTGTCCGGGATTGCCGTGACGCTGATGCTCGTGCTCTATTATGATTCCGAGCTGACGGTCGCCGTCTTGCAGGGACTCTATCAAAACAGCTGGGCACTGATCTCCGTGCCGATCCCGTTGATCCTGATCAGGCGAAAAAGGAGGACGCGTACATGCGCCGCATCGGAATGATCCTGTTCTGTCTCACGCTGCTTTGCTCGTGCATGCAGTCGAAGAACATAGACGAATACGCATATGTGCTGAACGTCGGCGTCGAACGCGGAACGACCATGCCGTACCTTGTCACGCTGGTTGTCTCATCGCCCGGCGGATCGGAGGAAACAAAGGTCAGGAACGAAGTGATATCTGCGGAGGCAATGTCGTTCTCGGAGGCGTATGAAACGCTGAATGCTGCGTATCCGAGCCGGCTGAGTTTTGCACGTGCTTCGCTGCTGGCGATCGGTGAGGACCTTGCGCGCAGCGGAGAACAAACCGAGTTTCTGAACTTTGCGTTCGGCAAGCCGGACCTTTGGCCGAACCTGCGCGTCGTGATCGCAAAAGAACCGATACGCGACGTATTCGAGGGCTGGATCTCCGAGGCGGATCCTTCGCTTCGCAGGATCAAGACTGCAGTGGGGGATCTTGAAAAGTCGTCCGGGATCACGCCGGATACGGGTTACAGCATGTATCTGGAAGCCGTATCGGGTGCCGGATTTGATGCAATGCTTGCATATGCGGGAACAAATGAATACACGCTGACGGAGGACCTGCCGGGAGGCGAGGCCTATCCGATCGTAGGCGGTTCGCTGCTGGTGGAGAGCTTGCTGAATACATCTGTTGCGGGCAGCGCGGTATTCGACGGCGATCGCATGGTCGGTGTGCTGGACGGCAGACACACGATGGAGACACTGATGGTGACCGGTGCGTTCCGAAGGGGAGAGCTGGCGTTCCGCTTGCCTGACGGATACACGATTCGTGTGACACTGTACCGGACGCACGCGCCGAAGATCCGCATCGACGGGCAGCAGGCGTCCGTGACCGTGTATCTTGAAGCGGATCCGTATGCGCCGCAGACGATCGCAATGGAGAGCGAAACGCTGAAGGCATATCTGGAAGCACAGCTTGAAACGGAGCTTGATGCGGTTTTGAAAGCGCTGCAGCATGTAAACAGCGACGCAATGGGCTTCGGCCGGTATGCGGTAAAACGGTTCTATTCCGCAGCCGATTGGGAGGCGTACGACTGGAAGGCGGATTACCGTACAATGCGTGTCGTTTTCGAGGTCAATGTGATGCTTTCGCACAGTCCGCACGATCCGGAAACGGAGTGAGCATATGATTCTGTATCTGATTCTTTCGATGGCGCCGCTCGGCTGCGGCGCGCTGTATCTGATCCACAGTGCCGAAAGGAAACGCGGCGCACAGGCCGTTTCGATCGGCGTGCTGCTGCTGCTCGCCGTCGCCGTTTCATCGGTTCTTGTATGGGAGTATCTTGCAATGCCGTAAGAAACAGCCGCCCGGGTTCGGGCGGCTGTTTGCAAGTCGGGCTTTATCGTACGTTTTCGGGGATCAGCGCGGCGGCGTCCATGATATGCGCGTGCAGCAGGCGAACCGCCTCGTCGACATTGCGTGCTTTGCACGCAGCAAGGATCTTTTCATGCTCGCCGACCGAGATCTCGCGCTCTGCCGCGTCGCTGTAGAAGCCGCTTCTGAGATACCGATCAATGTTTGCATGGATGATCTCCATCAGCATATCGGCGACGGAATTGTTCGCCTTTGCGGTCAGCACTTCGTGGAAGTGCATGTTGAGATCCTCGGACTTTAAGAGCTCGCTGGTGCGGCGCTGCTCGTCCAGAATCGCATCCAGCTCAGCAAAATCTTCCTCTGTCATGCGGGGGATTGCAACAGCAAGCAAAGCGGTAGAGATCGCGGCACGAACCTGCATGGTGTTGATGAGCATCTCACGGGAAAGTTCGGTCACGGTCGCGCCGCGGTTTGCGTGGATCGTAACAAGCTGCTGTGCCTCCAGCTGACGCAGCGCTTCACGTACGGGGATATGGCTGACATTCAGCGCAGCAGAGATCTCATCCTGCTTCAGCTGCATTCCTCCGGGAAGAACACCGTTTACGATACCCGAACGCAAAACGCGGTAGACCCATTCCTGGGTTCCGAATCCTTCACGATTCTCGATGTTGGCTGCCAAGGCCTTGTAATCCATTTTTACTCACTCTCCATTATCATATTTGCGGAAACACAAAATATGTTTATCCTATTTACAATATAATATAATTTCGCTCATTCGTCAACCTTCGAATGCAAAGAAAGTGTAAATTCATGGCAAAAAAGGGAGAGAACGCCAAATGGAGATCCATTTCTTCTCACTGGAACGTCCGCACAGCGGTTCGCCGTCCGACGATAGCGATGGATGGACCGGCACGATATAGTATGCATATTCACCATACAGATGATCGACCGGGTCGGAAAACGAAACCGGGTAGACGGCGTTCTCAAACGTTTCCAGAAGAACGGAGAACCCCGAAGCATCCTCGCGGTACAGCCGGTAACGCATGTATCGGGACGGGGGCATGAAGGTGATCTCGGCGACACCGCCGGACAAAACGACATTGAGATCGGTCGGAGGCTCCGGGATCTGCCAGTACTGTGTGATTTCCACAGGTTCGGTCCCGCGAACAAAATACTCCGAGACCGTTTTGCTGCCGGGCGTCAGTCCGTTTGCAAGCACGGCCATATGCTCGTTCTTCAGCGTGACCGCGTCGAGCGGAACGCGGATCACATCGGCCGGTACGGAAAACTCCGGTGCGATACCCTCCGGATACAGCGCCGAAAAGACGTCCGAAAGCAGCATGGCAGGATACGAACCGCCGCCTGAGTCGCGCGGCAGACAGCGTCCGCCGCTTGCATCGTCAAAGCCCATCCAGACTACGGCAGCGTATTCGGGATTGTAGCAGGCCAGCCAGATATCGCGATTGCCCGTTTCGTCACCGACCGTACCGGTTTTGGCTGCCAGCGTGAACGGAAGCGTCGAGAGCATGCTTGCCGTGCCTTCCTGCGCAACGCTGGTGAGCAGGGAAGTGAGGATAAACGCATTGCCTTCCGACATGACACGTGAAGCATTCGTTTCATGTCGATACAGCTCCGTGCCCGCCCGGTCGGTGATCCGCGTGATCACATACGGCTCCCGATATATGCCGCCTGCCGCAAGCGCCGCGTATGCACCGCACAGACGATACGGAGAAACACCGTAGGTGAACCCGCCGAGCGCGAGCGCAAGCGAGTCGTCGCGCACGTCAAAGCGAATGCCCATACGCGTCGCAAACGCCTTGCAGGGCTGGACGCCGAGCTCGCGAAACAAAGAGACGGCGGGCAGATTCAGCGATTTTCGGACGGCCTCGCGCATCGTGACCCATCCTTCATAGCGCCCGCTTGCGTTTCTCGGCGTGTAATCACCGAAATCAGACGGATCATCCAGCAGCATCGACGCGGCGGTATAGCCTGCTTCAAGCGCGGGCGCATAGACCAGGATGGGTTTGATTGCGCTTCCCGGCTGACGACGGATCCGCGTTGCGCGATTGAAGCCGAGCGCGGCGCTTGTATCACGTCCGCCGACGATTGCGGACACGCCGCCGGTCTTTGCGTCGATCAGGACCATTGCGCCTTCGGACGATTCATCGCCGTAAAACGGGAAATATGCATCGTTTGCAAATGCGTTTTCCGCAATGCGCTGCGCATTTGCATCCATCGCGGTCTCAATGGTGTATCCGCCGGTCAGCAGACTGTCAAGATCACAGTTGAGAAGCGAACATGCCTCGGTCAAAGCAAGGTCAATATAGGAATCGTGTTTTTGCTTGACGGTATCCGGAACGAGCACAAGCGGTTCGGTCTTGGCGGACTCGGCTTCTGTCTTGTCGATCATCTTGTACTCTGCCATGAGATCGAGGATCACGCCGCGACGGCCGACCGAGGCCTCCGGCCGAAGATGCGGCGCGTACGTAGCAGGCGATTTCAGCACGCCCGCAAGGAGTGCGCTCTGTGCAAGCGACAGTTCGCTTGCGTGGACGCCGAAGTACCCTTCGGCGGCAGCTTCGATCCCGTAATACCCGCCGCCGAAATACACGCGGTTCAGGTAAAAGGAAAGGATCTCATCCTTGGTAAACTGCTTTTCGAGCTGATAGGAGAGGATCGCCTCGTCAACCTTGCGGTCGAGCGTCTTAACCGCGCTCAGATGCGTCAGCTTGATGAGCTGCTGTGTGATCGTGCTGGCTCCCTCGACATAGGACCCTGCGCGCAGATCGTGCAGCGCGGCGCCCGCGATGCGGATCAGGTCGAATCCGGGATGCGAATAGAAGCGCGCGTCCTCAGCCGCAAGGAACGCGTTTTTGACGTGGGCGGGGAGGGTGCGTACATCGACGGACACGCGGTTTTCATGCAGATACAGGCGCGAAACGATCTTCCCGTCGCGATCCTTGATCAACAGCGTTTCGTCCGCATGAACGATCTTCTTTAGGTCGAGCGCGTGCCATGCATCCTGTGAAAACAGCCAGACAGAGCCGATGAGAAGCGGTGCAAGCAATCCGATCAGCAGGATGCGAACAAACCGCCGACGGCGGCGTCGGCGGTACAGACTTTTGTAGATTCGGAGGGCTTTTTGCTCGTACATACGGTCAGTATGCCGCGAACGGATCTTATCTATGCGCGCGGAAGAAGAAACCGACGCAAACGCTTTTCATACCATTTCAGGCAAAGCTGATACGCGGCGTCCAGCAAAAACAGAAAGAACAGAAGCCCAAGCCCCGCAAGGATCGTCAACGGCAGGGGAAGAAGCGAAAGCATGCCGATGCCGAGAAAATGCAATCCGAGCAGGACGGCGGCAGTCCATGCAAGCACGATGCCGATCGAGAACAGCGTCACCGCGTACGGCTTTTTCAGATTGCGCAGCGCATGGCGAACGGGCACATACGGCGCGAGCACACAGACGAACGCAAGCCAAGCGTAATGCGGGAGCGGAAGAAACAGTACGACCGCCGCAATCAATACATCGGACAGGATCGCAAAGCCCCAGAGCCGTTCCGCATACAGCGGCAGCATACAGAGCGCAAGCGGCAGAAACAGGAGCAGCGCAAACCAACCGAAGCACTCCGCAGCGCACAAGAGCAGAAGCGACAGGAGAAAGCACATCGGGATCAGCCGGATGGGGGATGGTTGCGTTTTTGCCGTCATAATCAAATCCGAAGGACGGTCAGGCCCTTCGCCTCCGCCATATGCATTGTCTGGGCCGAGCCGCTCGGCGAGCGTCGCACATAGGCGATGCAAACAGCTGCGTCTGCGACCATACGCGCATTTCGTTCGCGCATGCAGCCGGAATGGTATCCGTCGGACAGCACCAGGACCTCGTCCGCGCCGTCCAGAAGAGCGCGGTAACGCCTGCGATCCGCTGCAGGATAGTGATCCTCCTGCCCGCGATGCGGCACATAGACCGAAAGAACGATCGACGGATCGACTTTTTTCAGCGTAAGGATCCATTCGGCCGCCAGCAGATCAAAGCCCTTTGCTCCGCCGACGATGAAACGGCGGCAGCCGTCCTTGACCGCGTCGGAAACGGCGGCTTCGAGCTTCAGAAGCAGAGATGCGCGTTCGTCCGATCCGGCGGGAGGCAGGTCTCGGTGTCCCGTAAAGCAGCACGATCTCAGCATGGAAGCAGTCCTTTCTGCATCGTGCGGTTGTGCAGCAGCCCGGAAAGCGTTTCCGAATCGCCTTCATCGAACGCGCGGATCATGGCGACCGCAAGCGCGCCGGCCTTGGAGAAGAGCATGGGAACGCTGTCGTTGCCGGATATGCCGGGATTGAAGGGCGAGGTCCATTTTTTTCGTGAAACGTTCATGCAGTCGTCAAGGTCCTCATGATCGGGACCGATCAGAAGATCGGATACGACGCCGGGCTTGTGAAACAGTCGTTCGAGCCGACGCATAAACCGGTAGCGCGTGTTGTGCGGGTCGTACATGAGCGGCACAAGCCGTTTGAACTTGCGGATACCGCGCACATATGCGCCGGAAACATTTGCATCGAGCAGATCCTTTGACACACGGGAGAGCAGCGCATCGAGCGGACGTGCATCGGCCTTCGCCAAGAATACATCACGGTAGGGAAAGACGTCGCAGGTCTCCTTGTATATGACTGAGTCGATCACGCCCTCAAAGCGGGAATGCGCGTTGCCGACATGCTCGAATTCGACGTACGGGTGCATGGTGCTGTCGAGCGCTATATGCGTCAAAAACCCGTACAGAAACGGACGCATGGAATCGCCTGCGGCGTCTGCCATTGCGGAAAACAGAACTTCGCAGTCGAGTGCGTGGAGCGCGTTGCCGTGCTTTTTCTGATTGCGCGTAAACGGCGTCGGCGGTAAACGGTCATAGAAATACCAGTCCGGACCGAGACACCCAAGGAAGTACTCCTGTCCGAGCGAAGCAAGCGGCTTTTTGACCGCGTCGGCGATATGCGCGCCGAAGATCAGATGTGCACAAATATTCGGCATAGGAATATGATACCATATTTTCCGGAATTTGTATCGCTTTTATGCGTGCTTTTTTATCTTTTTTGTAAACGAAATGCAAAATCTCTTCCGATTTGCAAAATGCGTGATACAATGAAAGCCGACAAATCGGTCTCAAGGAGGCATCCGATGAAACGCATCAAAACGCGAAAAAAGCATTTCCGGATCAGCAATCCGCTTGGATTTTCGCTGTTCTGCGCAATGATCGTACTGGCGATCGGCCTGATCGTCGGCGCGGTGTTTCTGATCCGCGGCGGTTATGTCCGGCAAATGCTGGGCTGCGTGAAATCGGAGCTGATCAACGATGACAGACAGACGACGACGGAGCCGGTCGCCGAGACGACAAAGGCGGCAACGCAGGCGCCGACCGCAACACCGGTCACGGGCGTTGAGACGCCGGAGATCGGCACGCCCGCGCCCGAAACGCCGACGCCGCCGCCGATCGACACGCAAACACCCGATCCGGACAGCTCGGCCGGTCCGACAAGGGATCCGAACGCGCCGCTTGACGGCTTCACGATCGGCATTGACCCGACGCGCGACGGCGGATCCAAGTATAAGGCCGAAGCGGAATTCAACCTGGAGTTTGCGCAAAAGCTCGGCGAGTTTCTGGAATCCAAGGGCGCAGAGGTCGTCATCACGCGCGAAAACAACAAAAAGTCCGTCAGCAATACGGCGCGCGCAAAAACGATCAAGAACGGCGGCTGCGACATCGCACTTCGTCTGATGTGCAATCATATCGCCGCGAACACGAGCGGCTGTTATGTACAGGCGCCGAAGAAGAACAAGGCGTTCGGCGCGGCGCTGATCGAAGCGTATTCCGCACAATCGGGCATTCAGATCCAGAACGGCAAAAAGAACGGCGTTGAAGTCAAGTCCGACGCAGTCGCAAATGCGTGCGGTTGTCCGTGTGTGCTGCTGATCATGGGCAACTGGGACAACAAGTCCGAGCGCAGCAAGCTGCAGGACGACGCGACGCAGGCAAAAATGATGCAGGCGATCTATGAGACGCTGCTGCATCAGCTGAAAAACTGAACGCAACGACGGCGCACGTACGCAGAGACGAACGCGCGCCGCATTTTTTAGAAATACGCTGAAAACCGTTGAAATGATGCAACCTGAACCGCCGGACTGCGGTATTATTGATGAGGAGCGAAAAACCGTTGGAAACATGCATGCAAATCGAGCAAAGGAAGCCCGTTAACAACGACCTCGATACTCTGTTCCATACCTACGGCGATATGATCTATCGCCTCGCGTTGGTGCGGACAAGAAGTACAGCCGACGCAGAGGATGTCGTGCAGGAGGTCTTTTTGCGGTGCCTGAAAAACAATCCGTCGTTTGCGAGCGCCGAGCATCAAAAGGCGTGGCTCATCAAGGTCACGATCAACTGTGCAAAGTCCCTTTTGGGCAGCGCGTTCCGTCGGCACAGCGTACCGGAGGACGCAGCAGGCGAGCTGGTCTCAGAGGACGAGACGCCGGACTCGACCGTGTACGATGCGGTGATGAAGCTCCCCGAAAAGTATCGCACGGCGATCCATCTGTATTACTATGAGGACTATTCCGTAAAGGAGATCGCTTCCGTTATGCGGACGACCGAATCAACGGTCAAATCGTGGCTGCACCGTGCAAGAGCAATGCTGAAGGAAACGCTTGGAGGAGAAATGGATGTTTAAGGAATCGTATCGGAACAAAAACGACAGAATGCATGTACGGGAAAGCCTGCTCGACGAGATCAAAGCAGCCGAAGCTGTTCAAAGACGTGCCGAACGCGAGAAGCGGGTCCGCCGGAAACAGTGGTGGATCGCGATCCCGACCGCCGCCGCTGCAGTTGCAGCCTGCGTCGCACTTGTGATCGGTCTGCGCGGCACAAAGGACCGCGCAAAGGCCGCTAATATGGAAGCGGAAGCCAACGCCGCGCTCGGCGCTTACGAAAAGGTTGACGCTGCAGCATATGAAGCAAAACAGGATGCAGCCTTTGCGGAGGAACCGAAGACGATCGAAACGGCTTCGTCCTATGACGAGATCGCAGAGATCATGCGTGCAAGAAGCAGCGCGTTGTTCTATGGCGGCGACGAGAAGGGCGGCATTGTTATGGCAGAAGAAGCCGAAGTACCCGCTGACGCAGCAATGCCTGATGCGATGCCCATGCCCACCGGAGCCCCCTTGCTGACGGAGTCCAACGGTGTCAAGAGCGTGAACAACAGCAGCGACGGCCTTTCGTACTCCGGTACGAACAATCAGGTCGTCGGCGTCGATGAAGCCGATATCGTCAAGACGGACGGGACATGGATCTATGTGCTGAGCAATTCGCAGAACAAGGTCTACATTCTCGCAGCCGACGGCAAGGATACAAAGATCGTTTCCACGATCAAGCTGAAGATGCCGAAGGGGAACGATACGTTCTGGCAGAACTATTCCGAAATGATGCTGTACGGCGACAGGCTGTATCTGCTCGGCTCGTATTATGAATGGAACAAGGACGGGTACGGGACTGACTCGCAGTACACGTTCGCGAAGGTCTATGACCTCGGCGACCGCAGCGCACCGAAAGAGATCGCGACGCTCAAGCAGCAGGGCAATTATCGCACGGCGCGGCTGATCGACAATCTTCTGGTGATCGTTTCGGATTACCGTGTTTACAGCATCCTGTTCGACGAAGTCAAGCCGATCGAGTACTGTCCGACCATCGTGACCAACGGCAGTGAAAAGACGCTGCAGCCGGGAGATATCTATGTCAATCCCAATTCAAAAGAGAACGGCTTTACCGTCATCACGACGATCAACGCCGCCGACGGCAGCGCGTATGATTCGAACAAGGCGGTGCTCGGCGGATGCGATACGGTCTACTGCAGCGGCACGGACCTTCTGATCGGCTCGCAGGAATGGAGAAACGAGCAGAGCGACGAGCAGACCGACAAGAACGGAAAGCATTTCGTCAGAAGAACCAGCGGCACGGATACGAATCTGTTCCGCTTCACGATTGACAACGGACAGATCGAAGCGGTTGCAAGCACAAAGATCTCCGGAGCGCTTCTGAACCAGTTCAGTATGGACGCGTACAACGGCTATTTCCGTGTCGTCGTGACGCACAGCGAAAACGAAGAGATCATCTGGACGGACGGCATCGACACCTATGAATGGAACAATTCGAGCGACTGCGCGCTGTATGTGCTGGACGGCGATCTGAACGTCGTCGGAACCATTCAGGAGCTTGCAAAGGACGAACGTGTGCAGTCCGTGCGGTTCATGGGAGATACGGCATACTTCGTGACGTTCCGTCAGGTCGACCCGCTGTTTGCGGCAGATCTGTCCGATCCGAGCAACCCGAAGGTGCTGTCTGCGCTGAAGATCCCCGGATTCTCGGCGTACCTGCATCCGTTCGGCGAGGGCAGACTGCTCGGCATCGGCTACGACGCGGACGAGGAGCACGGCTGGACCGAGAACGTGAAGCTGTCCATGTTCGACATCTCCGATCCGGCAAACGTCAGGGAAGCCTTCAAGCTGTCCGTCAAGGAGACGAACTACACCTCGGTACAGTTCAATCACAAGGCGGTGTTTGTCGATGCGGCAACCGGAACGGTCGCGTTCCCGGCCGACGATTACTATCTGGTGTTCCGTGCGGATGAAAACGGCTTTACGGAGGTCGGACGGATCAAGCTGTCCGACGACGACTGGTGGTTCTCCGATGCGCGCGGACTGTTCATCGACGATGTGTTCTACGTCGTGTCCGACAGCAAGGTTGTCATGCTCTCGTTCGGCACGATGGAGAAGCTCGGTTCGCTTAAGCTGAAATAACGGATCTCAACACAAAGGAGGGGCATCGACCCCTCCTTTTATCGTGTTGTAATCAGTATCCGAACCGTTTGCGCTTGATCCGCATGAACAGGAAGGACAACAGGGTTGCCATCAGCTCTGCCACGACGACGGAGAACCAAAGTCCGTTGATGCCGAACAGCAGAGGCAGCAGCAGGATCGCGCCGAGCTCAAATACGAGCGTGCGCAGAAAAGAAATGATCGCTGAGGTCACGCCGTCGTTCAGCGCGGTAAAGAAGCCGGAGCCGAAGATCGCAAAGCCGATAAAGAAGAAGGACAGACCGAAGATCCGGAAACCGGATTCGGTGAGCGCCATCAGCTCCGCATCGTATCCGACAAACAGCAACGCCAAAGGCCTTGCAAGACCTTCGGCTGCACCGACCATCAGTATGCCGCCGATCAGAAGCAAAAGCAGACTCTTTTTCAGCAGACTTTTGAGCTCGGTACGATTCCCTGCGCCGAAATGAAAGCCGATGACCGGCGCGGTGCCGATCGAGTACCCGATGAAGATCGCCGCAAAGATCATATTGACGTACATCATAACGCCGTATGCCGCAACGCCGTCCTCGCCGGCATATTTCATCAGCTGAACATTCATGACCATGCCGACAATGCTCATGGACGCGCTGCTGACCAGCTCCGACATCCCGTTGGACATCGCTTTCCATAGCGCTCTTCCGTCGAAACGTGTCTTGCCGAGCCGCAGGATGCTGCTGTTTTTCCGAAAGAAATAGAACAGCGGAACGCCGCCGCCTACGACCTGCCCGAGCGCGGTCGCGATCGCTGCGCCGACGAGCTTGTATTCCTGCGGGAGAAGTGTGACGAGAACGGCGTCCCCGATCATATTGGCGATGCCGCCGGCAACGATCACCCAGAAACCGAGATGCGGTTTTTCTGCGGCGACGAAGAAGCTTTGAAACAGCAGCTGCAGGATGAAAAACGGCATTGCCGCAATGACGATCCGTCCGTATACAACACAGTTGTCAAGAAGTGTGCCTTCGGCGCCGAGCATCCTTGCGATCGGGCGAAGAAAGACGATTCCGAGGATCGAAAACAGAATGCCCAGAATAAACGAGACATAGACGAACAGCGAAAAGTACCGGTTTGCGCGGTCCGGATCGCCTTCGCCGAAGGTCTTGGAGACGAGCGCGGTCCCGCCGGTGCCGAGCATAAACCCGACTGTGGAAACGACCATGATAAACGGCATGATCAGGTTGACGGCTGCAAACGGTTCCTTACCTGCAAAATTGGAAACAAAATACCCGTCGACCACACCGTAGATCGAGGTAAAGATCATCATGGCGATGGACGGCAGGGTAAAACGAAGCAGCTTTCTGTATGTGAAATGATCGGAAAGGCGAATGCTCATTCTTTGCTTTCAAACCATTTTTCCGCAAATGCGGCAACGGCGACGGCAAGGGCTTTCAAATCCCAGTCTCCTGTGTTGACGGTCAGGTGATAACTTTCGCACTGTCCCCATTCACTTCCCGTCAGGAAATCTCGCGTGCGGGAACGCGCCTTGTCGATCTCCTTCATTTTGCGGACAAGCTCTCGATCGGTCAGATGCTCGTCGGCGCGCGCACGGGCGCGGCAGCGGTGGATCTTCGCTTCGACGTCGGCGCAAACAAAGATGTTGAAGGGATGGTACTCCTTCAGGATCGCATCGGCGTTGCGCCCGATGATGACGCAGTTCTTGCCGAGCGTCGCGATGCTCTCGATCACCTTTTTCTGCTGGATCAAAAGATCGATCTTGCTCGCCTGCAGATACGCCGTCGAATGGATCGTTCCGCCGAACGTAACGGGGAAGTCGTGCCAGCCGTGGTTGTCGAGCGCCGTCTCGACGTATGCAGTGTCAAACCCGCTGTTCTTTGCAACGGCGGAGATGATTTCGCTGTCGTAATAGTCGTAGCCCATAAGGTCAGAGATGCGTTTTCCGAGCTCGCGCCCGCCGGATCCGAATTCACGGCTGACTGTGATGATCCTCATACCATGCTCCTTTCGATCGCAGATAAAACGATCCTTTTATATACAAAAATATAGTACAATCCCGCAGATTTGTCAATCTTGCGGGGCAAATCGCGCAAGGTTTGCAGATTGATACTTGCAAGACGTGTTGATTTGGAGTACAATATCCGCGAAAAATATCAATAAAAGGAGAAAGCTATGATCATTGTAGGTATCTGCGGTGCATCCGGCAGCGGCAAAAGCACGCTCGCTAAGCGCATTCAGGACAGTCTTTCCTGCAGCTGCGTCATCATCGGTCAGGACTGCTATTACAAGAGCTTTCCGGAGCTGCCGTTTGAGGAGCGCGTACACATCAACTACGACGAACCGAACATCTTCGACTACGACGAGATCATCCGCGACCTCGATCTGCTGGAAAGCGGTCAGCCCATCACCAAGAAGGGCTACGATTACGCGAACCATCTGCGTGCCGATTCGGACGAGCTGATCGAGCCGCCCGAAGTGCTGATCATGGAAGGCATTCACATGTTCCACGATCCGCGCCTCGTGAACCGCATGGTACTGAAGGTCTATATGCATGTCGATATCGACGTATGCCTGCTGCGCCGTATCAAGCGCGACATCAAGAGCCGCGGCAGAACGATCGACAACATTGCCGAGCAGTATCTGGAAACGGTCAAACCGATGTATGAAAAGTATATCGCGAACTACATCACCGAGGCGGATTTCGCGATCATGCGCGGCGGCAAGAACAAGATGGCGATCGACTGCATCTCGGCATATCTCACAACCAAGGTGCTGGCCGAACGATTTGAGCATGAATCGGCCATGCGGCAGACAACGGAAGAGAATCCGCAGAACATGGATTGACACAAGGATCGGAGGCGGGACCGCCCGCCTCTGTTTTTGTATTCGGATACTGTTATGAAATCGGACATTCGGCTGTATTATGAGAAAAGCGGCAAGGGCGATCCGCTTGTGCTGCTGCACGGAAACGGTGAAGATCATACCTATTTCCGCGGACAGATTCCCGCGCTTTCCGAGCGGTTTGCGGTCTATGCCGTCGATACGCGCGGTCACGGACAAAGCCCGCTAGGCAGAAGGCCGTTTACGCTCAATCAGTTTTCTCTGGATCTCGAAGCCTTTCTGGACGAACACGGCATAAAGCGTGCGCATATCCTCGGCTTTTCGGACGGCGCAAACATCGCGCTGCTGTTTGCGCTGCGTTGCCCGGACCGGGTTCGTTCACTTGTGCTGAACAGCGGCAACCTCGATCCGTCGGGACTTGTGCCGGAGCTTACGGACGAGCTCAGTGAGCGCCTTGCCGATATGGAGGGGAAGGACACGCCGTATGTTCGGCGCGAACGCGCGCTGATCCGTCTGATGACGGACGAACCGCACATTGCGCCGGAAATGCTGTCCTCGATCGCCGTGCCGACGCTGGTGATCGCGGGCGATCATGATCTCATATATGCATCGCATACGCGGCTGATCTATGAATGCCTTCCGAACGCGCGGCTTGTCATTCTGCCCGGCACGCACGGCGTCGCCGAAGAATCGCCGCAGGCGTTCAACGCCGCGCTGCTTGCATTTTACGATTCGGTTATTTGATTTCACATGCGCCGATTTCGGCGCTTTTTTTTCGATCGGCTCGATCCGTGAGATTCCGACAAAATAGTTGTTGACAAACGCGGTGCAGTATGGCATTATATTGCACGAAAAGTTTAGTGATCGTAAACTTTATGTTTAGAAAGGATTGACACGATGGAATCGGGCAGACCGGAGATCGGGCAAAAGCTCAAACGGCTTCGCGTAAAGCTCGGACTGACGCAGGAAGAGCTTGCTGCGCGGACTGAGCTCACCAAGGGCTTTATCTCGCAGCTGGAAAACGATATCACGTCTCCGTCGATCGCGACGCTCATCGACATTCTCGATGCGCTCGGAACGGACATTGCGGCATTTTTCAACGATAAAGCCGATGCGCGTGTGGTATTTACGCCGGACGATACCTTCGAGAAGGAGGATGGAGAGGCGGGAACGCTGATCCGCTGGCTTGTGCCGAACGCGCAAAAGAACGCGCTTGAGCCCATCCTTGTTACGATCGCGCCGGGCGGACAGACCGAGGAGCTCAATCCGCACGAGGGCGAGGAGTTCGGGCATGTGCTTTCCGGCTCCGTCGTGCTGATCGACGGTGACACGAAGTACCGCGTCAAAAAAGGCGACAGCTTTTATCTGCATCCGCAAGGCGTTCACTGGCTTTTCAACAACGGAAAAACACCGGCAAAGGTGCTGTGGGTCAGCACACCGCCGTCATTTTAAGGGGGGCACATGGAAAACAATCACCTCATTGAGCTGATCGACGTCTGCAAGGATTACAACGGGGATACAGCGCTTGATCACATCAATCTTTACATCAACGACGGCGAGTTTCTGACGCTGCTCGGTCCGTCCGGCTGCGGCAAGACGACGCTGCTTCGCTGCATCGCGGGCTTTATCAAGCCGACCTCCGGCATGATCAAGATGGGCGGCGTCGACATCGCCAAGGTCCCGCCGCACAAGCGTGCGATCAACACGGTGTTCCAGAAGTACGCGCTGTTCCCGCATCTGAACGTGCATGACAACATCGCATTCGGCCTGAAGATCAAAAAGACACCGAAGGCCGTGATCGAGGAAAAGGTCGAAAAGATGCTGAAGCTCGTCAACCTTGAGGGCTACGGCAAACGCTGGATCGATCAGCTTTCCGGCGGGCAGCAGCAGCGCGTCGCGATCGCGCGCGCGCTCGTCAACGAGCCGAAGGTCCTTCTGCTGGACGAACCGCTCGGCGCGCTGGACCTTAAGCTCCGACAGGAGATGCAGGTCGAGCTGAAACGCATGCAGCGGCAGTTGGGTATTACGTTCATCTACGTCACGCACGACCAGGAGGAGGCGCTGACAATGTCGGATACGATCGTCGTCATGAAGGACGGCGTCATCCAGCAGATCGGCAAGCCGACAGACATTTACAATGAGCCGAAGAACCCGTTCGTCGCGGACTTCATCGGCGAGAGCAACATCGTGCCCGGTCTTATGCTTGACGATTATAGAGTCCGCATGAACGGTGTTCTGTACCGCTGTGTGGACGCAGGCTTCGGCAAGAACGTCGAGGTCGACGCGGTCGTTCGTCCGGAGGATATCGACATCGTTCCGGTGGAAAAAGCGCGCGTGTCCGGAACGGTCGCTTCTGTGGTGTTCATGGGCGTACACTACGAGATCTGCGTGGACTGCGGCGGCTACGAATGGATCGTGCATACGACCGACTTCGCGCCGGTCGGCAGCCGCGTCGGCATCTCGATCCCCCCGGATGCGATCCATATCATGAAGAAAACGAGAGCGAACAACATCTTCGACGCCGAGATCTGGCCGAGCGAAAATGCGATCTACATCGACGACGTCGCGTTCCCGTGCGAAGGCCTGGAGGGCTATGAGAACAAGGATATCGCAACGGTCCGCATCGCGCCGGAAAGCGTGCAGCTGATCGCGCCGCAGGACGCAAAGCTCACCGGCACGGTCAAGGCTTGCATGTTCCTCGGTACGCACTACGAGATCACGGTCTCCTGCGAGGAGAACGACTGGATCGCGCATTCCGACGAGTTCATGGAGGACGGCGAAGAGGTCGGCATTGCGGTCGATCCCGACAAGATGGAGCTGACCAAGAAGGAAGATGAGGAGTCTGAAGAGGAAACCGAAAAGGCCGAGACCGTTACACGCGAAGAGTAAGAGGGCAGGGACATGAAGCGAAAATTCTTTGCTTATCCGTATATCGTCTGGATGATCCTGTTCATCGCCGTTCCGATGCTGTTCATCTTCTACTACGCGTTCAACGTGGACGGAACATGGACAACGCAAAAGTTCGTTCAGACGATGAAGGATCCGGACAACTGGCGCATTCTCTGGGTCAGTGTCGAGTTTGCGTTCGGAACGACTGTGATCTGTCTGCTTCTGGGCTATCCGATCGCCTACATCCTCTCAAACATGAAGAAATCGGTCGCGGGATTTATCTCGGTCCTGTTCTTCGTTCCGATGTGGATGAACTTCGTGCTGCGCACCTATGCGTGGAGCGCGATCATCGAGTATGCGATCCCGGAACTGTTCGGCGTGACCGAATCGCTGACGGACACGGCGTCCGGACGCACGATCGCCGTGCTGCTCGTGCTCGTGTACGACTTTTTGCCATTCATGGTCATGCCGCTGTACAATACGCTTTCAAAGCTCGATAAGAGTCTGCTCGAAGCGTCGCGTGATCTCGGCGCAAACAGCGTGCAGACATTCTTTCGTGTCGTGCTGCCGCTGTCAGTGCCCGGTATCGTCTCCGGCGTGACGATGGTATTCGTTCCGTCGATAACGGCGTTCACCGTACCTGCGCTGATCGGCAACGGCGCGTACATGCTGTACGGCAATAAGATCGAAACGGCGATCACTTCAGCGGCGGGGTATCATAAAAACGACTTTTCCGTTGGCTCGACGCTTTCGATCATTCTGCTGTTGTGCATCGTTGTCAGCACCGTGATCATGAACCGGTTCGACAAAGATAAGGAAGGGGGCAGCATCCTGTGAAACGATTCTGGCTCTCCTTCAAATATGTGTATCTCGGCATCATGCTGCTGTTCCTGTATCTGCCGATCATCTACCTGATCCTGTTCTCGTTCAACAAGTTCCATGTCGATTCCAACGGGGACACGATCTTCAAGAACCTCGGCAAATGGAACGGGTTTACATTCGAGAACTACGGATCCATCTTCGGCCGGTTCAAGGGACTGACGTGGAATAACATTACGTCCGGACGCCTGTTTTCCAACAAGGCAGGCAACGCGCTGGTTCTGACGCTTGAGATCGCGCTCGTTTCGAGCGTCGTCGCGACGGTCATCGGTACGGCGGCCGCGATCGGCATCAACGTGATGAAAAAGCGCACGCGCACGGCGATCCTCTCCGTTTCGCAGCTGCCGATGGTGAACCCGGACCTTGTAACGGGCATTACGTTTATGATGCTGTTCGCGTTTGTCAACAGCTTGTTCGGACTGGAGATCAGCGACTTTGTGAAGCTTTTGATCGCGCACGTTTCGTTCAGTATCCCGTACGTGATCTTCTCGGTCCTGCCGCGTCTCAAGCAGAGCTCGGATATGCTCTATGAAGCCGCGCTCGACCTCGGCTGCTCACCGTTCAAGGCGCTCATCAAGGCGGTCATTCCGGACATCATGCCCGGCATCACGTCCGGATTTATCATGGCGCTGACCATGTCACTCGACGATTTCGTTGTCAGCTACTTTACGGCGGATTCGCAGGTGCTGTCCGTATTCATCTACTCGAATACGCAGAAGGGCAAGATCGGAGTGAATCCTGCACTGGCGACGATCATCTTTATTCCGCTCGTTGCGATGCTGCTTGCCGTAAATCTCAGGCGGATCGCAAAGGAACGTGAGTATGAGATCCAGAACAAAAAGGTCAAACTGAAATAAACATATCATAAGGAGAGAAACAATCATGAAGAGAATCCTTTGCCTGGCACTGGCGGCGTGCATGCTCCTTGCGTTTGCGGCATGCGGCTCGAAGAACACGGAATCCGACCGTGAGCTGAACGTTCTGAACTGGGGCGAATACATCGACCCGGAGCTGATCGAGGAGTTTGAAGAACAGACCGGCATCAAGGTCAATTACATTGAGCTCACCAGCAACGAAGAAATGTTGATTAAGCTCCGTTCCTCCGACAGCAATTACGACCTCTGCTTCCCGTCGGACTATATCATCGAGCAGATGATCCGTGAGGACATGCTGCTTCCGCTGGATTACGCGAAGATCCCGAATGCAGTCAACATCGATCCGGAGATCAAGGAGATCACCAACGGCTTCGATCCCGGAAACAAATACTCGCTGCCGTATATGTGGGGCACGGTCGGCATTCTGTACAACACCACAATGGTCGACGAGCCGGTGGACAGCTGGGGAATCCTCTGGAATGAAAAGTACGCGGGCAAGATCTGGATGTACGACAGCGTCCGCGATACCATCGGCATCACGCTGAAGTATCTGGGCTATGACCTCAACACGCGCAGCGAAGAGGAAGTCAACGCCGCGCGCGATCTGCTGATCGCACAGGCGCCCCTGAGAAAGGGCTTCGGCACCGACAACATGCGCACCTCCATGGTTAACGGTAAGGCGGCGCTTGCAGTCGTGTATTCCGGCGACGCGGTCGCATGCATCGAGGAGAACCCGGATCTTGCGTATGTCGTCCCGAAGGAGGGCTCTAACGTCTGGTTCGATAACGTCATCATCCCGAAGAACGCTAAGAACGTCGAAGCAGCGCATCTGTTCATCAACTTCCTGAACGACGCGGAGAACGCGACGCGCAACACCGAATACATCGGTTACACGACGCCGAACAAGGCCGCAATGGACCGCCTCGGCCCGGACTACACCGAGGACGAGACCTACAATCCGCCGCAGGAAGTGTTGGATCGCTGCGAGGTGTTCCATGATCTCGGTGAATTCGTTGAGATCTTCAACGCCGCATGGGACAAGATCAAGGCGTCGAACTGAGGAGGATTTATGGAACAGCTGAAACAAACGCTTCGTGCGTTGATGGCGATCGACAGCACAACGGGCTTTTTCGTCGACATGGACAACTATCTGCTTGCCGAAGCAAAGCGAATGGGAATCAAAGCCGTGCAGCTCAATAAGGGCGGCGTGCGGTTCGACCTCGGCGGCGAGGGCAATCCCGTTACGATCGCGGCGCACGTCGACGCGATCGGGCTGATGGTGCGGCAAATCAACGCGGACGGCACGCTGTCCGTCATCAAGGTCGGCGGCGTCCATCCGTACTACGCACTCGACTGGAACTGCCGTGTGTACGCCAGAAACGGCAAGGCCTACACCGGCACGGTCCGCCGCAGGAATCCGAGCGTGCATCTGATGAGCCAGCACGAAAAGGACACGCCGATGGATCTCGACACGAACCTTGTCCTGCTTCTGGACGAGGACGTATATTCCCGCGCAGACGTTGAGAAGCTCGGCATCACATGCGGCAATCAGGTCGCGATCGAAACGCGCTATCAGGAGACCGAAAACGGCTTCATCAAGAGCCGCTACCTCGACGACAAGGCGAGCGCTGCAACGCTTCTGCGGCTTGCGCAGCGCGTCACGGACGGTGAGGTGAAGCTCAACCGCAAGGTCAGTCTGCTCTTTACCGAATACGAGGAGATCGGCCACGGCGGAGCATGCGGCATACCCGCCGATACGAAGGACCTGATCGCTGTCGACATCGGCTGCATCGGGCTCGACCATGACAGCAATGAGCACAAGGTCACGATCACCACAAAGGATACGTCGTTCCCGTACCACACCGTACTGACCGACGAGCTTGTGAAGCTCTGCGAAAAGAACGGCATCCCGTATGCGCTCGACATGATGGTTCCGAGCTACGGCTCCGACGCAGACGTGTCCCTGCGCGCGGGCTACGATGTGCGCCACGCGCTGATCGGCCCCGGCGTACGAGAAACGCACGGCTATGAGCGTACGCATACAGACGCGCTCAAAGCAACGCTCGATCTCATTACGGCGATCGTCCAAGCGTAAAACCGAATCCCAAACGGCCCCTGTGCAATGCATGCACGGGGGTCTTTTTTGTTATGCGCGTTTTGTTTTCACTGAAACTACATTTTCATTACATTCGGAGAGGCCCACGGTGCGCGAAATACGGTATGCTTGAGATACCGTATCAAAGACCTGATGATCCAGTATGTCAGCGCGGCGCTTGTGCCGGAGGAGGGCTATACGCCGCCGCAGGTGCCGGAGCGCATGCGGTACGATTACACGGAAGGCAACCTTGACCGTGTACAATGATACTGGCGATCGACGGGACAATAATCGACCCGATGCCGGGACATTGAAAAGCCTTACGGCGTTTGTTTGCGGCGCGGCAGGATAAATGTGAAGAGAAAGACAAGCAGCAGGCCGAAGGCGGCGGAAAGCGTGACAAGGAAAAGGTCCGTGGCGTTTTGCAGCATCTGAACGCCGGAAGCCATGGTCGGGATCGGCGTATCGGGACAGAACAGCGGCGTCAGAAGCCATACCGCAAACGCGGCGGCAAGTGCGGTCAACAGCCGAGCGAGGCAGTAGCGCAAAGCGGAGATCGGCAGCGCGGACGCGGTCTGCAGAATGACGGACAGTCCGCCGAACTGCACAAAGAATGCGACGAGTGCAAGCCGCAGCGGAAGGGATAGTGGAAGTACGGCGATCGACGCCGCGCCGGTCGTAAGCTCAAAAAAACCTTGCATGACAGCGCGGGCGACGGATCTTGCGGAACCGAACACGGAGAGGAGACCTGTCGCCTCAAAGAGCGCGCTGAGCACGGACGCAAAGACCATGCACCCGAGAATGACAAGGATCGCGCGCACGCCGTCAAATATTGCGTCCGGCAGCTCGGAAACCGTGCGCTTTTGTGCGGGAACAGGAACGGTCTGCAGCCGTATACGCGAGAGCGGTATACAGCTGAGAAGCGCAGTTCCGTAGATGCCGAGCAGCAGCGGCGCAGCGGTGCGGGCATCCGAGAACAGACCGGCAGCAATAACCGACAGCAGAAACACCGGATTGGTAAGATTGATCACTGTTGCCGTCCGCTGCACATCACGAAGTGACAGCGCGCCGTCGCGATACAGTCGACCCGATAACTTTGCTCCGACCGGATAACCGCCCAATGCGCCGAAGAACAGCAGTGCAAATGGCGCGATTCGCTTCGGAAGACGGAGGAACAGCCCGCTGCGTTCCAGAAGTGACGAGGCGACAAGGTATGGCAGCAGCGACGGCAGAACGCGCGTCCACCACAAAAGCGCCGCATCCGATGCGGCCGCAAATGCGGCGTCTGGTGCGGCGATCAGTCCGAACAACACGGCAAGCGGCAGGATCCATCCGAGCTTCATACACCCCTCCGCCAAATGCTATGCATCGGGCGTCAACAGGATTCGTTTCGATTGAGCAATTCCCGGATTGCGGGCAGCGCTTCAAAGGCGGCGGTGCGACCGATGGAGATACATTTTTGCGCATCATGCGGGACGAGCCGTCCCATAAACGATACGTCGGGACGGATCAGGATATCCGCGGCGGGCGGCTTCAGCCGGTCGATCGCGGCGCGCATGATATCGACGGAACGGAATGCGACCTCGTACGGATTGACCTTTTTCAGCTTGTAGGGCGGCGACAGGCTCAGATCGACACCGATCACGACGTCTGCGCCGTTCTGCCGGAGGATGTCGACCGGCACCGCTTCGACCGTGCCGCCGTCGATGTAGGTTTTACCGTTCAGGGAAACGGGCGAAAGCAGTCCGGGGATCGCAATGCTTGCGCGCACGGCGTCGGAAAGCCGGCCCTCGTGCAGATAGTCCGTCCGCCCGGTGCAAAGATCGACGGCCGAGCACCAGAAGGGAACGGATGTTTCCGAAAACGGGCGGTCAGCCGTGACGATGCTGCAGAGCTTTTTGAACTTCTTTCCGGAAAAAACGCCTGCGCGGAACGGATTCGGCGTGTCTAGCACATCCTTTTTGCGAAGCTGTACGGCGAAAGATCCGAGCGCATACAAGTCCATCTCCGCTGCGTATGCGGCGCCGACGAACGCGCCGACCGACGCGCCGGAGACGAGGTCGATCGAAATGTTTGCTTCTTCCAATACCTGCAAGACGCCGATGTGCGCGATCCCGCGCATACCGCCGGAGCCCAATGCGACGCCGACTGTTTTTCTTTTCCGCTGCATATTCCACCTGCTGCTGTTTTTCGGTTAGTATACGGTTAAACCGGTGTTTTATGCGGATGTAAAACGCAATGCGGATAGCAAAAAAACGCCCGATCCGTTGTTCGGACCGGGCAAATGAATGCTGTGGCTTATGCCTTGCCGTTGCAGCCGAGCACGTCGACCAGCTTGTGCTGGACCATCTTCTGGATGGCGGCGCGTGCGGGCTTCAGGTACTGGCGCGGATCGAAGTGATCCGGATGCTCGTTGAAGTACTGACGGATGCAGGCGGTCATTGCAAGGCGCAGATCGCTGTCGATGTTGATCTTGCAGACGGCCATGCGCGCAGCTTCACGAAGCTGTTCTTCGGGGATACCGACCGCATCGGGCATCTTTCCGCCGTTCTCGTTGATGATCTTGACGAACTCCTGCGGAACGGAGGAGGAACCGTGCAGAACGATCGGGAAGCCGGGCAGACGCTTTTCGACTTCGCGCAGAATGTCGAAGCGAAGGGGCGGGGGAACGAGCAGGCCCTGTTCGTTGCGCGTGCACTGTGCCGCGGTGAACTTGTATGCGCCGTGGCTCGTGCCGATCGCGATCGCCAGCGAGTCGCAGCCGGTGCTCTCGACGAATTCCTGCACATCATCCGGATGCGTATAGGAGGAATCCTCTGCGGATACATTGACCTCGTCTTCGACGCCGGCGAGCGTGCCGAGCTCAGCTTCGACCACGACGCCGTGATCGTGCGCGTATTCGACGACCTGCTTGGTGATGGCGATGTTTTCTTTGAGCGGCAGACCGGATTTATCGATCATGACGGAGGTAAAGCCGCCGTCGATGCAGCTCTTGCACAGCTCGAAGCTGTCGCCGTGGTCCAGATGGACGCAGATCGGCAGGTCAAAGCCCGCGTTCTGTTCGGCGTCCTCGATCGCCGCTTCGATCAGCTTCATAAGGTAGATGTGGTTTGCGTACGCACGTGCGCCCTTCGATACCTGCAGGATCAGGGGAGCACGTTCCTGGATCGCCGCCGCGGTAATGCCCTGGATGATCTCCATGTTGTTGACATTGAACGCGCCGATGGCGTATCCGCCCGCATATGCCTTCTTGAACATTTCGGTACTTGTTACGATTGCCATAGCAAAATCTCCTTTGTACAGATTTCGGTATTATTATATATCCGGGAAAAAGGAATTGCAACTGAAACTTTTTTGGTTTATACTGATTCTATCAATATTTGACGGAGGCTACGATGGCGGAAAAGCTGCTTTCTCTGATCATTCCCGTATACTATGAAGAAGAAGTCCTGATGGAATCCTATCGGCGCATGGATGCCGCCATGCAGTCGACCGGGCATCCGTACGAGATCATCTATGTGAACGACGGCAGCCGCGACGGCACGATGAAGCAACTCCGTCAGCTTGCAAAGGAGCATCCGGATACGGTAAAGGTCTATTCCTTCTCACGAAACTTCGGACACCAGCTGGCGGTCACCTGCGGTATGGATCACGCAAAGGGCGATGCGCTGATCATCATCGACGTCGATCTGCAGGATCCGCCGGAGTTGATCCCGAAGATGGTCGCCATGTGGAAAGACGGTGCGGATATCGTCTACGGAAAGCGGCTGAAGCGCAAGGGCGAGACGATATTCAAAAAGCTGACAGCCAAGCTCTATTACCGGCTTCTGTCCTCGATGAGCGCGTACCCGATCCCGCTCGACACCGGCGATTTCCGGCTGCTGGACCGTAAGGTTGCAAACGTCTTTCTGAAGATGCGCGAGCAGGCAAGGTTCCTTCGCGGCATGTCCGCCTGGATGGGCTTTGAAGCGGTGCCGATCGAATACGTGCGCGACGAACGCGCGGCCGGCAAAACAAAATACACGCTGAAAAAGATGATCAAACTGGCGTGCGACGGCATCTTCAACTTCTCCTCGAAGCCGCTGGAGCTTCCGTTCGGGATCGGGATCGGACTCGGATTCCTCGGCGTGCTCGGACTGATCACCATGATCGTGCTGACCGCGATCTTCGGCAGCGCGTGCCCGCAGTGGCTTTGGGCGGCTGTGGGCGGAACGCTGCTCTTTGCGCTGCTGTTCTGCTTTGTCGGCATACAGGGCATGTATCTCGGCCGCATGTACGACGAACTCAAGGATCGTCCGCTTTATATCGTTGCCGAGTCGCTGAACACGGACGAGAAGGCGTAAACACGCAATCTTGACAGACCTTTGCACAGAGGATATAGTTTTATATTATTTGCATCAAACAAGGAGGACCTGTTGATGAAATCCAAAACCAATCGGGCAGTCAAAAAATACAGAGCATTGATTCGTGCCGCCGTGTTTGCGGTCATCGCCGTGATCGTATACTTCGTCGGAAAGCATGTCGGTCTCTTTACCGAAACGCCGAAGTTTCAGCTGGACGGGAAAGCGGTGCTTCGCGGCTTCCTGATCCTGTTCATTATGTTTGCGGCCGACGGCATTCTGATGTTTCTGCTGTGCCTTCCGAAGCCGAAAAACAATCGCGCGCGCACACTGATCTCACTGGCGAAGAACATGCTTCGCTATGCGGTCATTCTGGCGGCGGTCTGCGTGATCCTGACTATGTTCAACGTCGATATCGTGACGATCCTTGCCGGTCTCGGAATCTTGGCTCTGATTATAGGCTTCGGCGCAGAGAGCCTGATCGCCGACATCGTAACCGGCATGTTTATCCTGATCGACAATCAGTATAACATCGGCGACATCATCGAGGTCGAAGGATTCCGCGGCACCGTTACGGAGATCAACGTCCGTTCGACCGTTCTGACCGACGTCGGCGGAAACGTGAAGATCATCAACAATTCGGATATGAAGAATATCCTGAACCGTTCGGACAACTCGTCCAAATCTGTCTCGGAGTTCCCGATCCCGTATGAAACGAATCTGGCCGAGCTTGAAAAGAAGATTCCGGATCTTCTGAAAAAGATTTACGAGGATAATCAGCCCTTGATGCGCAGTGTTCCGGAGTATCTCGGCGTTGACAAGCTCGACGACAGCGCGATCCTGCTGCGGTTCATCGTGGAGGTCGCGGAGGGCGATATCTATATGGGTTCGCGTGTATTGAACCACGACCTGCTGCTCGGCATGCGTGAGCTCGGCGTCGAGGTGCCGTTCCCGCAGCTTGATCTGCATCAGAAATGAGAAAAAGCATTGACGAGCTGAACCAGATACCGCCGGATTTCCGGATCGACAGAGACGGTGAGATCACACCGCCTCCGGATGAGTTCAACCGTTTTCCCAAAGAAAAAAAGCCGTCGGTCAGAAAGCCTTCCATGATGCGCAAGGTCATGCTGTATCTTGCCTCGATCGGCATTATAACGCTCGGCGTCATTACGCCGATCGTTCGGCTGAATCCGTCCGCAGAGGTGGAACCTACAGCGACCGCGACGCCTCCCGCAGTATCCGAAGTGACGCCGTCGCCGTTTGAAACGACCGAAGCTACGGCAATCCCGACAATGACGCCGTTGCCCGTATCGACACCGACGCCGGAGCCTGTGCATACGCCGGAGCCTACACCGACGCCGATGACCGGAAAGATTCACTTGACGGTCTATTCCGGCATTGTGTATTGGACGGTGGAAAAGGGCGAGGATCCGGGTGAGATCCTGTTTGAAGATACGTTTGACGCCGCGACGTTTACCGAGGTCGAGCTGCCGACGCTGCCGACGCTGACCAACTATACGCCGTACGGCTATGTTCTGCTGAAGTATGACGGCTTTGCATATCTCTACGGATTGCATGAGGAGGGCGATACGCCGCATTTGATCGGTTCGGTCGCGCTGAAAGACAACAAACTGACGGCGGAAGATCTGCAAATCGTTCCGAAGAGCATCGAGGACATCTATCAGACGAACGTATACGCCGTATGGCTGGCGAAGGAGCCCAACCGGTTCCACCTTGAGTTCTACGACGAAGACCTGTTCGGAGATTATTACGTGGGGTTCCTGAACGAATCGGAGGGACTGGTGTATCTTGCGCCGTTCCCGACGCCCGAACGCGAAGGCCTGACGTTTGCCGGCTGGTGCGATACGGACGGCAATATCATTGACGCGGTCACCTTCTTCGATTTCTTCCCGGTGATCCCGCCGGGAGAATCTATGGAAGACCGCGACTGGAAGCATCCGATCCCGTGCAGAGTCTTTGCGTGCTGGACGGACGCATCCGGGCGTACATACGATACGCGCGGATTCGCGCGACTGACGACGGACCCGACAGATGAGCCGACACAGGAAGCGACGCCCGAACCGACGGAGGAACCGACGTCTAAGATGTACAGCATCAAGCTCTATAGCTGCACTTTCTCCGGCGGGGGCTATCATAACGCGTCGTCCGGAAAGGTCCCGGCCGGGACGAAGATCACGATCACTTCGAAATACGCCATTTCTACCGAAGGATTTTTCGAAGGAACGCCCTCTTCGGCGGAACGGCATTTTACTTCGCCGACATCCGGATCGACCGGGTATTATGTGTTTTCCTATACAATAACGGTAAACAGCAACATTGATATCGGTTTTTACGAGGTCATCAACTAACTTTTTACGCAGATATTGTATGGAAGCACTTGCAATTTGACGCAATTTAGTATATGATTAGTTGAACTCAAAAACAGGAGGTTTATCTATATGGTAAGAGTTGCAATTAACGGTTTCGGCCGCATCGGCCGTCTTGCGTTCCGTCAGATGTTCGGCGCAAAGGGCTATAAGATCGTCGCGATCAACGACCTGACCAGCCCGGCGATGCTGGCGCATCTTCTGAAGTACGATACCGCGCAGAAGGGTTACTGCGGCGTGATCGGTGAGAACAAGCACACCGTTGCGTCCAAGGAACCGGAGTTTGAAGAGGACGGCAAGACCGTGAAGGTCCCCGGCGCCATCATTGTGGACGGCAAGGAGATCCCGATCTATGCAGAGCCGAAGGCGCAGAACCTGCCGTGGAAGAAGCTGCATGTCGACGTCGTGCTTGAGTGCACCGGCTTCTATACCAGCAAGGCCAAGGCGCAGGCGCACATTGACGCAGGCGCAAAGAAGGTCGTCATTTCCGCGCCCGCAGGCAACGATCTGCCCACCATCGTATTCAATGTCAACAACGGCATCCTGACCAAGGAAGACAAGATCATCTCTGCGGCAAGCTGCACCACCAACTGCCTCGCACCGATGACCAAGGCGCTGAACGATAACTTCCCGATCGTTTCCGGCATCATGACTACGGTCCACGCATACACCGGCGATCAGATGATCCTCGACGGTCCGCATCGCAAGGGCGATCTGCAGCGTGCACGCGCAGGCGCAGCGAACATCGTTCCGAACAGCACCGGCGCTGCGAAGGCGATCGGCCTCGTCATTCCGGAGCTCAACGGCAAGCTGATCGGTTCCGCACAGCGCGTCCCGGTCGCCACTGGCTCCACCACGATCCTCGTTGCGGTCGTCAAGGGCAAGGACGTCACCAAGGAAGCAGTCAACGCAGCCATGAAGGCGCAGGCGAGCGAATCCTTCGGCTACACCACCGAAAAGCTCGTTTCCTCCGACATCATCGGCATGACCTACGGCTCGCTGTTCGATGCGAACCAGACCATGGTCCAAAAGATCGACGACGACACCTGGCAGGTGCAGGTCGTGTCCTGGTACGACAACGAGAACAGCTACACGAGCCAGATGGTCCGCACCATCAAGTACTTCGCAGAGCTGCAGTAAAAGCAATTACACAGCACGCCCGGAGGGGATTTCCCTTCGGGCTTGTTTTTGTATAAAAAAAGTCTTTTCTTTCTGTCGAAGTTTGGTATAATAGAGGCATCCAAAGGGAGGAATAACTATGGAGAACTCTGGCAACAATCGCAAAAAACGCGTCCTGTCCGGTACGGGAAGTCTGAACCGCCGCAGCGACAATCCGGTGCAGACGAACGGCCCCGTCGGCAGAAAGGATGCCTATCAGGGCAGAAGAACGCAGTTCGGCGGCACAAAGCCGACCGGCAGCTCGGATCAGACCGGATCCGGGTCGTCCGGCACAAACCGTCCGGGCATCAATATCCCGTTCTTCGGCGGATCGCAGGGCAGCTCGCAAAGCAACGGCTCGCAGAGCAGCAGCTCCGGTGCGGCAGGCGGTCTCGGAAGTCTCTTCGGCAGCAAGACCGGCAAGATCCTTTTGCTGATCCTCGTCGCAGTTGCGATCTTCTTCCTGATCCGCTGTGTGATCGGCGGCAAATCCTGTGCGGCAACCGATCTGTTCGGCGGAGAAGAGAGCAGTGTTACGGAGAATCTGGGCATCGGCGATACGATCCCGTCAAGCACGGTCCTGCAGTCCTTCAATCAGGCAGTCAGCTTTGACGATACCGACAACAATGCGCCCGCTGCGATTACGGCAAGCACCTCGTCGCAGCAGGTCAACAACACGGTATCCAACAAAGCGCGCAGCCGTTATACCACGATCAAAGGGAACGGCAAGGACACGGTCACCGTCATGGTCTATCTGTGTGGCAGCGATCTTGAGAGCGAACACAGCATGGCAACAGCGGACCTGAACGAGATGCTGCACGCAAACCTTGACGACGAGCATGTGAACATCATCGTCGAAACGGGCGGCGCAAAGAAGTGGAACAACAGCGTGATCTCGAATAAAACGAATCAGCGCTATCGCGTAACAAGCCGCGGTCTCCAGATCCTGAACGACAACGTCGGCAAGAGAAGCATGGTCGATCCCAACACGCTGATCGACTTTATCAAATTCTGCGCTGAAAAGTATCCGGCGAACCGCTACATGCTGATCATGTGGGACCACGGCGGCGGCGCGATCACCGGCTACGGCTATGATCAGACATCAAGCGGCTCAATGACGCTGGACAAACTCAATTCCGCGCTTAAGAAGGGCGGCGTGAAGTTCGACTTCATCGGTTTCGATGCCTGTCTGATGGCAACATTCGAGACGGCGGTCGTGTCCGAACAGTATGCGGACTATCTGATCGCCTCCGAGGAAGCGGAGCCCGGCACCGGATGGTATTATACCAACTGGCTCACGAAGCTGTCCGCGAATCCGTCCATCTCCACCGTTGAGCTAAGCAAGACGCTGATCGACGATTTCACCAACGTCAGCAAAAAGAACTATCCCGGCTGCAACACGACGCTGTCTATCGTCGACCTTGCAGAATTTGCGGGAACGGTTCCGGATGCGTTCAACGCGTTCTCCGGGGAGATCTCCGACAAGCTCGATCAATCGGATTACGCCCAGATCGCCGACGCCCGCGCCGATGCGCGTGAATTCGGTACGTCGTCGAAGGTCAATCACATTGACCTGATCGACTTTGCAAACCGTCTCGGAAGCTCCAAGGCGAAAGCGCTCTCCAAAGCGCTGTCGGGGTGCGTCAAGTACAACCGGACGTCGGTCTCCATGAAGAACTCGAACGGCCTTTCGATCTACTTCCCGTATTCGAGCTTCAAGAACATGAACGCCGCAGTCTCGCTGTATGACAACATCGGGATCTCCGGCGACTACTCGCGCTGCATCAAGAGCTTTGCAAGTCTTGCTGCGGGCGGTCAGATCGCGACGGGCGGCACGTCGAGCTCTCCGTTCGGTTCGCTGTTCGGCGATTACGGCAGTTACACATACTCGTCAAGCGACGTACTCGGCACGCTGCTCGGCGGCGGCGCAAGCAGCAGCGATCCGATGTCCTCTCTGTTCGGCGACGCGTCCTCTCTGTTCGGCGGCACGTCCTACGGCTCCGGCGCAGATGACTTCCTCGGCAGCATTCTCGGCGGCGGCTATGACAGCTGGTTCGATTCGGGACGCGTGCTTGCCAACAGGGACTACTACGACAAAAACACCCTGACCGTTGCAGATATGCAAATCGAGGAGAAGAACGACGAGTGGGTTCTGTCGCTGACCAAGGACCAGTGGAGCCTCGTCAAGAACGTCCGGATCAACGTGTTCGCAAAAGAAGGCGATCACTACGTCGACCTCGGCATGGGCAATGCAAATATGCTCGACGCCAACGGGGAAGGGATGTACAATGCAGACGGTGATCTTCGGATCAAGTTCGACAACACATGGATGACGGTCAACGGGCAGGTCGTCGCGTACTACTTCATGGAATATGTCGAGGACGGAAAGAACTGGGCGGAGGTCGGTTATGTGCCGATCCTTCTGAACGGAGAACGCTATTACATGTTCA
Source organism: Clostridiales bacterium (assembly GCA_918244965.1). GTDB lineage: Bacteria > Bacillota > Clostridia > Christensenellales > CAG-138 > UBA3792. The sequence goes on along the minus strand of CAKJYC010000021.1, from coordinate 68,169 downwards.
TCGTTGCAGACAACGAGACGGAGGAACACGAATACGGCTATGTCGCAGGCGTGCAGCCGGTCTATGACGAATCCGAAACGCCGACGCTGTCCAAGGGCTTTATCGCATTGAACAAAGGCGATAAGATCGACTTCATCTTCGACTGCTATTCAGCGGACGGCTCGTACGACGCCAGCTATCTGTACGGCAAGCAGATCACCGTCGGCAGCAGTCTGACCGTCGGCTATATGGATCTCGGCGACCTCGAATGCGACGTCAACTACTGTCTGACCGACATGTACGGCAACGAGTTCTGGACCGAAACGGTCACGTTCAACTGATTCCCAAAAAGAAAAGAGCTCCGGCATCGTCCGGGGCTCTTTCGCATATCGGTGTCAAACCGTGATCGCGCTCTGCGCGTCGCGATGCAGGTCGCGGCCGAGCGCGTAGGCGTAGAGATCGGTGGACAGCGCGTCGATCGAAATGGACGCGCGGGCAAGGTCGGAGCAGTTATTGAGATCTGCGTGACGCAGGATCACCGGCGCGCTCGCCTTGCTTGCCATCGCTGCAAGCAGTCCGCGCCCGACGCGCTTCAGGCCGAGCACGTGCAGATACCGGTCGTCCGGATTCTGTCCGAGCGAATCGGCCATGCCTGCAGGTATGTGCAGAAGCGCGGAAACGAGGATGCGCTTGCACCGCGCGAGCGTATAGCGCTTCGATTTGATCGATTCGAGAAGGGCGGGAAGGTCGGTCGCCTGCCGAACGGCGCGGAACAGGACCTGCTCAAAGCCTTCGCCGACATCGGGCAGCGCAGCCAGCTCTTCGAGCGTCATCGAACGCAGCCGGTACAAAAGCATTTGACTGAACCGGTCGAACGTGACGGGGAACTGCGCATCGAAGCGCATTGCGGCTGCAACGCTCATCGGCATCGTGTCGTAAACCGATTCGTCGCCGCCGAGCAACGCTTCGCGAATTGCAGTCGCACTCGACAGTTTTCCGGTCAGGACTGTGCTGTTGTATTTGTTTCCGATGCGCAGGATCGGAAGCGGACGGATCTCCGGCGCAAAGCGACGGATGGATTTCAGATATTCGACGGCGAGGATGTTGTTCGGTTGCTGTAAAATCGCAAGCTCGTCCTCCGGAACGCCGAGATCCTGCAGCGCGTCATACTGCGCGCGGGGGAAGGATTTGCCCTGTTTAAGATGATGCATCAGATACACGCGCAGATTCGCAGGCTCACGGTCCAGAAGATCGGCAAGGTGATACAGCGCGTTGACGTCCTCGGTTTCGACGCCGAAAGCGAGATCGGTCACGACGCCGCTTGCTGCGAGCGTTTTCACCGCGCCTTCGGCAAAGCGTTCCGCGCTTGAGACGGCATAGACGGTCGGGATCTCCACAACAAGGTCCGCGCCGCCCATAACAGCCCATTCGGCCCGCGTGAATTTGTCGGTGCATGCCGGTTCGCCGCGCTGCACAAAGTTGCCGGACATGGCGACAAGGCAGTATTCGGAGCCGGCCTGCTTCTTGGATTCTTCCATGTGATAGATGTGTCCGTTGTGCAGCGGATTGTATTCCGCAATGATCCCGACGACGCGCATGCAAAAAAACTCCTCTCCGAACCAAAATATATCTGATTCAAGTATACCATTTTTTGCACAGATGTGTTAGAATAATTTGTAAATCTATTACGGAGGAATTTGTCATGTCATTGATGGAACAGATCAAGGCAAAAGCAAAAGCGGATCAGAAGCGCATTTTGCTGCCTGAGGGAACCGAAGAACGCACCGTGCAGGCTGCTGCCCGCATTACGGCGGAGGGCATCGCAAAGGTCACGCTGTTCGGCAAGCGTGAAGAGATCGAAGCGGTCGCGAACAAGTTCGGCGTATCGCTCGAAGGAATCGACACCGTCGATCCCGAAACGCATCCGGACTATCAGCTGTATGTGGATCGCTTCTATGAGATGCGCAAGGCGAAGGGCGTCACGCCCGAAAAGGCTGCAGATATGATCAGGAACCCGCTGTTCTTCGCGGCCATGATGATTAAGGATAAGAAGGCCGACGGCTTTGTGTCCGGCGCGATCAACACCACGGGCAACACGCTGCGTCCCGGTCTTCAGATCATTAAAATGAAGCCCGGCATCAACACTGTGTCCAGCTTCTTCATCATGGAGATTCCGAACAAGGCGTACGGCGACGACGGCTTGATGATCTTTGCGGACTGCGCGGTGAACATCGACCCGACGTCTGAACAGCTTGCCGAGATCGCGATCTCGTCCGCGGCGAGCGCGAAGGCACTTTGCGGCATGGATGCGCGCATCGCAATGCTGTCGTTCTCCACGAAGGGCAGCGCAAAGCATGATAATGTCGACAAGGTCCGCATCGCGACCGAGATGGTCCATGAACGCGCACCGGAGCTGATGGTCGACGGCGAGCTGCAGGCGGACGCCGCGCTGGTCGAAAAGGTCGGTCAGCTCAAGAGCCCCGGAAGCCCTGTCGCGGGCAAGGCGAACGTTCTCGTCTTCCCGGACCTGCAGGCCGGCAACATCGGCTATAAGCTCGTCCAGCGTCTTGCGGGCGCGGAAGCCATCGGCCCGATCTGCCAGGGCTTTGCGGCGCCGATCAACGATTTGAGCCGCGGCTGCAGCATCGAAGACATCGTATCCGTTGTGGCGATCACGGCGGTCCAGGCACAGAATATGTAACGGAGGCTGACTATGAGATCCATTCTTGTTATCAACGCAGGCAGCTCGTCGCTCAAGTATCAGCTGATCGACATCGACACCGAGAGCGTTCTTGCCAAGGGCCTTTGCGAACGCATCGGCATCGACGGCAAGCTGACCTATAAGCCCACCGGCGGCGACAAGCTCGAAAAGGAAGCGCCCATGCCGACGCATCAGGACGCGATTGCCATGGTGCTCGACGTTCTGGCGGATCCGAAGATCGGCGTTATTTCCGACATGTCGTCCATCGCGGCGGTCGGCCATCGCGTCGTACACGGCGGCACGAAGTTCACAAAGTCCGTGCTGATCACCGACGAGGTCATTAAGATGATCGAGGAATGCATCCCTTTGGCGCCTCTCCACAATCCCGCAAACCTCATGGGCATCAGCGCATGCCGCGCCGTCATGCCGGACACCCCGATGGTCGCCGTGTTCGACACCGCGTGGGGTATGAGCATGGAGCCGAAAAACTTCATGTACGCGCTGCCGTATGAGATCTACGAGCAGTATCAGGTACGCCGCTACGGCTTCCACGGCACGTCTCATATGTTCGTCACCGGCGAAGCGATCAAACGCCTCGGCCGCGAGGGCGATCCGAACGTCCGCGTGATCACCTGCCATCTCGGCAACGGTTCCTCCGTCAGCTGCTCGAAGGGCGGCAAGTGCGTCAACACTTCGATGGGCCTGACGCCGCTCGAAGGTCTCCCGATGGGCACGCGCTGCGGCAGCATCGATCCGGCGATCGTTCCGTATCTGATGCATCGCACGGGTGCAACCGCAAAGGAGATCGACAGCATCATGAACAAAAAGAGCGGCATGCTGGGCGTCTCCGGCGTGTCCAGCGACTTCCGCGATCTGTGGGCTGCCCGCAATGAGGGCAACGAACGCGCAGCGCTTGCGCTCGACATGTTCGCACAGGCGGTCAAGCGTCTCATCGGCGGGTATTCCGCGGATATGGACGGCGTTGACTGCATCGTGTTTACCGCAGGCGTCGGCGAGAACGATGCTGCAACGCGCGAGCTGATCATGAAAGACATGGATTATCTCGGCGTCGACTTCGATTTCGAGAAGAACCGCACCGCGCCGAGAGGCAAGGAGATCGTGCTTTCTAAGCCGGACTCCAAGGTTACGGTCATTGTGCTTCCGACCGACGAAGAGCTTGCCATCGCAAGAGATACCGCAGCGATCGCGCTGTAAGAAAAATACCGGGCTGCGGTTTGATTGCCGCGGCCCTTTTTATGCCGTATGCCGAACATCGCGGAAAACAGCAAACAAGCGTTTGATCGGACCGTCTCCGACGTCATGGGCCGGTTTGGCTTCACGCGCGCGTTTTCCGCAATGCTTGTGCGGCGCGGACTGATCGACGACGAATCGATCACCGGCTTTCTGCATCCCGAATCGAAGCCGCTGCCCGATCCGTTCGCGCTTTCCGATATGGACGGAGCGGTTCGCCGTATCCGTCAGGCGATCGAAGCGAATGAACGCATCTGCGTCTACGGCGACTATGATACCGACGGCATCTGCGCGACGGCGATCCTGACCGATGCACTGAAGCGTCTCGGCGCCGATGCGGTCTACATGCTGCCGAGCCGGTTTGCGGAGGGCTACGGTCTGAACATACACGCAGTCGATGCGATGCACCTGGACGGCGTCCGCCTGATCGTTACAGTTGACAACGGCGTTTCCGCGCATACAGAGATCGCCTACGCAAAGAGCCTCGGTATGGATACGGTCGTGACCGATCATCATCGTTGCCATGAAACGATGCCGGACGCTGCGGCAGTCGTCTGTGCGGCAAGATCCGATCAGGACGAATCGCTGCGCTGCCTTTGCGGCGCATCGGTCGCCATGCTCACAGCGTACGCACTTGGCTGCCAGATCGCTCCGTATCTGCCGCTTGCCGCGCTTGCGACAATGGCGGATGTTGTGCCGCTTCAGGCGTCTAATCGCACGATCGTAAAAAAAGGCTTGCCGCTGATAGTCGCACAGCCGGGCCTTAATGCGCTGCTGAACGCGGCGGGCATACAGGAAATCGCGGGGGAGAGCACGCTTTCTTTCGTGCTTGCGCCGCGCATCAATGCTGCGGGACGGATGGGGGATCCTTCACGTGCCGTGCGTCTGCTGCTTACAGAGGACGCATCTGAACGGGAAATGCTTTCGACAGAGCTGGAGCAGGAAAACATACGCCGCCGTGCCGAGGAACAGCGAATTTTCCGGGAGGCAGAGGCGCAGATCACGGATTCGGATCCGCGTATCCTGATTCTATGCGGAACGGACTGGAACACAGGCGTCGTCGGCATCGTATCGTCACGGCTTGTCGAACGGCATCACTGCCCGGTGATACTGTTCTCCGATACCGGAGATACGCTGACAGGCTCCGGACGGAGTGTGCCCGCCGTCGATCTATTTGCGCTTCTGTCGCGCCATAAGGAGCTGTTTTTACGATTTGGAGGACATCTTCTTGCCGCGGGCGCTACCGTCGAAAAAAGCGCCTTTACAGCGGTCAAACAGGCGCTGGAACAGGATCTTGCCGAACGGTTTCCGACCGGATTGCCCGACGAGACACGAACGGTAGAGGATCGGCTTGCGCTCTGTGAGATCACGACGAAGCTCGCAGGCGAGATCGCCTGTCTGGCGCCGTTCGGCGAAGAGAATCGCACGCCGGTATTCAGGATCGAAGGAACGCTGTCGGGTGTACGCAGGATCGGCAAGGACGGAACGCATCTGACTGCAAAGATCACGGACGATGCATCGTCGGTACGGATCGTTTCCTTCGGGACAGGCGATCGCTGCAGCGACTGGTGCGCCGTTTCCTCCGCAAGAGCGTATGTATCCATAGAACTGTCCAGCTATCAGGGCAGGCCGGAGGTGTCCGTCCGCGCGGAAGCGCTCGAACGCAATACCGACGAAGCGGTGATCGAAGCGGCGAAAGCGTGCATTCGCACAGTCCGATACGGACAGCCGCTTCCGGACAAAGACGTTTTGAATATGCTTCCGAAGGTAACGGAGGGGGAGATCCGTTCAGTCTATCGAACGCTTTTGGACCGGCTGAAAAACGGGACAGCGCTGGAATGTCTTTCCGAACAGGAACTGTCAGCGCTGCTGCCGCTTCTGGAGATCGGCGTGGTTCGGTTCCGAAACGGAGAGTTTTTTACGGAAAATGTGCAGGAAAAGAAACAAATTCAAAATGCCCTCTTGTATCCTGTACTGTGTTTGGAGTAAAATATCGGCGTTCTGAGAAAGGAGGATGCACATGGAGGAGCGTTTGATCGCACAGTTTGCCGAACGATTCGGCGAAGAGCAGGCAAAGATGATGGCGGAAGCCGTCTCGTTTGCTTCGCGTGTTCATTGCAATCAAAAACGTGACGACGGTACGCCGTTTGTGACACATCCGCTGACCGTTGCATCCTATCTTCTCGATATGGGCATGGATGCGCCGACGGTCATTGCCGGCGTGCTGCATGACACGGTCGAGGACGGCGACAACGTGCAGATCGCCGACATCGAAAAGATGTTCGGCAAGGAGGTCGCTTTTCTGGTAGACGGCGTCACCAAGCTGACGATCTCCGGCAAGCAGACCTATGTCACCAAAAAGCAGGAGCAGTCCGAAAACCTTCGCAAGCTGTTTCTTGCGATCGCCGAGGATGTGCGCGTCGTCATCATCAAGCTTGCGGACCGTCTGCACAACATGCGGACGATCGACGTTTGCTCGCCCCAGAAACAAATCAAGAAATCCCGTGAAACGCTTGAGGTCTACGCACCGCTTGCACACCGCTTCGGCATGGGCGCGATCCGCAGTGAGCTCGAAGATCTGTCGTTCCGTTATCTGATGCCGGAGGAGTATGAAAGCATCAAGTCACAGGTCGACGTCCAGCAAAAGGAACGGCTGGCGCTTTTAAGCAGCGCCATGGAAAAGATGAAGGTCCTTCTGAAGGAAGCCAACATTGACGGCAGCATCTCCGGACGACCGAAGCATCTGTATTCCGCCTATCGCAAGATGCAGCGCAACAACTGTACGCTTCATGAACTGTACGACCTGATCGCGATCCGCATCATTGTAGACACCGTGACCGACTGTTATGCGGCGCTCGGCGTCATTCATGCAACATGGAAGCCGTTGCCGGGCAGGTTCAAGGATTATATCGCGATGCCGAAACCGAATCTGTACCGGTCGCTGCACACGACGGTCATGGACGAGCGCGGCATACCGTTCGAAGTGCAGATCCGGACCAAGGAGATGCACGCGACAGCGGAATACGGCATTGCAGCGCACTGGATGTACAAGGAAGGTCGCCAGTCCATGACGGAGCTTGATCGCAAGACGTCGTGGCTTAGGCAGGTGCTTGAAGCGGACGAAACGACCGAGGACAGCAAGGAATTCGTTGACAACATTCTGAAGGATTTTCTCGGCGAGTACGTCTTTGTGCTGACGCCGAAGGGTGAGATCATCGACCTTCCGGTAGGTTCGACGCCGCTGGATTTCGCTTACCGCATCCATACGAAGATCGGCCATCACTGCCAGCACGCGCGCGTCAACGGCAACGTCGTGCGGCTTGATTATAAGCTGAAAACGAACGATGTCGTCGAGATCATCACGTCGAATTCGCAGGCTGGTCCGAGCCGCGACTGGCTGTCAATCGTCAAAACACAGTCCGCCAAGAATAAGATCCGGCAATGGTTCAAGCATGAAAACCGTGAGGAGAACATCCAGCGCGGACGTGAGATGCTGGAGGAGACCGCAAAGCGGCACGCACAAAGCCTTGCGATCCTGATGAAGCCGGAGTATTACAACGAGGTCCTGAAGCGTCACAATCTCGCTTCGCTCGACGATCTGTACTCGTCGATCGGCTTTGGAGGGATCTCGGCCGGACAGGTGCTGCATAAGCTCATCGACCTTCACCGCAAGGAGGAACGGCTTGATGAGATGCAGAAAAAACTCGGCGAAGCCGCGGACAGGGAGCTTTCCAAGAAACCGCTGCACAAAGCAAACCCGAAGGGAATCTATGTGCATGGCGATCCCGGCATGGCGGTGTTCTTCGGCAACTGCTGCAACCCGTTGCCCGGCGATCCGATCGTCGGCTATATCACACGCGGCAGGGGCGTTTCCGTGCACCGTGCGGACTGCAAGAACGTGCAGAGCCTGATGCAGGACGCGGAACGCATGATCGAAGTCGAATGGGCAGTAGACGAACGCACGAATTTCAGCGCGACGATCCGCGTGTTCATCGAGGACAGGCCGGGGTCGCTGATGGAGGTCAGCAAGGTCCTGCTGAATCTCAATGTCAACATGACCGACCTTTCGAGCCGCTCAACGGACGACGGATTTGCGGCGATGGAGATCACCTGTACGGTGGCGAGCGCCGAGCAGCTCGGCGTCATTATCTCCAATCTTCGCAAACTCAAGCAGGTCGTAGATGTATTCCGCGTGTAAGGAGGATGTATGCGTGCAGTGGTACAGCGCGTGACCGAAGCATCGGTCACGATCGAGGGAGAAACGGTCGGAAGCATTCGGAACGGGCTATGCGTACTGCTCGGCGTTTCGGTCGACGACAGCGAAGCGGACACGGATTATATCGCGGACAAACTGATCGGTCTTCGCATATTCGATGATGAAAACGGCGTACCGAATAAAAGCGTGCTCGACATCAGCGGATCCGTCCTGCTGATCTCGCAGTTTACACTTTTGGGCGACGCCAGAAAGGGCAGACGGCCGAGCTACATCGACGCCGCGCGCCCCGAGCAGGCGATCCCGTTGTATGAGCGCTGCATCGAGCGACTGAGAACGGCGGTTCCGGTCGAGACCGGCAGGTTCGGTGCGGATATGAAAGTTTTGATCCGCAACGACGGACCTTTTACGATCCTGCTCGATTCCAAGAAAGGGTTTTGACATGCAGATACAGATTTACCCCTGCGGCCCGGTCGCGGCCAATATGATTTTTGTCGCAAAGGACGGCAGCGATTCCGTCGCGGTCATCGACCCGTCTGACGCATCGCTTGCAGAGATCTTTTTGAATGCGCACAACAAAACGCTGACGGATATTCTGGTGACACACCGGCATTTCGACCATCTGCTCGGCGTTGCCGCATTGAAGAAAGCGACCGGCGCAAGGATCTATATCTCCGAAAAAGATGCGGAAGGACTCAAAAGCAACCTCGTCAGTCTTTCCATGACGCAGCGCATTGCGCTCGATCCTGTCGAGCCCGACGTGCTTTTGCACGACGGCGACACGTTCGAGGCGGCGGGACTTCGGTTTCGCGTGTTGGAAACGCCGGGTCATACCGTGGGAGGGATCACGTACGTCTGCGACGAAGAATGCTGCGCCTTTGTGGGCGACACGCTGTTTGCCGACGGCTACGGACGATTTGACCTGCCGACCGGCGACTTTGCCGCGCTCAAGCATTCCATTCAGGATATTCTGTTCGCGCTGCCGGACGAGTACAGGCTCTATCCCGGCCATGAGGAGCCGACGACCGTACTGCACGAACGCATGAGCAATCCGATCAATTACGAGGCGTCACCGTGGTTCGACTGATTACAAACACCCCCCAGTATCTGAACGATATCGCCGAGGAGATCCGCATGTTCCTCGGCCTTGTTGATATTACACCGGAGCCTGTTGAAGATGCAGCGTTGACAATCTCGGTTATGCTGGATCCGGACCGGTGTTCAGCGGCTGCAAAACGCCTCCCGGATGGTGAGCCGGTCATCGTTGCCTATGCGGTAGACGAAGCGGATCCGCTCGATCGGAAGCGCCAGGAAAAACGCGCAGAAAAGCGCGCGGTCTATGCGCTGATGCAAACGATCTGCCCGACGGAAATGCCGTGGGGGAGTCTCACAGGGATCCGTCCGACCAAGCTCCTGCGCGAGCTGTGCGAGCGCGTCGGCGAACAGGAAGCAGTCCGCCAGTTTTCAGAGGTCTTTTCGGTACGCAAGGACAAACTGCGCCTTGCCGCGACGATCAATGCCGTACAAAAGCCGTTCATCGAATCGGTACAGCCGAACGACGTCGACGTTTATATCGGTATTCCGTACTGCAGGACACGCTGTCTGTATTGCTCGTTCGGCGCAGAGATCGCGAAAAAGAACGCGATTCAGGAGTATTTGCCGTATCTGTACCGCGATATCGAAAACGGCGCAAGGCTTGTGCGGGACGGCGGATATCACGTTCGCGCGACGTATCTCGGCGGCGGCACGCCCACTGTGCTCGAAGCGGAAGAGCTTGACGCGCTGCTTTCGCATTTTGAAGCGCAGTACGGCACCTACGGAACGGAATGTACCGTCGAAGCCGGCAGACCCGATACGATCACACGGGAAAAGCTGGAGGTCCTGCGCCGTCACGGCGTGGAGCGTATTTCGATCAATCCGCAGACGATGTCCGATGAAACGCTTCGCAGGATCGGCCGTGCACACACCGCCGCGCAGATCAAGGATGCATTTGCGCTTGCGCGCGCACTTGGCTTCTCTTCAATCAATATGGACTTGATCGCAGGCCTGCCGGGAGAAACGATCGAAGACTTTGAACGCACGCTCAATGAGATAAAGTCGCTTCGCCCGGACAACCTTACCGTCCATACGCTGGCGATCAAACGCTCCAGCAGGCTCAAGGATCAGTTGGATCGGTATCCGCTTCCTTCGCGTGAAGAGGTCGAGACCATGATCGATATGGGCTTTCTGGCGGCGCGGGAGATCGGGCTTTGGCCGTACTATATGTACCGGCAGAAATACCAGAACGGCAACCTCGAAAACGTCGGCTATGCGGCAGACGGGAAGCTGTGCGTCTACAACATCGACATGATGGAGGAAACGACCTCGATCCTGGCGCACGGCGCGGGCGCAATGACCAAGCGCGTATTCTGCGGACAGAATCGCGTCGAGCGTATTCCGAACCCGAAGGATGTGCCGACCTACGGCGCAAAGCTCGATCGGCTGGATCGGGCGAAAAGGGAGCTCTTTCTGTAACGCCGGATTCTTGCGGTGATGCGGCGCTGTTATGCAGGATCCGTGCCGGATCGCCGCTTCGACGCACAACCGTTTTAAGAAGATTTTCTTTGATATCTTTTTATTGCAATTTGAAACAGAATGGAGTATACTATATACGATTGATTCAGAATTGCGGTTTGTGTTGTTCCGGCATATAATCACAGCCGGTACGGACAGGGCGTTTGCCGTTCTGAAAAAAGGATAAGGAATCATTACAAGGAGGAGTATTTATGAAACGAACGATCAAAACGGGTCTTGCCGCACTGCTGGCCTTGCTGCTGGTGGTAGGTCTGTTCCCCGCAACGATGCGCACGGCAAAGGCCGAGGAAACCGAGCTGACCGTCTATGACGGAAATGACACCAGCGGCTACGTTCCCGTGTATGGCTTCTATGCGGATGCGTACACAAAGAGCCAGTTTATCATTCCCGCGGATGATTTGGCAACAATTTCAGGCTACTCAATTTCCAAACTGACCTTTTATGCTTCGCAGGAAAGCGTGAGCTGGGGCGAAGCCCAGTTTGAGGTCTACATGGGCGAGGTCGACTATACCGCAATTACACAATACGAGGATTGGTCGACGCTGACGAAGGTTATGGCTGAAGACAGCCTTTCCATCGCAGACGGAAAAATGGTCGTCGAACTGGACACTCCGTATGAGTATAAGGGCGGCAACCTTTTGATCGGTTTCATACAGACGGTCAACGGTGCATATATCACCTCGACCTGGTACGGCATGACCGAAACCGGTGCGTCTGTGCAGGGTTACAGCTACTCAAGCCTCGAATCGGTCTCCTGCCTCCAGCGGAACTTCATCCCGAAGACGACGTTTACGGCTGTCGGCGAACCGCCTGCTCCGCATGTCCATGATTGGACGTACACCGCCGAAGGCAATACGATCACCGCGACCTGCACCGAGGACTGCCCCGATGCGCCCAAGACGCTGAGTATCCTTGCGCCGACGGAACTGATTGCAGACGGCACCGAAAAGGCGGCGACGCTGAGCGACTATGATGAAACGGTATTCCCCGGCGAGCACGTCATTGTGTACAGCGGCAGAAACGATACGACCTTTGAAGGTGACGTTCCGCCGACCGCCGCAGGCGACTACACCGCATCCGTTACGGTCGAAGAAGCGACGGCAAGCGTCGACTTCACCATCGAAAAGCCTGCTGCGACGTTCGTTGCGCCGGAAGCGCTTCATCTTGCCTATACCGGCGAAGCGCAGGCGCTGCTGAAACCGGGCAGCACGGAGGATGGTACGATGCTGTACAGCGCAGACGGCGTCAACTTTGCAGAAGAGATCCCGACGGCGACCGAGATCGGCACCTATCCGGTATGGTTCATGGTTCGCGGCGATGCGGATCATGCAGACACCGATCCGGAAATGCTGTTCGCGACGATCTCCATGATCATCTACGGCAATGATGTGTCCTCGCTAGACGTCATGTCGATCGAAGACGGCGAACGCGTATACCGGTATGATATCCGCATCAAGGGCGTTCCGGAGAACCTTTCCGTCAACAGTATGCAGGTGTTCACAACCTTCGATCCGGAGCTGCTGACGCTGAAGCGCACCGATGGCCCCGTGGAGTGGACTTCTGCAGAGAAAGACAACAAGCTGCTGTTCAGCTGGGCATCGGATACGGAGATCCCGCTGAAGAATGAAGATGTAATCCTTTCGCTCATCTTCACGGCCTCCGACGCAGCGTTCGGTGAAACCGTTGAATTTGCATTCATTGAGAACAGTCTCGGCAATACCTCCGCCGTTTCGACCGTGGAAAACGGAAAGGTAACGGAGTATGTCGCTGTTACGGAAGACGGCAGCCTCTTCTTTGAAGCGCCTGTATACGGCGACGCCAACTGCGACGGCATCGTGACCGCGGCGGACGCATCGCTGATCCTGCGCTCGCTGGTCGGTCTGAACGCTCTCACGCCGCGCGGCATGATCAATGCCGACGTCAACTGTGATCTGGAAGTCACCGCAGAGGATGCGGCGCTGATCCTGCGTTACATCGTCAGCATCATCGAACATCTGCCGGTCGCGCAGAACGACTGAACGCTGTAACAACGTATACGGGAGGAGCGAGAAATCGCTCCTCTTTCATTTGAACGGCTTTTGCTTGCGATTTTGCTTGACAAGCAGGTTTTGCATGGTATAATAAGCGCAAAGCGTTGAACGGAAGAGTATCCGTCATTCATTCCCAAAGAGAGTGCGTCCAAGGCTGAAAGATGCGCGGAAAGACGGCGGAGAAGGACATCCGGAAGCTGCATGCCGGACAGAAAGGCGTGCCGGAGACCCTTCGTTATCGGGGAAAAGTGCGCAGCAATTTGCTGCGAAGCAGGGTGGCACCGCGGTCCTTCCGTCCCTATGATGGGCGAAAGACCGTGTTTTTTTCATAGGAGGTTTTTATGGCATACAAAGCGCCGAAAGGCACAAAGGATGTAATTCCGGAGGAAAGCTATCGCTGGCAGTACCTCGAAAAAACGATCCGCGGGATCGTTCGCAAATACGGTCTGCTCGAAGCGCGCACACCGTGCATCGAACATACCGAACTGTTCTTGCGCGGCGTAGGCGACACAACGGATATTGTGCAGAAGGAAATGTACACGTTCACTGACAAGGGCGATCGCAGCATCACGCTGAAACCGGAAGGCACGGCGGGCGCAGTCCGCATGTTTGTCGAGAACGGCTTGTTCAGCGAAGCGCAACCGACCAAGATGTATTATCTCTACTGCCCGGTGTTCCGTTACGAACGTCCGCAGGCCGGCAGACTCAGAGAGCATCACCAGTTCGGCGTCGAGATGTTCGGCACCGCAAGCCCGGCTGCCGATGCGGAAGTCATCTCGATCGCGTCGGAGATCTTTGAGACGCTAGGCTGTTCGGATCTGACGATCAAGCTGAACAGCATCGGCTGCCCGAAGTGCCGCGGACGGTATCAGCAGGCGTTGAAGGAGTATCTCAACAGCCGTTACGATGAACTGTGCGAAACTTGCAAGACACGTTTTGAGACGAATCCGCTGCGGATTCTGGACTGTAAGGTTGACACCTGCAAGGCGATCGTCAAGGATGCGCCGCACACCATGGATTATGTCTGCGACGAATGCCGCGCACATATGGACGAGCTCACAAGGCTTCTGGATCTTGCGGGGATTCGTTACGAGATCGACCCGATGCTTGTCCGCGGACTCGATTATTACACCAAGACCGTGTTCGAGATCGTGTCCGGCATGCCGGGCGCGCAGGGCACGCTGTGCGGCGGCGGACGCTATGACGGATTGATCAAGGAACTCGGCGGTCCGGACATGCCGGCAGTCGGCTTCGGCCTCGGCATGGAGCGTTTGCTGCTCATCATGGATCAGCTGGGCGTACAGATCCCGAAACCGGTACGTTATGACGTCATGCTGATCGGACTCGGCAGGGAAGCAAAGGACAAATGCTTTATTCTTGCGCGTGAATTGAGACGGCATGGCTTGTCCATCGATATCGACCTGATGGACCGCAGCGTAAAAGCGCAGATGAAGTATGCAGATAAGACCGGCGCGCTTTACACGCTTGTCATCGGAGATGAAGAGATCCAGAACGACGCTGCCAACATGAAATCCATGGTAAACGGCGGTTCGTTGCTGGTCAAGCTGGATGCGACGGAGATCGCAAATTCGATTGAAAGAGGGTAATCAAATGGGAGAATTTTTAAGCGGATGGAAACGGACGTGCTATTGCACGCAGCTTGGAAAAGAGGACGTCGGAAAAGAAGTCACGCTGATGGGGTGGACGAACGTTCGCCGCGACCTCGGCGCGCTGATCTTTGTACAGCTACGCGACCGTACGGGGCTCATGCAGATCGTATTTGACTCGTCGACGCTCTCCAAAGAGGACTTTGACCGAGCAAGCACGATTCGTTCGGAGTATGTTCTTGCAGTGAAGGGCGTGCTCGAAGCGCGTACCGGAAACATGATCAACCCGAACATGAAGACCGGCGAGGTGGAAGTGAAGGTCAAGGAATTCAAGATCCTGAGCACTGCCGAGACGCCGCCGATCGACACGAGCGACGACTGCAATGCGGGCGAGCTTCTGCGGCTCAAATACCGCTATCTGGATCTTCGCCGTCCGTGCATGCAGCGCAACCTGATGATGCGCAACGAGATCACACGCATCACACACGAATACTTTGCGGAAAACGGTTTCCTGGAGATCGAAACGCCGATGCTGACCAAGAGCACGCCGGAAGGCGCGCGCGACTACCTTGTACCGAGCCGTGTCCATCCGGGCAGCTTCTATGCGCTGCCGCAAAGCCCGCAGCTCTTTAAGCAGCTTCTGATGCTTTCCGGCTTCGATCGCTACATGCAGATCGCGCGCTGCTTCCGCGACGAGGACCTTCGCGCCGACCGTCAGCCGGACTTTACGCAGATCGACCTTGAGATGTCGTTTGTCGAAGCGGACGACGTCATGGCGATGAACGAGGGCTTTTTGAAGCGCCTGTTCAAGGAAACGCTTGATCTCGATATTCAGCTTCCGCTGCCGCGCATCACCTGGCAGGACGCCATGGACCGTTACGGCTCGGACAAGCCCGATACACGCTTTAACATGGAGCTTTGCGACCTTTCCGAATGCGTAAGGAACTGCGGCTTCTCCGTGTTCCAGAATGCTCTGAAGGACGGAGGCAGCGTCCGCTGCATCGTCGCAAAGAACGCGACGGCGCATTTCTCCCGCAAAGAGATCGACGCACTTGGAGAATTCGTCAAGACCTACAAGGCGAAGGGTCTTGCATGGATGAACTGGAAACCCGAAGGTCTGCAGTCACCGATCGCGAAATTCCTCACCGAAGAGGAGCTTGAAGCGATCAAGGCAAAGGCAGGCTTCGAGCAGGGTGACGTCATGTTCATCGTGGCGGACAAGAATCCTGTCGTCTGGGCGGCGCTCGGCGCGCTGCGTTTGAAGCTCGGCGACAAGCTCGGGCTGATCGATCCGAAGAAGTTCAATCTCCTGTGGGTCGTCGAGTTCCCGCTTCTTGAGTGGAGCGAGGAGGAGAACCGATTCGTTGCGATGCACCATCCGTTCACGAGCCCGATGGACGAGGACCTTCCGCTGCTGGACACCGATCCCGGTAAGGTCCGCGCCAAGGCGTACGATATCGTGCTGAACGGCAACGAGATCGGCGGCGGCTCGATCCGTATCCATTCGACCGAGCTGCAGGCAAAGATGTTCGACGTCATCGGTCTTTCCAAAGAACAGGCGGAAGCACGGTTCAAGTTCCTGCTTGAAGCGTTGAAGTACGGCACACCGCCGCACGGCGGACTGGCATACGGCCTCGACCGCGTCACCATGCTGATCTGCGGCGCAGCGAGCATCCGCGACGTCATTGCGTTCCCGAAGGTGCAGAACGCATCCTGCCCGCTGACCAACGCGCCCGACCCGGTCGACGCAAAGCAGCTTGAAGAGCTGCATATCGCGGTCGTTCCCGAGGAAGAATGAAAGCAGAACCCTGAAAGGAGAACAGCTATGGCAAACATCATCACAGGCACAAACGAAAACTTCAACGAAGTCATCAACGGCGAGCTTCCCGTTTTAGTAGACTTCTGGGCGACATGGTGCGGTCCGTGCCGCATGATCGGTCCGTTCATCGAACAGCTTGCGGACGAATACGCGGGCAAGGTAACGTTCATGAAGGTCAACGTGGACGAAGAACAGGAGCTTTGCATGCGCTATCGCATCAGCTCGATCCCGAACCTCGTTCTGTTCAAGGACGGCGACGTGATCGATCAGAGCGCAGGCGCACGGCCGAAGCAGCAAATCGCCGCGTTCATCGAGCAGGCACTATAACCAGAATATAGACGGGGGAGGCAATCGCCTCTCCCGTTTACTGTATCATGTGTCAGCTGTTCAGGATCATGCGGATCTCCGCCGTTTCGAGCGACGGCAGATCCTTTTCTTCGCCGGTCGCCGAAAAGCCGCATTTTTCATAGAAGCGGATCGCGCGCGGATTATCCTTCAATACCCAAAGCCCGATCTTCGGGTAAGCGGACAGCTTTTCCGACGCTGCCTGCATCAGCGCTTGTGCAACGCCGGTGCCGTGGTATTCCTTCAAAACGTACAGCGCAAAGAGTTCGCCGGCAGTGGGATCCGCTTCGCCGTATCCCGCAAATCCCACGACGCGTTCGCCGTCCTTTGCGATCAAAACATTTTCCCGCCATTGGAACGCCATCTGTTCGCATTTCTCCAATGTGAGCTTTTCAAGATACGACGCGCTGACGATCACCGCGTACGCTTCATGCCAGCAGGCCCAGTGGACATACGCCTTGCCGCGGATCTCCTCGTCGGTCTCCATTTGTTTGATGGTGATTTGCATGTTACTTCTCCGATTCGATCACTTTATCCGGGTATGCGCTGAGGATCGTTTTGATCTCCGCAAGATTGATCCGCTCGTATTTGTCCGCCCATTTCAGGAGCGCCGAGAGCGATTTCAGCGTTTCCCGCTTGCCGGACTCCAGACCGAGTTTTCTGCGGATGAAACGCCTGATGATCCTGCGCCGGTACACGCGACGGGGAACCGCGAAAAGATAGATCCGGTCCGCATCCGCAAAGCAGCGTCCGCACCATGCGTAGTAGACGCCTTCGATGATCCAGTCGTCCTCGGATAAAAGCTGCTCCAAAAGCGCGTCACGCTCCTTCGGGTCACGTTTCGTGCCGTAGTCGGCGCTGTTGTCCCATTGGAGATCGTCAAGGTCGTAATGCGGGATCTGAAGCTTTTCGGAAAGCTGTTTTGCAAGCGTGGTCTTGCCGCTGCCGGGGCCGCCGATGATGTGTATCTTCATATCGCTCTCCTTATTTCAGCGACATCACATAGATCTGGCAGGGATTGCATTCGTCCCACAGCGTCGGAAACACCTCGAATTCTTTGAATCCGAGGGCAAGATAGAACAGGTTCGTGCGGTCGTATTCCTCGTATTTGCCCATCTGCACGGTTTTCACCTGCAGAAAGGAGTAGCCCTTTTCGACGGCGATCTGCTTTGCGGCTTCAAAGAGTTTCCTGCCGATCCCTTTCCGGTGGTACTCTTTGAGAACGCCCATAACCGCAAGCTCAAGCGTATCCATGCCGGTTTCTTTAAGACACAGAAAACCGTTCGGCACGTCGTTATCAAAGGATGCAAGCATGATCTCGTCCGCGCTCTCACGGATATAGTTCTCCCGCGCCTCCGGAATGCCGAACCAATCGGTCAGCGCCTCCAGAATCAGCCGCGCGATTCTGCGCTTTTCTTCCGCGCTGCAAACGATCCGTATCATATAAACCTCCGATTACCGACGGGCGAACAGCGGCATGCCGTATTCGTCGACGCCGTTTTCCGTAAAGCCGAGCGATTTCCAGAACCGCACGGACTCCGGCTTTTCACTGTTGATCTCATAATATCTCGCGCCGTCTGCTTTCGTGTACTCTTCCAGCGCGTCAAAACAGCGATGTCCGGTGCAGTTTCCGCGAAACGAGGGGAAGACCCAGAAATCAAGGATAAAGCATTTGCCGTCTTCGCTTTGATAAGTGCAATACGACGCTGCGCCGATACGCATTCCGTTCTCCCGAAAATACACGATATGATGCGTGTCACGGCCTCGTTGCATATGCGCCTCGATGATCCCGCGGTATTCATCGCCGGAGAAGTAGTCGACATCCTCCTGATCGGTAATAATGCCATCGTCGATCAGATAGCGAATATGCGCGTCCCAAAAAGGCGGAAGCATTTCCGGTGTAATATCTTCGATACCTATCATAAGAAATGCCTCCTGCGGATCGTTGGTTTCATTGTACCATTGCGACGCATGTTTGTCAAAGAAAGTATATTTTGCAAAGGCGAGTAAACCACTTGACTTTTGGAGAGGATGTTTGTAAGATAAAGCCGAGTGAAACGGTAGGGATTGAAGATGAAGTTTTCGACAAAAGGCACATACGGCTTGCGGGCCGTCGTTGAGCTTGCGATGCGTTACGGGGACGGACCTGTTTCGCTTTCGGCTGTTGCGACGGAGCAGGGGATTTCGGAAGCGTATCTGGAACAGCTGATGCGATCGCTCAAAACTGCGGGGATCGTCAAAACCACGCGCGGAAAGAGCGGCGGATACCTGCTGACGAAGGAACCGGCAGCCATCAGCGTATTGGAGGTGCTTCGCGCGCTGGAGGGCAGCACAGACGTGGTCGACTGCGTAGGCAGCGGCGCGAATGTCTGCGAAAACGCGTGTACCTGCTCAGCGCGTCCGCTGTTTCTGAAGCTGCAGAGCCGTATCAACGCCGTTCTTGCGGAAACAACCATCGGAGAGCTTACCGAAGATCATATCGAACAGAAAAAGAGGATCGAACATGCACGTTTATCTTGACAATGCAGCCACCACCAAGGTGCTGCCGGAGGTTATCGACGCGATGATTCCGTATTATACGGAGTTTTACGGCAATCCGTCGAGCTTTCACGGCTTTGCGCGCGATGCGCATAAGGGACTGGACGAAGCGCGGCGCACCGTCGCAAAGTGCCTGAACGCTGCAAATCCGTCGGAGATCTATTTTACCGGCGGCGGCAGCGAGGGCGATAATATGATCCTGCGCGGCGTTGCGCAGGCTTACCGCAAGAAGGGCAATCACATCATCACATCGAAGATCGAGCACCACGCGATCCTACATACGCTCAATGAACTGGAGGACAAGGACCTTGCGACCGTAACGTATCTGGACGTCGACGCAAACGGCCTTGTCGATCCCGAAGCGGTCAAAGCGGCGATCCGTCCCGACACGATTCTCGTGTCCGTTATGATGGCGAACAATGAGGTCGGAACGATCGAACCGGTCAAGGAGATCGGCGCGATCTGCCGCGAGGCGGGCGTACTGTTCCATACCGACGCGGTGCAGGCGGTCGGCCATATTCCGGTCGACGTGCAGGATATGAACATCGACCTGCTGACGCTGACGGCGCACAAGTTTCACGGCCCGAAGGGCGTCGGCGCGGTCTATATCCGCAAGGGCGTCCGTGTTCCGGCCATGATTACCGGCGGCGGTCAGGAGAACAAAAAGCGCGCAGGCACCGAGAACGTGCCCGGCATCGTCGGACTTGCAAAAGCGCTGGAGATCCAGACGGCAAACCTCGATGTAAACATGCGGAAGATGACGGCGCTGCGCGACAAGCTGATCGCGGGCGTCGAGGAACGGATCAAGGCCGTGCATCTGAACGGCGACCGTGAAAAAAGACTTACGAACAATGTTAATTTCGGCATTCGATACATCGAAAGCGAAAGCATTCTGCTGATGCTTGATCTCAAGGGCATTGCGGCGTCGTCCGGCTCCGCCTGTACGTCCGGCTCTCTGGATCCGTCACACGTGCTGCTTGCCATGGGCATTTCGCATGAGGAAGCCAACGGATCGCTGCGCATGACGCTTTCCGAGTTTACAACGGAAGAAGAGATCGACTATGTGTTGGAGACTCTGCCGCCGATCGTTCAGCGGCTCAGAGATATGTCCCCGATTTATCCCAAAGGAGGAATTGAATAATGCAGTATTCGGAAAAGGTTTTGGATCATTTTCAGCATCCGCGCAATGTCGGTGAGATCCCGGACGCATCGGGCGTCGGAACTGTCGGAAATGCCAAGTGCGGTGATATCATGCAGATGTTTTTGAAGATCAACGACGATGAAGTTGTCGAGGACGTCAAGTTCAAGACATTCGGCTGCGGCGCGGCGATCGCGACAAGCTCTATGGCGACCGAGCTCATCAAGGGCAAGCCGCTATCCGAAGTCGAAAAGCTGACCAATGAGGCAGTTGTTGAGGCGCTGGAAGGCCTTCCTCCCGTGAAGATCCATTGCTCCGTGCTGGCGCAGGAGGCAGTACAGGCGGCGATCGCGGATTATCGTTCGAAAAAAGAAAACAAACAAAATGAGGAAGCGCCGAAGGCCGAATAATTGAGCGATTGCTTCGCATACTAACCTCAAAAAAGAAAGAGGTGATCGTATGCGAATGGCAATGCTTGGGATCGGCATGGCGGTTGGCGCTGCGGCGGCCGCAACGGCCATGTGTACGCTGTATCCGGACATCCCGCGTCGAATGAAACGCGACGGAAAGAAGGTAATACAGAAAACGCAGAAAATGATGCATCTGTGATCGGGAGGAGGAGTTTCTCCCGTCAGGCTGTCGCAAAAGGGAGCAGACCGTTAGCGGCGAGGTTTTATCAAAAACACTTGTTGGAAGGAAAGGCGTCATAAGCGCCTTTTCTGTCTATGGGCTCGCCTCGAACGATCCGCCTGCCAAGTGCATTAAACGGTTTTTGACACATAGACGAAAGGAAGCGTTCCTCTCTTTTCGCATATTTCAAAGAATTCACAATCGGCTATTGACGAAACCGACGATTTTTCGTATAATATCGAAAGATACAGGAAAGGAAATAGGATTATGTTATTAAATGCATTATCGAAGGTTCTGAACGCTGATATGAGCTGCCTCGGCAACGCGTCCGGTTCCGGACAGGCCGGCTGCGACAGCAGCAATATTTTGATGATGGTGCTTCCGCTCGTGATGATCGTTGCTTTGATTCTGGTGATGTTTATTCCCCAGCGCAAGCGCGATAAGAAGGTCAAGGAAATGCTGAATTCCCTGAAACAGGGTGACCGTGTACGCACCATCGGCGGCATCTACGGAACGATCTCTTCGATTAAAGACGACGTGATTATTCTGTCCGTCGGTCCCGACAAGGTCAAACTGGTCTTTGCACGCGGTGCGATCTCGCAGGTGGAAGACACCGGCGTTGAGAATACCATGAACGAAGAAGTCAGAAACTGACAACACTTTCCCGAATCGAAAGCCCGGTCAATACCGGGCTTTTCTTTTTCCCTTTTCGGTCATGCAAATATGCCGGTCTGCATAGGATTACGGCAAAGGAGGAGATCGCTATGGGAAAACGGAAAAGACGGACACAGGGAAGAGGAGGCGTTCTTCTGCGCGGGATTCTTGCGGGGGCCGGAACGATCCTGCTTCTTGTGATCCTGCTTGCGCTCTCGGTGTATTGGGGATGGCTTTCGGAATCGGCGGTTTCCATCGTCAATACGATCATCAAGATCGCTGCGGCGATTGCTGCAGGCGTTACGATCGGACTTTCAAGAAAACATGCGCCGTGGTATTTCGGCGGAATCGCAGCCGTGGCTTCGATGGCGATCACAACTGCCGTAATGAGCCTGTATCTCGGTTCATTCGGATTCTCTTGGAATCTGCTTGCGGACTATCTGATGACATTTGCGATCGGCTCGGCCGCAGCAGCCGCGCTCAGCCGCCGCAAGGAGCAATAATAAAGGATGATCCGTGGTTTGGATCATCCTTTCGTGATCAGATGGATATCACTTCTTGTCGGTGCGGCCGGACATCTTTGCGTAATACAGGATCCGTGCTGCCAGCTCCGGTGAGAAATCGGCTTTCTGTGCACGCCAGCGCCACCAGCCGGTCGTGCTCGGATTGTTCATACGGCAGTTATCGCAGAGACCGAGGTAATCCTGCATCTGCAGAATGGCAAGCTCCGCAACGGAATTCAGTACACCGCGGGCAAATCCGAACGGCATCCCCTCGCGTTCGTTCAGACCGAGATAATCCACGGCGAAAGCAACCTGCTTCGGATCGGCGGTCTCGACCCAGCCCATGATCGGCGTGTTGTCGTGCGTGCCGGTATAGGCGATGCAGTGTACCGGATGGTTGTGCGGCAGCTCACGGGAATCCCCGCACGGCTCAAAGCCGAACTGCATAACGCGCATGCCGGGGAAACCGGAGTCGGACAGCAGCTTTTTGACCTCAGGCGTCAGATAGCCGAGATCCTCTGCAATGACCGGCAGGCCGGGACAAGCTTCCTTGATCGCGTTGACGAGCTTCATACCGGGACCCGGATACCATGCGCCGGGACGTGCGTCGGTTGCGCCGAACGGAACGCCCCAGTAGCTTTCAAGCCCACGAAAATGGTCAATGCGGATCACATCGAAGCGGCTTGCAACCGCAGATACGCGGCGGCGCCACCACTGGAATCCGTCTGCTTCGTGCTTTTTCCAATCATAGATCGGGTTGCCCCAGAGCTGGCCAAGCTCGGAGAAATAATCGGGCGGAACACCGGCGACCATGGACGGGTTGTGACGTTCGTCCATCAAGAACAGCTCCGGATCGGCCCAGACGTCTGCGCTGTCATGCGGGACGTAAATCGGAATATCGCCGATCAGCTTGATGCCCTTGCCGTTTGCATAGGTACGAAGCGCTTTCCATTGCTTGTCGAATTCGTACTGCATGAAGCGCTGGAATTCGATTTCTTCCTTCAGCATCGCGGTGTATTTTGCAACTGCTTCCGGCGTGCGGTCCTGTATCTCCGGATCAGGCCATGTGTACCAGGAAGCGTTGTTGAAGTAGGTCTTGACTGCGCAGAAGAGCGCATAATTGTCAAGCCACCACGCGTTCTCTCTGACAAACGCATCCATCTCATTGCGATCGAAGCGGGCAAACGCTTTGCGCAGAACGGTAAAGCGGTTGTCCCACAGCTTGCCGTAATCGACTCTTGTAGGATCACAGCCCCAGTCCAGATCGAGTTCTTTTTTTGTGAGCAAACCTTCGCCGATCAGCGTATCAAGATCGATCAGATACGGATTGCCGGCATACGTCGAGCTGCTCTGATATGGGGAGTCCGCATAACCCGTTGGATTCACGGGAAGCATCTGCCAGTAAGTTTGACCGGCGGCAACCATAAAGTCGACAAAGTCAAACGCGGCTTTGCCGAGCGTACCGACGCCGTACGGGCTCGGAAGCGATGTGATGTGCATCAGAATTCCGCAGGAACGTTTCATAGCTTTTTCCTTCTTTCTTCATGGAAAATTCTGTTTCTATTTTAACATATCTGTGTTATAATACAAGAGATAAAATATGAATGTGTACGAAATACTTCGGATCACATCGAAAAAGAGGTGCTGTATGATTCAAAACAACCTGATTTGCTTATCCCCCGAAGTGCGTGAAGCGCTTGCAAACAACCGTCCGATCGTCGCGATGGAAAGCACCATCATTTCCCACGGCATGCCGTATCCGCAGAATGTCGAGACTGCGCTGAACTGTCAGCGCATCTGCCGTGAAAACGGCGCAGTTCCGGCTACCTGTGCGGTCATCGGAGGAAAGCTCTGCGCGGGGCTCACGGACGAACAGATCGACTACCTCGGCAGAGAAGGGCATCGCGTCACCAAAGCAAGCCGCAGGGATCTTCCGATGCTTATCGCTAAAAAGATGGACGGCGCGACGACCGTTGCAGCGACTATGATCGTGGCTGCGGCTGCCGGCATTCGTGTATTTGCAACCGGCGGTATCGGCGGTGTCCATCGCGGCGCGGAAACGACGATGGACATTTCGGCGGACCTTGAGGAGCTTGCAGAAACGCCCGTCTGCGTGGTATGCGCAGGCGCAAAGAGCATTCTCGATCTCAATCTGACCATGGAATACCTTGAGACCAAGGGCGTACCGGTCATCGGCTTCGGCACGGACGAGCTTCCGGCGTTCTATACACGTCAAAGCGGTATTCCGGTACCGTGGCGGTCCGACGATCCGAAAGAGATCGCGGACGCGATCAATGCGTCAAAGACGCTCGGCTATCCCGGCGGAATGCTTGTTGTCAATCCGATTCCGGAACAGTATTCTATGGATGCAAACGTTATCAACAAGGCCATCGACGAAGCGATCGAACAGGCGAAGGAGCAGGGGATCAAGGGCAAGGAAACGACGCCGTTCCTTCTTGCAAAGATCAAGGATATCACCGGCGGATCGAGCCTTGATGCGAACATCCAACTGGTTTACAACAACGTGCGGCTTGCGGCAAAGATCGCTTCCAATCTGTAAATTCCTGCTGTTTGAACGAGGTACTTGCGAAAGCTCCTCAGGCGCGTTATAATCGATTGAACGGAGGACGTATGAAAAGACGCATTCTTGCTGTTGTGCTTTGCCTGTGCATGCTGCTGCCGCATGCCGTCTTTTCGGTTGCAGAGGATGAGATCCCCGGAGACGCCAACGGCGACGGAAAGGTATCGGTATCCGATATATCTCTGATGCTGCGCGTCCTGGTCGGACTCGATTACCGCATCGACTGGGACAATCGTATGTTCTGCGACGTCAACCGTGATTTCACAATGGATTCCGCAGACGCCGCGATCGTTCTTCGCTATATCGCAGGTCTCATAGACGATCTGCAGGGACCCGTAAAGCTGGATCAGGCATTGTATGCGGATCTGATGAAACAATCCCTGTACATCGAAGAATTCACCGAATGGATCGCGCGCTATATCCAAACTGTGCCGTCTAAAGATGCGAAAAAGGTCATATATGCGGCAGCAAAGTATATGGGCACGTCATACAGTACGATGGACTGCAGTGCGTTTGTGAAGGCAGCATTTGCCGACGCGGGCATTTCCAAGGACGTCTATCCGCAGAAGAGCAGCGACGGCACGCTGACATGGTATCGCACCTACCATCCGGAACAGCTGCACAAAACGGACGATATGTCCTGGCAGGACTGGAAGCCCGGTTCCATACTCATCTATGTCAATGTGTCCACCGGAAAGGGAAGCCACCTGGCGCTGTACATCGGCGAGATCGATGGTGAACCGGTCGTCATGGAATCGCGCAGATACTTGGTCGACGGCGTCCGGCTCGGACCTCTGATGTGGTCCAGCGACAGCTGGGATCTGCAGTATTATGTCGACCCGCTCGGATAATAAAACCAATATATGCAAAAGAGCAGGCGAGACGCCTGCTTTTTTAATGCCTGTTGATGAAATCCGCCTGCAGATGATCGAGCACGCCGCCGTAGGGCAGTGCTCCGCGAATCGCGCGCGCTGTGAACCGGTTCAGGTCGCAGAGCTTCAGAGTGGAATATCCGATCAATTCAATCCGGTACGGATGCGTGTTGTTGCCGATACTTTCGCGCATGCCGACTTTAAAGCCGAGATGCGGGATCTCCGAAATAAATGCGTCACACGATTCCTCGGAGGCAAATGCCATAAACAGACAGACACGCCGCACAAGGCTCAAATCACCGTCGCGGTGCTGGACCGACTTGATATACGCGGCATTTTCGACCGACTGCAGCTTGGCGTCGTCAGGAAACAGCAGACAGTAATAGGTCGCGTAGTGCGGTTCGGACACGTGCCCGCAGGAAACGCGCAGCTTCGGTTCGGTGCGGCAGATCCCCGACACGCGATGAATCAGCGATTCGTCCGCGGTATAGAAGTAAAACTGGATCAGATTCTTGAGACCGATCCCTCCGACAAAGATCGCGGAATCCTCCAACTGCTCGGCAAGAACGTGCTGCAGGGCTGCTGCGCGGCGTTCCTCGGAACGTGAGAATGCTTCGGCGTCCGGATCGTGCGGCGCGACGCTGATGAACACGAGATGCGAGTATGCCAAAGTGGGAAGCAGCTCCCAGTATTGCAGATCAACCTGAAAAACCGCTTCCCGCTCGTCCCATTCCCATTCGTATTTCAGCCAATCAGTCATGGATCAGTACAGCCTTGATCCGGCGCACGCCGCTTGAGGAGGCTTCTTCCTTCTTGATCTCAAAACGACCGAGATCGCCGGTGTTCTTGGCATGAGGACCGCCGCAGATCTCCTTACTGAACGGTCCCATCGTATAGACCTTGACCTTCTCGCCGTATTTGCTCTCGAACAGACCGATCGCACCCTGCGCTTTCGCTTCCTCGACGGTCATTTCCTCGCAGGTGATCGGAACCTTCGCGGCGATCGCTTCGTTGACAAGACGCTCTACTTCTTTGAGCTCCTCAGGCGTGACTTTACGGCCGAAGCTGAAGTCAAAGCGCAGACGCTCGGCTGTGATGTTGCTGCCTTTCTGCGAAACGGTGTCGTCGTTCAGGACCTTGCGGAGCGCCGCCTGCAGGAGATGCGTCGCGGAGTGCAGCGCAGCCGTCGCCTCGCTGTTGTCCGCCAAACCGCCTTTAAAGCGCTGTTCGGCACCTGCCTGGGATTTCTTCTGATGCTCCTCGAATGCGGCCGTAAAGCCCTTCTCGTCGACCGTAACGCCTTCCTCTTTTGCAAGCTCGACGGTGAGCTCGATCGGGAAGCCGTAAGTGTCATAGAGATGGAAAGCGGATACGCCGTCGATCTCCTTGCCGTTGAGGTTTGCGATCAGCTTGTGGAATTCCTTCAAGCCCTTCTTCAAGGTGTCTGCAAAACGATTTTCCTCCTTGCGCAGTTCAGAGAGGATCTTTTCGCGGTTTTCGATCAGTTCCGGATACACTTCGCCGTACTGGTCGATCACCTTTTCCGCGATCGTGCAGAGCGCATAGCGCGGCATGTTGAGCTGAGACGCAAAACGAATGCTGCGGCGGATGAGGCGGCGAAGGATATAGCCCTGGTCGACGTTCGACGGCGTGACGCCGCGCTGATCGCCGAGAATGAACACGATGCAGCGGGTGTGGTCGGCAATGATGCGGAACGCGCGTGTCGTTTCTGGATCGTCGCGATAGCCCTTGTGCGAGAGCTCAGCAATGAGTGCAATGATGCCGGAGAATGCGTCGGTGTCGAATACGCTCTCGACGCCCTGCAGTGTAGCGACCGTGCGATCGAGACCCATGCCGGTATCGACGTTCTTCTGCTCAAGCGGTTCAAAGACGCCGTCCGCGACCTTGTTGTATTCCATAAAGACGTTGTTCCAGATCTCCAGATACTTGCCGCAATCGCAGCCGGCCTTGCAGTCGGGTCCGCATGCAGGTCTTCCGGTGTCATAGAAGATCTCGGTGTCCGGACCGCACGGGCCGGTCTGGCCTGCTGGCCCCCACCAGTTGTGCTTCTTCGGAAGATAGACGATGTGCGAGGGATCGACGCCCATCTCGACCCAGCGATCGTGCGCGACCGTATCACGCGGTGCGTCCTTGTCGCCCTCGAAGCATGTGAAATACAGCTTGTCCTTCGGAATGCCGAGCCATTTTTCATCGGTCAGAAATTCCCACGAAAACGCAATGCTCTCTTTCTTGAAGTAGTCGCCGAGCGACCAGTTTCCGAGCATTTCAAAGAACGTGCAGTGCGAGGAGTCGCCGACCTCGTCGATGTCGCCGGTGCGGACGCATTTCTGCACGTCGCAAAGCCTTCTGCCCTCCGGGTGCTTTTCGCCCATCAGATACGGCACAAGCGGATGCATGCCCGCCGTCGTAAAGAGCACGGTCGGGTCGTTTTCGGGGATCAGGGAAGCAGAGGAAATCACCGCGTGTCCCTTGGACCGGAAGAAGTCAAGATACAGTTGACGCAATTCTTTTGCGGTTAATGAACGCATAATCCATATTCCTTTCGTATAAAACAATCAAATTGTATTTTATGAAAAAAACTGCGTTTTGTCAATCAAAAACCGCTCCGTTTCAAGCGGAGCGGCAAAGATTCGGATCATTCGGCCTCGGTATACAGAATATCATGGCTCAGCGGGGTATAAAAACGTTCGCGCACGCGATCCGGATCACGCGTTTCGCCCATAATCCACATAAGCTTTGCAACGGCGGCTTCGGTCGTCATGTCGTACGCTTCGAGAATATTCTGCTGCTTTAAGGCATGTCCGACCTGATAAACGGTCAGATTGGAGCCTTCATTTTGCACTTGTGTGGAGATCACGATCAGCTTGCCTGCCGCAACGCCCTTGTCGATCGCAGCGCGGAAGCAGCCGTTCGTACCTTCCGGAAGTCCACCGACGCCGAAGCTCTCGATAATGACGGCATCGTAACGGTCAAGCGCATAGGAGAGCATGCCTGCATCTGTACCCGGAATCAGCTTGACGAGACCGACGCTGTCGTTCAGCTTGTTTGAAAACTTTGCGCGGTCGCGGTAACCGAGGTCAATGTAGTGCAGCACGCGGCCGTCCTGCAAGACGGCAAGCTCCGGGAAATTGATGCTGGCAAAAGCGGAAAAGCTCTTGCTCCGCACCTTCTTCGCGCGAGTGCCGAGGATGACGCTGCCGTTGAACACGATGGAAACACCGCATGCGCGATCGTCGCATGCATAGGTGAATGCGTCCAGAAGGTTTACCTTCGAGTCGGTCACCTCCATGCTGATCGGCTTTTGCGCGCCGGTCAGCACGATCGGCTTCTTCGACCGCCGCACAAGGTAGGAAAGCGCGGCGGCGGTGTACGCCATCGTGTCAGTGCCGTGGCTGACAACGAATCCGTCATACGAATCATAGTATGCTTCGATGCATTTGGTGATCGTAAGCCAGTCGTTCGGCGTCATGTTTGTGCTGTCGACGCTCATCAACTGCATGCATTCCACATCGCAGATCTGACTGACGACGGGAATGTAGTTCAGAAGCTGATTCGAGCCGAGCTTCGGTGCAAGCCCGTCAGCAGTCATTTCCGAGGCGATCGTGCCGCCCGTTCCGATCAATAATATCTTTTTCATATAATCAGTATAGACCTTCCCGAACCAAAAAGCAATACAAAAACGGAACCGCAGATCGCGATTCCGTGTTTTGTTGGAGTTCAAAGTTGTTCTTACAGACCGTAGCGCTTCTTGAAGCGATCTACTCGTCCGCCACTGTCGACCAGCTTCTGACGGCCCGTAAAGAACGGATGGCACTTGCTGCAGATTTCAACCTTCAGTTCGCCCTTGGTAGAGCCGGTAAGGAAGGTTTCGCCGCAGGCACAGCGCACGACCGCTTCGCCGTAAGACGGATGAATATTTTTCTTCATGTATTATCACTCCTTCGTCGTGTAATGCATTACCGTTGGTTATTATACCATGCTGTACCAAAAAAGCAAGATATATTTTTGCGGGTTTGTAAACTTTTTATGACTGCCCATACCGGTTCTGCTGACCGTGGGAGGAATAGCCTTCCTTTTCAAAGATGCGTACCCATTCCTTTAAACGAATGAGGAAGTCTTCGTTGTTTGAAGTCTTATCCATCATGTTGACGATGTTCTCGGTCACGTCGCCGGTAGCGCCGTTTGCCAGCACACGCCGAAGCATACGCACACCGTCGAGCTCCTGCTGGGTCAGCAGCAGATCGTCGCGCCTTGTACCGGATTTGTACACATCAATCGCGGGAAAGATGCGCTTTTCGCTGAGCTTGCGGTCAAGATGTATCTCCATATTGCCGGTGCCCTTGAACTCTTCGTATACAATGTCATCCATACGGCTGCCGGTCTCTACAAGCGCGGTGGCGATTACGGTCAGGCTGCCGCCGTTTTCGATGTTTCTGGCAGCGCCGAAGAACCGCTTCGGCTTGTGCAGCGCACCGGGATCCATGCCGCCGGAAAGCGTTCTGCCGGTCGGAGGAATGACAAGGTTGTACGCGCGGGTCAGGCGGGTGAGCGAGTCCAAAAGGATCACGACGTCGCGGCCGTCCTCAACCAGACGCATGGCGCGTTCTTGCACCATTTCGGCAATACGGGTGTGATGCTCAGGCAGCTCGTCGAAGGTAGAGGAGACGACCTCTCCTTTGATGCTGCGGCGCATATCGGTCACTTCTTCCGGACGTTCGTCGATCAGCAGTACGATCAGGTGCGTGTCGGGATAGTTTTCCGTAATGCCGTTTGCGATCTGCTTTAAGAGCGTCGTCTTACCTGCCTTCGGCTGCGATACGATCATCGCGCGCTGTCCCTTGCCGATCGGTGCGATCAGGTCAATGAGGCGAACGGATAGATTGTTGACCCGTCCCGGCGTTTCGAGCGTATAACGCTCGTTCGGGAAGATAGGGACGAGGTCCTCATAATTGACGCGATGCTGTGCGTTTTCATCGGGATCTCTGCCGTTGACACGATCGACATACAGCAGCGCTTCGTATTTGTCTCCTTCGCGGCGCGCACGGGTACGTCCTTCAACGAAATCGCCGTTTTTCAGATTGCAGCGGCGGATCTGTGCATTGGCAACATACACGTCGTTGGGGCCGGCGTCATAGTTGGTCACACGCAAAAATCCGTAGCCTTCCATGATCTCCAGTACGCCTGCAGCCGTGCCGGTTTCCGGCAGCTGAACAGGCTCGGCGGACTTTTCGGGCTTTTGCTCGTTTTCCTGTGCATGATGATTCTGACGATTGGAATAGTCTTTCCGATACGAACGGTTTTGATTCTGGCGATTGTTCTGCATATGCCGACCGTTGTTCATCCGCGGCGCACGCTGTTCCGTTTGCGGCTTTTCAGACGTCTGGGAATGTTCGGGCTCGCGCTTCGGCTCTTCTGCCTTTTGGCTCGGTTCTTCCGGCTTTGCTTCTTCCGCAGACGCAGGCTTTGCCTGCGGAGCTTCGTCGGATTTGGACTTTGCAGGTCTTCCGCGCTTTTTCTGCACGGGAGCAGGCTGCTGCAGCATTTCGATCAGCTGCGCCTTTTTATATTTGCGATAGGAAGGAATACCGTGCTGTTTGGCAAGAGCATACAGCTCGTTGATCGTTTTCGCGGATAATTCAGTTTGATTCACAAATTGCCTCCGAAATATAGAATGAAATGATTTGGTATAAAACAGGATATTGAACAACGGGAATCCTGATTCCTATTTTATGGACGAAGAAAAAACTTGTCAAGCATTTCGGAAAAATTCGTACTGATTCGATCATTTTTTGCGCGTAGGATGCACATACAGCGCATAGAATACAGCAAAGGCATGGAGGTACATATATGGAAAAACACGAAAAAGAACTCATGCAGCCGATGCCGCATACGGTATTGATCGAAGGACGCAGACGCGTTCGCATTACGGGCGTAACGGAGGTCCAGAGCTTTCAGGAGGATGAACTGACGGTGCTGACACAGGCCGGTTTGCTGTCGATCTGGGGCGAGGGACTGAAGCTCGGCAAGCTGAATCCGGAGGACGGACAGGTTTTGCTGGAGGGGAGCATTGTTTCGATTGAGTATGAACAGTCCGAACCGGAACGGAAGCCGCTCTTCTTCAAACGGAAATGATCGACGTATTTGCGCAGCCGTATGAAGCGCTTTTGCTGTTTCACGGCGGCGCTGTCACCGGAATCGTATATCTGCTGCTGCGCTGCTTCAGAAACGCAACGGAGTCGCGTATCCTGACGCACGTGTATGATGCGCTGTTCGTGCTGATACTGTTCGCAGTTTTGTCCGGATACCTTTATCTGGCAAATTACGGAACGGTCCGCGGATTTCTGATCGTTGCATTTATACTCGGATTTGTTGCGGTTTACACGGTCTTCGGTCCTTTGTTTGCAAGAATTATACAAAAAATCCGCAAAAAATAGGTTCCGTTTTGGATCGGTATCTGTTATACTACCATGTATGGAAAAAAAGACGAAGCGGATCGTAAGAACGATCCATTTCAAATTCATACATTTTATCCTTGTTCTGATCGCATGCGTTGTGATCTTGTTTGTGGTGCTGATTCCGCAGCGCCTTCGCATTCACAGCGCGAAAGACGAGTATCAGGCACGTGTGGACGAGCTGAATCAGACCAAGCGTACCTATGCGCAGGAACGCGAGAATCTGCAGTTTATGCGGACCGACGCGTATAAGATCCAACAGGGCATGATCAAATACGGATGGCATTATCAGGATGACGTTATCATCCTGGATGAAAGCGCAGTGACGGTGACGGAATGATTCGGTTTATTGCGATCATTGATATCGGCAGCAATTCCATCCGGCTGATGATCGCATCGGTCACGGACGGACGTGTAAAATCTATATCTAAATCGATCACAACCACACGTCTGGCCAAAGGCATCGACGAGACACATTATCTCGCAGAGGACCGCATTGCGGATTCCGTTCGTGCAATCATCGACTTCCAGAAACAAGCTGCCATGATCGGCGCGCCTGTTCTTGCCTATGCGACCAGTGCAGTCCGCGATGCGAAGAACCGTGATGCATTTGTCGACCGCGTGAAGCGCGATACCGGTTTGCAGGTACGCGTATTGTCCGGCGAAGAGGAAGGTAAATTTGCGTTTGACGCCGTCGCCGGCGGCGAAGGCACTGTGTTTGACATCGGCGGCGGCAGCTTTCAGATCGTAACAAAGAATCGTGCATTGAGCGTTCCGTGCGGATGTGTCCGCGCCAAGGAACAGTGCAGCGAATCCGATCCGAAGGCTCTTGAGGACAAGCTGTTTCCCTGGATGGATGCGTACGGCGATGTGCATGCCGGTGTTCCGAAACCTGTTTACGGCGTAGGCGGAACGATCAGTACGATCGGTGCGCTGCTTGCCAACCAGAAATTCTACGATCCGCATTCGCTGGAGCCGATTACGATCCCGAAGCTGTACCGGCTGACAGAGGAGCTTGCATCCGTTCCGTTGTTTATACGGATGCAGATGCCGCTGCTGTATCGACGCAGCGATATTATTCTGCAGGGAGCGACGATTCTGAAATACATGATGCTTCGTACAAATACGGACTGCGTCATCCCGTCCGATCGCGACGGCATGGAAGGGATCGCCGAAGAAGCAGTCCGGCAGAACTGGATTTGAAATGAACCTTACGGAGGTACCGCATGAAGAACCATGAAACATTCTGGAAAACGGCAGAGATCGTACTCGGTTCGATCGGCGCGGCGCTGCTGATCGTGATCCTGGTCCTGAAGATCATCGGCAAGGATGTGACCGTTCTGACCTATCCGATGGTCGGCGTTGTGATCCTGTTCCTGATCAGCGATGAATTTGCGCGCTCGATCCGTCGCCGCCGAGAAAAGGAAATGGCGGCAAAGGAAGAAGCCGAGAACCCGCCCGTTCCGGAGCCTGAGCTGCCGACAGAAGCATTCGAGTTTGAGGATGCGCCGGATCAAAAACAGCCGTGAGCGCAGATAAGTTTTTTGAACACATCGAGCTGTTGCGCTGTCCCTTTTGCGGGACGGCGTTTTCACGATGCGGATCCTCGCTGCGATGCAAAAACGGCCATGCCTTCGATCCGTCGAGAAGAGGATACGTCAATTTTGCGCCGAATGCAGCGCCGTCCAGATACGATCAAACATTATTTACAGCGCGAAGGAGCATTCTGGAGGGCGGGTTTTACAACCGTATCGTCGAAACGATCAAACAGTACGTGCCGGAATCATCCGTCGTACTTGACGCGGGATGCGGTGACGGTACGTTTACCAAGGCGTTGAAGAGCGATACGACCATCGGTCTTGATCTCAGCAAGGACGCGATCCGTCTTGCGGCGAGCGGCGGCGGTACGGTTCTATGGATGGTCGGGGACCTGACAAGGATCCCGCTGCGGGACGCATCCGCGGATGTAATTCTGAATCTGTTTTCTCCCGCACATTACACAGAGTTTGCGCGCGTTCTGAAGCCGGACGGACGGCTTTTGAAGCTGGTGCCGCAGGAAGGGTATCTGAAGGAGATCCGTGTGCGGATGGGGGATCGACTGCGTAAAGAGCGATACTCCAACGATTCGGTTGTGACGCATCTTTCCGAGCGTTTTCAGCTTTCACAACGGGTACGCTTAACGGATTCGTTCTCATTGAACAGGCAGCAGGCGACGGAATTCCTGCGCATGACGCCGCTGACCTTCGGCGTGAATGCTGAAGAACTGGAGCCTGAAAAGCTGAACGAAATCACAATCGACGTCGAGTTCCTGATCGGACATGTATAAAACAAAGCGGGAATCAGCTTCCCGCTTTTTGAATATTGGCATTGTGTTCGATATCCGGAAGGCGCAGTACATGCGACAGGCTGTCCTTGAAATAGACGCAGATGCGATTGTCGCCGTTCCATTGCATCGAAGCAGCGATCCATTGACCGTCAAGCTCAAATAACACAGCGCATTTATAGAAGCTGTTCGTATCGCCAAGCCATTTGTGCAGCATGGCTTTTGCGTTCCAGTATTCGGCAAGCTTGACCGGAACCTTCATATCCGCATGGCTTTCGCCGGATTCAAATACCAGCTGCAGTTCTTCAGCGGTCGCAGCATTCCGTATGCGATACAAATTTCCTTCGACGAGCTTCGGACGAATGACTTTCCACGTAATCAGATTGCCCTTTTCATTGATCACTCCCTGTGCGGTATAGGAGAGCGGGATCGCTGCATGAAAGTCAACGCGCTTTGCGTTGCGGGAGAACAGCGCAGTCAGTGTCTCCTGTCCCACACTGCCGTCGCTCATCAAGCCGGATTCCGCCTGATAAGTGACGACCGCGGTTTTTGTGACGGTACGAAAGCTGCCGGTCGGTTTATACGTATAATAACCGAGGTCGAAGAGTCGCGTTTGCACGCGAACGACCTCTTCGCCCTTGTCGCCCTGAATCATCAGTTTACCCTCGTCGCCTATGCTGATGCCGAAGACCGGCAACAGAAGAAGAACGAGAAGAATCGGAAGGAAGCGTTTCATAGCAGAATTATAACATACTTGCAACGGCTTGAAAAGTATGGATTTCGGTGATACAATGAACCATGGAGGTGATTCGATGCGCTGCAGCTGTCAACGTTGCGGAGCCTATATGGTCCAGGATGAAAAGGGCGTGCAGAGCCGCTGTATCTGCCCGGAATGCTTCAATGTCTGTTCCGCGTGCATCGGTACGTCCGGAGGACAGCCGCTCGATCTCGAATCGCTGCGGATGCTCGCGCTTCTGCGTGAAGCGCAGGGCGACGGGCGCGAGGATGACGAGGATCTTTGAGCGAATACGATCACATATCGGCAGTAAAGAGTACGGCAGGTGAAGAGAGCTTCAGCGTCTCGAAGCCTGCTTTTGTGATCTCTGCAAAGCTGTCCGCGGAAAGCAGGGAACCATTCACGTATGTTTCCTGCGGGCAATACAGGAACAGAAACGTGTGCAGCGTCAGCGCGTGATCCCCCTTCGGCAGAACGCGCATTTCACCGCGCGCACCCTTCAGCATCAGATTGAGATCGCGTCCGGTCCCGCGGCAAAGGATGTCTTCTTCTCCGGAGAATTGCAAAACGTCGCCGCGCGGTAAATACTGCCAGTTGTTGTTTCGTTTCAGGTAAAACCCGTCGCACAGCGGCGTCAGATACCGTACAACACCGTCCAGCCGCGTGAAATGCGATTCAGGCAGATCTACAGAAGCGGAGCTGATGCGGATCTGAAACCGTCGCTCTGCATATGATCCGCCCGACGGATACAGGAAAAGCTCGGTCGTACTTCCGCCGCTCCATTCTGTGATGCGGCGTGAATCCGAATTCAGTACACGAATGTTCATAGATACCTCCGAAACAATGAAATCGGGACTGCCTGATGTATGGCAGTCCCGTTGCTTTTTTCATTCACCGCCGCCGTCGTCGGGAGGAGACGAGGGATCGGACGGTTTTTCTGAAGGCGGCGTTGTCGGCTGAGGCGTATCCGCTGGCGTCGGCGTCGGCGTGTCGGCCGGAGACGGCGTAGGCGTGTCTGCAGGCGGCGTCGTAGGCGTATCGCCGGAAGACGGAGTCGGCGTAACAGGCGATTCCGAAGGCGCTTCGGTTGCGCTCGGCCCGACGATGTAGTAACCCTTGTACGCTTTATAGGTCGATGTTGCCAGTTTTTCGCTCTTGACGAGCTTGCCGTTCAGATAGTATTCCTTTTTGCTTTCATAGACGGCGCCGTCGCGGTTTTTGACGACTTCTTCCTTATAGCCGACGGGCTTCGAAGGATCGACCTCGTATACGACTTCGCCCGCAGGCTTGATCGTCTTGGTCTTGACAGGCTTCGGAATGCGGATCTCGTCGTATTCGCCGTTGGAATCCTCGATCAGCGGAATGCCCCAGATGTCGATCGTCAGCGTCTTGCCGTTCGCGTTTGCGACAATGATGATGTCTTCCTTGCTGGAGTTTTTGAATTTGAAGTCGATGATATTGCCGATGGAGTTGATCGTTGCGTCGCTGCCGCGATCGACGTAATCGACGTACATGGAATGATTCTGACGGAACACGATCTCCATATCGGCCTTGACCGCTGCGTTGTACAGCGTAGAAGAGATCTGGCAGACGCCGCCGCCATATTCCGGAACATGCTTACCCGCCTGATACGCTGTCGCCAGCTTCCAATGACCGTCGTTCTTGCGCACGCCGAGGCAGCCGTTCATGGAAAAGACCTCGCCGGGATGCACGACCGTGCCGGTCAGAAGATCCATTGCGCCGTGGCGGATGTTTTCCTTACGGTTCTTATTGCTCTTGCTGTAGCTGGTCGTCATTGTACTGCGCTTGACATACCGGCTTTCGATATCGGCGAGCTTCAGCTCGGCTTCCTGGATCATAGCGGGGGCTTCGATCGTATCGCCGCTCTTTGCAGACAGCAGCGCCGTGACCAGCGCTTCGCGGTCGACGGTCGTGCCGCTCACGTCCGGGACATAAACGACGTCGTTTATTTCTTTGCTGTATGCGATAGTAGCATTCTGCGGCTTGACTTCATTCTTTTCGGCAAACGCGTCGACTGCTGCGCGCAGGGCTGACTCGTCAAATGTCAGAGCAACGGGGAAGTCGCGTCCGTTCGCCTTGATCGAGGCGACCTCTTGGGAGACGGCTTCGTAGCCCGTATCCTCACGAACGAGCTGGAACGCTTCGTTAAGCGCTGCGTCTGCGCTGTAAGATACGGCGATCGTTTCGGAAGAGAACGTTTCCGTCACATCGCCGAGCTTGACGTTGACGCGCAGATCGGACTTTTTCTGATCGAGTACGGGAAGCACCTTTGCACGCGCCTCGTCGAGCGTCAGTCCGCCGACGTCTACGCCTGCGATCGTAACGCCTTCGAGCATCGTCGTGCGCTTCAGGATCGCGTTCATCTCGTCGCGGTGCAGATCGGGTTCCGGCGTGACGATGGAGATCTCATCCGACCCGATATGGATCGTTTCCTCCGTTGGAGCAGGAGCAGCCGTACGCGGATCCGCTTCGACCTGTCGATCGGCTCCGGATCCGCATGCCATGCACAGGATCAAAATTACCGCCAGCAGAGGCAGCAGCCACAATTTGCTTTTCATTTTCATCGTTTCGTTTCCTTCTTCTTTGATGCTTCCATTGTACACGCTTTTTTGAAAAATACCATCTTTTTGGGATAGCATTTACTAATAAGTTACATTTTGGGCACATCTTTTATACAATTATGCCCGCAAATGGCCTTTTTAGCATGCTCCTCTTATCATTAAGACGCGGAAGCGATGCAATCGGTTGCAAAAAAAGATCGGCTTTTCATTTTGCCCGATCGGTGTTATACTGGGATCAGGACATACAAGGAGCAAACAATGAAGCAAACGAAGCAGGGAACGCTTTCTCCGATGGAGCACGCAATGCGGTATCTGACGATACGCGACCGCTCGGTTTCCGAGATGCAGACATATCTGGACGGTAAGGACTTCGGCGAGGCGGACGTCGACGCGACGATCGAACGACTGAAGGAGCTGGGCCTTTTGGACGACGCGCGTTTTGCCGTCCGATTCGTGGAAACGCGGCTTGCTTCCAAGCCGGTCAGCCGCAGGCACCTGTGGGAACAGCTGAAAAGCCACGGCCTTGTCGACGAGCTTATAAACAATGCGCTTGACACGGTCGAACAGGAGGACGAAGAGAAACATGCGAAACAGGTTGCCGACAAGTATTGGAGACAGTTTCAAAACCTCGATCCGGAACAAAGACGGGAACGCGTGCTGAAGCGCCTTGTTTCACGCGGGTTTTCCTATGACGTTTCAAGAAAAGCGCTTGATGCAGCCGCGGAGGAAACATGGAGCGAATCATAACCGCACAGGAAGCGAAACAGAAGGATACGGATCCGCGCATGAGACATCTTTTTCCGGTTCCGCTGATGCAGACCGCAGCCGAAGGGATCGCGGCGGCAGTCAAGGCACGGCTTAAGAGCGAAACAACCGTGACGGCGATCTGCGGGACAGGAAACAACGGCGGAGACGGCGTACTTGCCGCGCTGCTGCTGTACAGGGAAGGCGTCGACGCAAGGATCGTGCTTTGCGGGAACGAGGACCGCTGCACGCCGGACACGATGTACTATCTTCAGCAAGCCCGAACGGAAGGGGTCCCGATTCTGTCCAATTGGGAACCGGTTGAGAATGAACTACTGATCGACGCGCTGTTCGGCGTCGGCTTGAACAGACCGATCGAGGGGGAACGGAAATGCATGATCGAACGCATGAATGAAAGCAGTAAGACGATCGTTTCCGCTGATCTGCCGTCCGGACTGCATGCGGACGTTGGGACCGTACTCGGCGCGGCGGTCAAGGCCTCATGCACCGTCACCATGCAGGCAAAGAAGGCAGGTATGCTTCTCGGACAAGGCCGAGCATTCTGCGGTGACGTGATCGTACAGCCATTGTACGAGGATCCGACAGAGATTCGTATGTTTTTATTGGAGGAAGCGGATATCGCCGCGCTGCTTCCAAAGCGTCCGTTCGATTCTCACAAAGGAACGAACGGTCATGCCCTTTTGTGCGTGGGGTCAAAGACGTATCCGGGAGCAGCGTTGCTGTCCGCTAAAGCGGCTTTACGCGGCGGCGCAGGGCTTCTGACCGTCTGTACGCCCGATCCGGTACGTCCGTTCTTTTCGGCGCTGCCGGAAGCGATCACGCTCCCGACCGGTACGATGGACTGGTGCGACGAGGCGGCAAGCATCGTTTGCCCTGCGATGAAACGAAAACAGGCGATCGGCATCGGCTGCGGCGTCGGACACGGAGGTATTACAAAGCTGATAGAACAGGCGCTGCGATCCGGAACAAAGCTCGTGCTTGACGCGGATGCGCTGAATCAGATGGCTGCGCATCGGGAACTGCTCGCCCTGCTGCACGAAAACGTCGTGCTGACGCCGCACGTAGGCGAGATGGCGAGGCTTATTGAATCCTCTGTCGAGGACGTATTGCACGATCCGTTCGGCGCGGTGGAAGCATTTCCCTGCACGGTACTGCTGAAGGGAGCAACGACGCTGATCCATAGCAGCGGTCGATTTGCATTCTCGACCTTCGGCAATCCGGGTCTTGCAAAGGGCGGCAGCGGCGATGTGCTGACCGGACTGATCACGGCGCTGTTGGCGCAGGGACTCGATCCGTTCGACGCGGCGTGCGCAGGCGCGTACCTTCTCGGAACGTCCGCAGACCGGGCAATGAAACTGCTCAACGAACGCGCATTGCTTGCCAGCGACGTCATTGATATGGTACAATACTGATATGGAAGAGAGAAAGATACACGGAAACGTCGCGGGGATCCGCGATACTTTGCTGAACGAGATGCAGACGCTCTACGACGAAAGTCAGCCAAGCGGCGTCTTTGCATCGTATGATCTGCTTGTCCGGCTCGCGGATTATACCGAACGCATCGGGCGCGAGATCTCGGTTTATTTGTCACGCAGCGGCACGGTCAAGGATGTGTCGATCGGCGACGCGTCAACCGTTTCGATGCCCGATATGCGCCTTGTGCGTAATGCGGACCGTCTTGCCGGTGTGCGTTGCATCCATACGCATCCGAACGGCAGCGGGTATTTGTCCGACGTCGATCTCGGTACGCTGAATTCGATGCGGCTCGACGCTATGACTGCCGTCGGCGTGCGGGACGGCAAACCGACCTCTGTATATGTCGCGTTTGTCGGCGAGATGGAGGGGGAAGAGCGAAAGCCGATCATCTACGGCCCGATGCGTCCGGACCGTCTGCCGCAGGATGCGCTTTTGAACGCGCTGATCGAAGCGGACAATCGGCTGAAAGCGCCGGCTTATGCGGTCACACAGGCGGAACCGGAGCGCGCTGTGCTGGTCGGCATTGACAACGACGACGGATACGATACGCTTGAAGAGCTCAAGGCGCTTGCCGATACGGCAGGCGTGAACGTTGTGCACATCGAACGGCAGCGCAAGCGACCGGTCGACAACGGAACATATGTTGGCTCCGGCAAGGCGGACGAGCTGCGGCTGATCGGCAGCGCGACCGAGGCGGACGTATTCATCTTCGACGACGAACTGACCGCGATCCAGATCCGCAACCTTGAAAGCATCCTCGGCACGCCGGTGATCGACCGTACAATGCTGATCCTCGATATCTTTGCAACGCGCGCGACAACACGCGAGGGCAAGCTGCAGGTCGAGCTGTCACAGCTCAAATATCGCTTGCCGCGTCTTCTCGGTGTCGGCGTCGCCATGTCGAGACAAGGCGCGTCCGGCGTCGGTATGCGAGGGCCCGGTGAGAAGAAGCTCGAAATCGACCGCAGACGCATTCACCGCCGCATCTATGAGCTTGAACAGGAGCTCAAGGAGGTTGAAAAACAGCGCAGCATCCGTCGATCCGTTCGTAGAAAAAACGAAATGCCGGTCGTTGCGTTGGTCGGTTACACAAACGCAGGCAAAAGCACGCTGCTGAACGTTCTGTCGCAGAGCGATGTGCTCGCCGAAGATAAGCTGTTTGCGACGCTTGATCCGGTCGTCCGCAGCGTCACGCTGCCGAACGGTACGCCGTGCCTGCTCTCCGACACCGTCGGATTTATCAATAAATTGCCGCACGACCTGGTGCAGGCGTTCCGATCGACCTTGGAAGAGGTTCGTGACGCCGACCTGATCCTTCATGTGATCGACGCGGGCTGTTCGTACTACGACGTGCAGATGCGGGTCACGGAGCAGGTGCTTGAGAGTCTCGGCGCCGGCAACACGCCGATCATCGAGGTTTACAACAAGTGTGATCTTCCGGATGCGATCCCGCAAAAGCGTGACAACGCGATTGCAATCAGTGCAAAGACGGGCACGGGGCTCGACGCTTTGAAACTGCGCGTTGAGTCCGAGCTGAACCGGTCGCAGCAGCGTGTGGAACTGTTGATCCCGTACGACCGGTACGACGCGATCCGTGTACTGCATGAGATCGGAACCATCCTGTCAGAATCGCATGAAGCGGACGGAACGCACATCGTTGCCATGCTCGAAAGCAGCAAGCTGTATCGGCTGAAGAACGCGTTGGAAGGTCGTTCGGAAGAATAAAAGGACAAATTTGCCGAATTGTTTACAATCGTCTTACATTTATTTTGCGAAACGGAAGCTGAAGCGCTTTTCATTTCTCTTATGTTGTGCTATACTGTATTCGTAGGAGATCGGCATGAAAAGAGCAGTTTCCGTATTTTTCGTCCTTTTGCTGCTGCTTGCGGTACTGCCGCATACAGCGATCGGCGAGGCAGAACAACCGAATACCATTGATGCAGACCGTGTTCTGATTTATAATCCGTTGCCGTATCAGGCAAGTGGGAACACGCTGTATTCCGGTACGCTTTCTTCGTCGCAGGAGGATCCCGTACCCGATGGAAATGCGCTGTTTACGCCCGGCATGCATCAAACAGGCAAGGATCGCACGACGGCAGCAAAGGACCCGGATACGCGTGATTTCTGGGTCTGTACCAATCTGATTACCTACCGGTATGACAAATGCACGTTCCGGCTTGCGGCGGAGGGTGATCATTGCCGGATCTGGACAATGCAGGCAGACGGCGCATCCTTTACCGCGGAGCAAACGGACGCCATGCTTGCGCAGTTTGAAAACGTCATCTATGCAAGCAATACCGAGCATTTCGGACCGTTCCGCGATATCGGCGGAGACGGTAAGCTGCACATTCTGACCTATGACATGAACAGCACTTCAGTTTGCGGTTTTTTCGATTCTTACGATCTGTATACGCGCGAGGAGATCGAGAGCATCGACCCGGACGATGCGGACAGCTATAACTATCTTCCGATCATCAATGTCAACGCGCGTATGGCCGACCGGTCCGACGTCGTTTACGGCACGCTGGCGCATGAGTTTCAGCATCTGATCCTGCGGAGCGCGGTGCTTGCGTCACCTGCAAACGCGGATCGAATCGGCAACGAAAAGAGCATTGGGGTCTGGTTGAACGAAGGCTTTTCCATGGCAGCGGAGGAGTTTGCCTATCCCGGCTCGGTCGCGGAGCAGGGGTATCTCGATGCGTATGCGCGCTCGGATAAAGTCCGGATCGG
Source organism: Clostridiales bacterium (assembly GCA_918244965.1). GTDB lineage: Bacteria > Bacillota > Clostridia > Christensenellales > CAG-138 > UBA3792. The sequence goes on along the minus strand of CAKJYC010000021.1, from coordinate 25,649 downwards.
CATGAGCTATCAGGAGTTTGATGCGACGTCGTCCGACGTGGGCGCGTACGGACAATCGTTTCTGTTTTCGCAGTATCTGCGAAGGCAGTGCGACGACACGGTTTTTCGCCGTATACTGGAGTACTGGCGCGATACGGCGGACGTAACGGATCTGACCGAAGACGCCGCGATCTGCCTGCAGCTCAGCGAAGAACAGACAGACGCCTTGCATGCGCTTTGCACGTATACGGATTCGGTCGTTGAACGAATCGGGTCCGATTACGGCGTACTGCTCTCCAGACTAGCGCTTTCCTTCCGGCTCGCGCTTCTGCTGAAGGAGGACGACGGCCTGTTCTCGATCGGTGCGATTGATCTGTCAGTACCTACATACAGCGGTACAGGCAGAAGAATCGACGGGGGCGGCGCGTTGCTTCTCGAATGCCGGAACGGGTTCACGATTCCGGCAGATGCTGACAGCGGACTGATCTTTGTCGGGATCAAGGACGGCACGATCAAATCTGTCTATACGGTGCCGGATCCGGAGGAAGGCTATTACGTGATTGCCGCACAGTATGACGGACAATGGTATGCGATCTCGGCAGAACCCGGCAGCGGAATCTTGCGCACACTTCCCGTCGAGCCGAATGAGGACGGAACGATCGACCCGAAGCAGGCGCGCGGCGCGGTCTTTTCGGCGGTTCGTTCCACGGAAGGATATCGGTTCATCTGCGATGATGCAGACGGGACATATATGCTCGGAAGGACGGACGAAACGAGCCAGTCGCTGTGCATCACGCAATCCGGCACCGCATTTGCGTGGGCGCACTTTGCCGACGGAAGCGACAGGCTTCAGGCGGACGGATACTTCGGACGCGCGATTCTGTACGGCAGTTTTCAGAAAGGCTTCGGGTATTTCCCGAATGGATTCTTTTCGAATGCATCGTTTGCACATCCTCGGCTCTTTCGGTATACGCCGATTCGCGGTGACGCAAACATGGACGGAAACATGACTGCAGCCGACGCTGCGCTGGTTTTGCAGAGCGTTGTCGGACTGGCATATCTGAACACGCCGATGCGCAGCTCGGCGGATATGGATGGGGATGGAGACATCACCGCGGAGGACGCAGTAAAGATTCTGCGTCAGATCGTTAATCTGGAATCATAATCGGAGGATCGAATATGCGATCAAACCATTGGAAGAGACTTATTGCCTGTATTCTGGCGATCATTTCGATCACCGCAATGTTCGGCTGCGATTCAAATTCGAAAAGCGCGTCAAAGGGCATTGTGATCAGCGAGGTCGTATCCAGCAATCATGAAAGCTATGTGCATGAGGTGTACGGTTCGCCGGACTGGATCGAACTGCACAACGAATCTGACCGGCCGATCAATCTGTTCGGCTGGAGCATAACAGACAACGTCAAGAATTCGGATAAGGCGATGACGCTGCCGGAGGTCATCCTCCCGGCGGGAGGGTATCTTTTGCTGCTTGCTACAAAACGGGAAAAAACGGACAAATGGCTCTGGGACGGACAAAACCCGATCTGTGTCGGTTTCTCATTGAAAGCCGCAGGCGATGAAACACTTGTCCTTGTCAACGCCAATCTGCAGGTCGTATGTGAACTGCAGGTGCCGCAGCTGAATAAGGATATCTCCTACGCGCGTCGTGACAACGGTACCTACGGTTATTGCGACGTGCCGACGCCGGGCGAGGCCAATACCACGCAGATCCTTGACACGCAGCCTGCGCTGAAGGAACCCGAAACGTTTGCGCCTGTGACCGGTGTTGAAATCAGCGAGATATCTTCCCGCAATACACAGCTGACCTGCGACGGATGCCGGAAATGCGATTGGGTCGAGCTGCACAATACGACAGATCAGGATATCCCGCTTGACGGATTTACACTCTGCGACGAGGTCCGCAACTATGACGATGCGAATCTGACAGGCGTTTTGCCTGCGAATGGATATCTGGTCGTGTACTGCTGTGAAAAAGACTGCACAACGAAGGACCAGCATGTATGCGTCAATCTCGGCATCAGCCGTTACGGCGATACGCTGTATCTCTACGATTCACACGGCAACGAACTGGATACGGTGAATGTGCCGGAAATTCCGTATAAGGACGTCAGCTATGCAAAGAGCGCGGACGGCAGCTTCGGATACTGCGAAGAGCCGACGCCGGGCGAGGCGAACCATACCGAGATTACGACAGAGCCGCCGTATCGTCCGGAGGAGACGCCTGAACCGGAAAAGACCAAGGATCCGAAGGACGATGAACCTGTCGATCCGACGGTCAATGCAAAACGCCCGACGACGCTGCGCATCAGCGAGGTGCTTGCAAAAAACAAGTACAGCATTATCGACCGCGACGGAGAACGAAGCGACTGGGTCGAGTTGAAGAACACGACCGATCAACCGATCGACCTGTCCGGATGGTTCCTGTCCGACAATCCGAAGAATCTAAAGAAATGGGCGCTGCCGGATATCACGCTTCCCGCCGGCGCATACATGATCATCTTCCTGTCGGGAAAGTCCGCAGCAAACGCAAACGGTTCTGAATACCATGCGAGCTTTTCGCTCGGTACGGGCGAAACACTGTTCCTGTACAACGACGACAGCAAGGTTCTCGACTGGATTACAGTACCAGAACTTAATGACAATGTGTCCATCGGACTCAATGAAAACAACGAGCAGGTCTATTATCGCTACCCAACGCCGAATGAACCGAACGGGCATGGCGACAAAGACGCGGAGGCACTCGGTTTTTTTCCGTCTGATGGCGTATACATCTCCGAGGTATGCGCCATCCACGGACGCGGAACCGGAGAGAAGGACTGGATTGAGCTGCACAACGGCAGTGACAAGAATGTATCGCTGGAAGGCTGGTACTTGAGCGATTCTCTCAGCGACCTGAAAAAATACATGATCGGGTCTAAGAGCATTGCTTCCGGCGGATATGTTGTATTGGAAGCAACGTCGTCCTATACGGATCGCACTTCAAACGATGCACCGTTTGGGATCGACCCTTCGGGTGAGACGCTGTACCTTTGCGATTCGTACGGAAACCTGCGGGATGTGTTTGAGACCGGTGTACAGCGTGTCGGCGTAACAAGCGGCCGGATCGAGAATGACACGAGTGTTCGCCGCACGTTCTTTACGCAGAAGACAAAAGGCGCAAAGAACAGCGATTCGCGTTATACCGGATACACAAGTGAACCGACGTTTTCGGACACCGCGCTGTATCATGCGCAGCCGTTTACATTGACGATCTCTTCGCTGGATCCGAACGCCGTGATCTACTATACGACCGACGGCAGCGAACCCGATGCGGGCGCAAAGCGCTATTCAGGTCCGATCAGCATTTCCAACAATGCCGTGATCCGCGCGATCGCGGTCTCCGACGGACGCCTGCGCAGTGAGATCGTTACGTTCCATTATCTGTTTGAAGAACCGCATACGCTTCCGGTCGTTTGCATTGCAATGGCGCCGAACGATTTCACCGCAGTCTATAAGGTGAAACTGCATAAGGATATCAAGGAACGAAAGGGATACGTCAATTTTTATGAATCAGACGGTCTGATGGGGACTGCGTTCCCGTGCGATATCAAGGCAAAGGGCCAGGGGACACTGAAGTACATCTCACAAAAGTCGCTGACGCTTTCCCTTCGTGCGGAGTACGGCATGTCCCATGTTGAATACCCGTTCTTCAAGGATTACGCATTCACGCGATTCGGTTCCTTTGCGCTGCGTCAGGCGGGACAGGATTATGACAATGCACGTCTGGCCGATGCATTTGCATCGCGCGCATGTCTCGGATTGAACGTTGACTGTGCCAATTCGCGCTTCTGCGTGGTTTATGTCAACGGCAGTTACTACGGCATTCACGATTTCAACGAGGATCTGAATTCCAGATACCTTGAAACGCACTTCGGCGTCGATCCTGATACAGTCAACACCATCATGCGCAACGGCGCGATCGCCCGAAAGGGAACGACCACGGAATTCAAATCCGTTTTCAATGCGGCGAAAAATGCCAATCTGTCCACGGACAGCGCGTATGAGAAATTCATCGAAAAGGTCGATCCGGACGCGTTCATCGACTATGTGATCTGCCGTCAAGTGTTCTGCGATACGGATTGCTTCAACCAGAAATACTGGCGCACGACCGACTATCGGATCCGGTGGCGTCCGCTCCTGTACGACCTTGACCTGATCCTGAGCAGCTCCGCGTCGCGCAACATCGGATATCTGTATTTCAATAAGGCCGGTACGCCGTCGCATAACGGATCGCTGACATATTTCTACTTCACCGTTGCGCTGCGCACGAATCCGGGCTGGCGTCAGAAATTCATCGAGCGCTATGTAGAACTTGTCATGACACAGCTTTCCTCGGATCGACTGACCGCACTGCTCGATCAGATGACCGCCGAGCTGGAACCGGAAATGGCACGGCATATCGCACGCTGGAAGCATCCGGGCAGTGTTTCGTCATGGAAGAGCAGCGTCAAGGCGCTGCGCGATAAGGTGTCAAAGCGTCCGATGCTCGCGCTCCAGCACATTCAGAAGGAGTTCAAGATCTCGGATTCCGAGTTGAACGCACTGATCGCAAAATACTCACAACCGTAAATACAACAATCCGCAGAAATGCCTGCGGATCGTTTTTGTGATTCGATCATTCATCAGCGAAACATTTTCATTTCTTCATTAGTTCCGCTGAGGTGGCTTCATTGAAAAAACCTCGCCGGAGCGAGGTTTTTCTGGCGGAGACGGTGGGATTCGAACCCACGGACCGGCTCATCACCAGTCAAACGATTTCGAGTCGTTCTCGTTATGACCACTTCGATACGTCTCCAGGTCTTCGGTTTTCAGCGCCTTTAGCAGTATAACGCATTGTTTCCAAAAAAGCAAGTGGTTTATTCAGATCGAATGGATTGAAAAAAACGAGTCAAAAGAGCCCTGCATGTTTGCTCCGAAATACCGCCGATTGTTTCAACGCTGTGATCAAACCAGTGATCGGTAAGATCTATCCGCGATCCGCAGCAGCCGCACATCGGATCGAATGCGCCGAACACGAGACGGGGGAGACGCATATGCAGCATCGCACCTGCGCACATGGCGCACGGTTCCAGCGTGACGTAGAGCGTACAGCCCTCCAGAGAGCCGAGCTTTGTATACGCGGACTTCATGGCAAGCAACTCTGCATGTGCCGTCGGGTCATACTCCGCTTCGCAGCGGTTGTGCGCACAAGTAACGATTTGACCGTCCTTGACGATCACCGCGCCGACGGGGACTTCATGCTCTGAAAGCGCCTTCTCGGCTTCTGTGATCGCTTCTTTCATCCATTTGCGATCATCCACGTGACAGTACCTCCTGCGTATCAAAATCCGGATATACGACGCGTTCAAGGCACAATCCGTGTGCAGGCGCAGTCGCTCCCGCGTCGGAACGACAGCCGCTTTCGATTGCGGTCTGCATGTCGGAAACAGGGCGCTTGCCGCTTCCGATCTCCAGCATCGTGCCGACAAGGATCCGGACCATGTTGTACAGGAAGCCGTTGCCTTCAACATGGTAAATCAAAAAAATGCTGTCGCGTGTCCATTCGGATCGAGTGACAGTCCGCACGGTGTTTTCCATACTGCTGCCGGCGCATTTGAACGCATTGAAGTCGTGCGTACCGAGAACGGCTTCGGCGGCACGCTGCATCGCCGCTTCGTCCGGCATGTAATGGAGATGCAGGCTGGTCGTCCGATGAAAGACGTCGGCATGCGGCCCAAGCTGTACGGTATACGCGTATTCCTTGCGTTTCGCGGAAAACCGTGCATGAAAGGACGGATCGCATTCTTCGGAAAACAGAACACGGATATCGGGCGGCAGATGCATATTCATCGCAACGGCAAACTTTCCGGCGTCCATGCGCGCATTCGTATCGAAATGAGCGACCTGTGCCTTTGCGTGTACGCCGCTGTCCGTCCTGCCCGATCCTTCAACACGAATTTGTTCGCTGGTCAGTTCAAAAAGCGCTTTTTCCAAAAGCGCCTGCACGGAAACGCCGTTCGGCTGAACCTGCCAGCCGACGTAGTTTGTGCCGTCATAGGAGATGATCAAACGAATGCGTCTCATTACAGAAGAATCAGGGTCACGATCATCGCGGCCAAAAACGCCAGCGTGATCAGGATCGCATACAGATCGATCAGCCGGAATTTCAGCTGATGCATGCGCGTGCGGCCTTCGCCGCCGTGGTAACAGCGCGATTCCATGGCGATCGCAAGCTCGTCCGCCTTGCGGAAGGAGGACACGAACAACGGGATCAGGATCGGGATCATACTCTTGCCCCGTTTGAAGATGTTTCCGCTTTCAAAGTCCGCGCCGCGCGACATCTGCGCATTGCGGATCTTGTCGGATTCGTCCATCAGCGTCGGCACGAACCGCAGCGCGATCGTCATCATCATGGCAAGCTCATGCGCCGGGAAGTGGAATACCTTCAGCGGCGAAAGCAGCTTTTCCAGTCCGTCGGTCAGCGCGATCGGCGACGTCGTCAGCGTCAGCATGGATGCACCGGCGACCAATAGGATGATGCGCAGCGTCAGAAAGCATGATTGCAGGAATGCTTCTCCGGTCAGCTTCCAAAAACCGAGATCCAACCAGACATCCTCACCCTTTGTGAAGAACAGATTCAGGATAAACATCAGAATCAGCAAGAACCGGACCGGCTTCAGCGAATTCAAAATGTATCGGAGCGAGATGCCGGACAGAATCAGTTCTATGATCAGATAGGCAAATGGGATCGAAAGAAACCAGATCTTCTTTACGAGGAACGTCATGGCGATATATAGGATCATCATGCCGATTTTGGTACGCGGATCGAGTCTGTGGATCACCGAATTGCCGGCAACGAATTGTCCGAGAGTAATGTCACGCATGTGCTTTTTCCTCCCGGAACCATTCAATAAACGCGTCTTCCTTGCAGATCGAAGAGGGGATCGCGACGCCGCGCTTGTTCAGTTCGATGCAGATCTGCGTCACGTTCGGTACGGACAGCCCGATCGACTGCAGCTCCTCCGCATGTGAAAACACGTTCTCCGGTGTATCGTACATGCAGACGGCACCCTTTTCAAGCACGAGAACCTGCGTGGCGTGGTTGGCGATGTCGTCCATAGAATGTGAGATCATGATGATCGTGCAGCCGGATTCAGCACGCAGTTTTTCAAGCAGCGCAAGGATCTCACGACGGCCGAGCGGATCGAGACCTGCCATCGGCTCGTCCAAAACGAGATACTTCGGACGCATCGAAAGAACGCCCGCGATCGCTGCACGACGGCGTTCACCGCCGGAGAGATCAAACGGGGAACGGGAAGAAAAACGATCGGGATCAAGGCCCACCAGATGCATCGCTTCCGTAACGCGTGCGTTGATCTCCTCTTCATCCAGCTTCATATTTTTCGGACCGAACGCTACGTCTTCGGCGACCGTTTCTGCAAACAGCTGGTATTCCGGATACTGGAACACGACGCCGACAAGCGCACGCACTTTTTTGCGCTCGGACTTTTCGGACAGATCGAGTCCGTCGACCTTGACCGTTCCTTTCTCGCACGGAAGCAGACCGTTCAAATGCTTGATGAATGTGGATTTTCCGCTGCCGGTATGTCCGATAATGCCCAGAAAATGACCTTCTTCGATCGTAAATGTGAGATCGTTCAAGGTTGGTTCGAGCTTCTTGCCGCCTTGTGTATATGCAAATGTCAGATGGTTTATTTCGATGGACATAATGCCTCCGCAAGCTGCTTTGCAGTCAAGACGTCATCCGGGATGGAATAGCCGAGCGATTTGAGCGAATCGCGAACGATCACAGTTTCCGGCGGAACAAGATTGCTCTCCAGGAGCAGATCGGTATGCCGGAAGACTTCCTGCGGCGTATCGTCCAACAGGACACAGCCGCCTTTCATGACAACGATACGATCGCATCCGGTCGTCTCTTCCATATACTGCGTTACCATCACAACGGTCATGCCGCTGTCGTGCAGACGATGCACTGTCTCCAAAAGCTCAATCCTGCCGCTCGGATCAAGCATGGCGCTTGCCTCGTCGAGAACAAGCACCTGCGGCTTCAACGCAAGGATCCCCGCAATTGCGATCCGTTGCTTCTGACCGCCGGACAGATGGTGCACGGCATATTCGGCATAGTCGGTCATGCCGACGGCCTTCAGCGCTTCATCGACACGCACCCGGATCTCCTTCGGGTCGATTCCGAGATTCTCAGGGCCGAATGCAACGTCTTCCTCAACAACGGTCGTGACAAGCTGGTTGTCCGGATTCTGAAACGCCATGCCGATATTCTGGCGGATTTTCAGAAGATTGTTTTCGTCGTCTGTACGCATGCCGCATACGGTAACGGTACCTTCCGTCGGAACAAGCAGGCCGTTGATATGCTTTGCAAGCGTGCTCTTGCCGCTGCCGTTGTGTCCGACGACGGCAATAAACTCGCCCTGTGCAATCGAGAGACAAACGTCCTTCAACGCAGGCGAATCGGCTTTTTCATATTGAAATGTAACGTGATCAAACCGGATCATGTGTTTCTCCAATTTAGATTTCGGAATACAGTATACAATAGGAATGCGTCGTTTTCAAGCGGTTTTTGACTATAGCAAGGTTACTTCGCCGCGATCCAGCGCTTTCTCCGAGCCGTCGTCCAGTCGCACGATCAGGCGAAATGCAGAATCGATATCCAAGGCAGTTCCGTAGTGCATACCGTCAGGTTCCGAGACAAGCACGCGCCTTCCGAGACCGATCAGACGTTCCCGATAGCTCTCCAAATAGGAGATCTCCGGAAGCTGTTCATAATATCGTTTGAAACGCAGAAGGAATCGTTTCAAAAACTGCCTGCGCTGCTCTTCATCCGGCGTACCGTCAAAGACTGCGGTAGCTGTTTGTTCAATCGACTTCGGAAAGCCTCCGTCCGGAAAATACAGATTGACGCCGACGCCGACGACAGCATATTGAAACGCACCGATCGGATCCAAAGCGCTTTCCACAAGAATTCCGGCGGCCTTTTTGTTTTGAACATAGACGTCGTTTACCCATTTGATATTGCTGGTTACCCGAAAGCTCTCTATCGTTTCACACAATGCGACGGCGCTCATGCACGTCAGTGCATACGGCGGCAGCGGCATGGAGGGGCGAAGGAGGATCGAAACATACAGACCGGAGTCCTTCGGAGAAAAGAAGACGCGGTTCAGTCTTCCGCGTCCGTTTGTCTGTGATGAAGCAACGAGCACGTATCCTTCCGGTGCGCCATCCTTTGCAAGCGCTTTGACAGCGGTATTCGTTGACTTCACCGAATCGACGGCATGTACCTTGTAGTTCAGCGTCATCAGAAAACCTCTTTCTTCACGTAGCGGCTTGTACTTGCAGACAGCAATGCGCCGTAATCCACACCGAATGACACAGTATCGCCGACACGGTACTGCGGAGCCTTTGTCAGATCCAGCAGCAAATGATCGGAGCTTGCGCCGATGATCTCCACATTCGGATCAAGCGGCGTCAGTCCGTCCACGCTGACATCCTGGCGGCCGATCGCACAGATCCCGCGCAGCATCAAGCCTTTGTCGACATACTGTACCGTTTCGCCGAACGCGTTGCGGCTCAGTGTCCCGATCGGATAGGAGGGTTTATTCTTGCATTCGACGAGCGTTGCATCAAGCCGAAATACATCCTGATAACAGCCTTCGATCGGTGTATAGGTGCCGGGGATCACACCGCACATGACAGATTCGCCGAGCCGCAGATGGTTGATCCCCTTCGGCAGTGTGCCGTCAAGCAGCAGCTTCAGCGAGGTGCTGTTGCCGCCGGAGATTACGGGGATGGGGAGGGACAGCGTGTCCCGCAGCCGTTCGGTAAGCGCAACAAGCGTACCGAGATTCTTTTGATCCGGCAGTACGGAGCCGTAGCATGTCAGGTTTGTGCCGGTTCCGTAAAGCTCCAGATGCGGGCAGGTCTTTACCGTCTGCGCAACGTCGAGCAGCTCATCCCAATCTTGATAAAAGACGCCTTCACGAAGATCGCCGAGGTCAATCATCAGAATGATGCGATGCATTTTCCCAAGATTAGCCGCAGCCCGTTCGAGCGCAAGGATCGTAGCTTTTTCGCTCTCCAGACTGATATCGGATACGGCGACTATACGTTCTGCGTCCTCCGGCATACCGATCCGCAGCATCAGCTTCGGAAGCGCAGTGTATGCGGATTCCAGATTCTCCGCACGCGAATCGGCCAGCATGTCACAACCGCTTTGATTGATGCATGCAATCACGGCAGGATGCGCGCAAACGACCTTGGAGACGAGCGCGATCTGTACGCTCTGCGCATGCGCGGCATGCACAAGCGTCCGCATGTTATGATTCAGTTTTTGTGTATCAATGATCAGCTTCGGATTTCGTTCCATCGAATGCTCTCCTTCAGCAGGCGTAGCGCGGATTCCGGATCCTCCTTTGAGAGAACGCCGACCGACGCCATAATGTAATCGTTGTCAAACAGCGTGCGTATCGTTCCGGGGGACGGCAGCAGCTGCATCCGGTTTTTGTTGCAATCCGCAATCGTCCGCAAAAGGGACACGTGATGCGGCAAACGTGTCAATGCACCGCCCGTCCCGACAAGCCACTTGATCGCGGTTAGGTCCTTACCTTCGGCGATCGTGCGGCGTCCCTGCGGTGTATACAGATGCCGGAGTTTTCCGGCGTGCCGGTTGAGCGCAACAAGTCCCGCTTCAAGGCAAAGCCGTTCGGTCAGTCTGAACTGCGCTTCCGTTTGCGGAATCGGAAGATACTGCTGCATGACGGCGTCCGTGTCGATAAGCAGTTCTTTGTTCAAGGCTTCGACGCCGATCCTGTCGACAAGGTTATGTGCGTTGATATAGAGGCCGAGATCGCCTTCAACGGTCCGTTTCGCTTTCGGCTCCGGAGAAGTCATCATGGAGACGATCTCCGGCGATCCGTCCGTGACGGAATGTACGTCCGTAGTCGCACCGCCGATGTCGATCACGGCAAGATCTCCGATCTCGTCGTACAGAAGCTGTGATGCCAGCATGACGCTGCCGGGCGTCGGAAGGATCGAGCCGTTGACCATGTCACGGATATGCTCCATGCCTGGCGCATTTACGATATGCTTTTCAAACATGGCATGGATGACGTTACGTACGGATTCGACGTTCAGCTCGTCAAGCCGCGGATAGACGTTGTCGGCGATCGAAAGCGGGATATCGTTTTCTTCTGCAATCCGGGAGATCACGGTGCGGTTCTGTACGTTCCCGCAATAAATGACCGGCGTTTTGCGGCCGCTTTGTGCGATCAAACGCATGTTGTATACGGCTGTTTCGCGTTCGCCGTAATCGGTTCCGCCCGCAAGCAGGATCAGGTTCGGACGCGCTGCGTCCAAGTCCTCTAGATCGAACGCGTTCATTTTTCCCGCGGTCGTCTGTACGATGATCGCGCCTGCGCCGAGTGCGGCAGCTTCGCCTGCGCGCACCGTCATATCGCGGACCAGTCCGTGTACCGTCATACGAAGCCCGCCCGCGGCCGAGCCGGAGGCGAGCATCCGGTCATAGGTCAGAGTCTTCTCATCGGTATGCGAAAGAAGATCGTCAACGGCGTTTTTCAGCCCGATCCGGACATCGCCGTCCAAAACCGTCGTAGGGGCTTTGCCCTGCGCGATAAAACGCGGCAACGTTGAACCGAGACCGTCGAACGCGTTGACGATCGTCGTTGTTGAACCGATTTCCGCAACCAGTACGTTAACGTGCATTCTGTTCTCTTCTCGCACGCTCCTTGACAAGGAACGTCGCAACATGGTTTCCGTGCGATCCGCGTCCGAAACCGACGTCCGCGCCCGCTTCACGCGCGCCTTCGTCAGTCACCTGCGTACCGCCTGCAACGAACATCAGCTTGTCGCGCACACCCATTTCACGGGCGATGCGGTCGACCTTGGCAATGTTCTTGTAATGAATATCATCGTGCGAAATGATGCAGGAGGCGAGCATGGCGTCCGCATTCGTTTCGATCGCGGCCTGCACCAGCTTTTCGGGCGGAACGGACGTGCCGAGATAGATGCACTCAATGCCGTACTTTTCGATACCGCCGTGCTTGATGTTCAGGATCTCGCGAAGGCCGACCGAATGTTCGTCGTCGCCGATCGTGCCGGCCACAATGCGCATCGGCTTCTTGTCGATCGCGTCCCAGAGCTCTTCATCGCTCAGCACATCGGGAACGGTCGGAAGCTGCAGATCGTCCATATTGATGGAGAAACCGACTTTGCCCTTCATTTCGATGCGCGTACCCTCTGCGCGGTGCATGATCTCGCGGTTGATGACTTCACAGTCACAGAGGTTCATCCGTCTGCCGATCTCAAGCGCCGCCGCTTCTGCGTGACGGACGTCGGTGGGGAAGAACATCGTCAGCATAACGGTGCCGTCAGCCAGCCATTCCATTTCGGGCTTGATGAGCTTCGCGTTGGGGCCGGCATAATCCTTTACCTCGTCCATGCGCAGGTACACGTTGTCCGTTTCGTCGAGCTCGTCGATATACTGGATCTTGTCCGGGCATTCGAACGTGCAGCCGCCGATCAGCCTGGAAGGATCGCCGATCGCGTCCGGATCGTACTGCGCGACGTTGTTATAGCCGTAGTGCGCAGTCACCGGCGCGCAGTAATCCTTCGCGCGTTTGATGACAGTACCGACGCCGATACCTCCATCGATCTTGCGGGAGATGCCGTCGCCGTTGCGCTCCGGGAACATGCCGCTGTCGACGAAGAAGCCTTCCTCGACGGAATTGAAGTAGCCGCCGAGCTCCTTCATGTTTTCGAGGAACAGGATCGCGCGCTCCTTCAGTTCACGCGCTTTCTCACGAAGATAGCCGTCCTTCTTGAGCTCAACCATCTCCATAAGACCATCCATGCCGATCAGCGCCTGCTTTGCGGTGTCGCATGCTTCAATGTTGTAGATGTGCCACGGCACGTTGCGGCCTTCGTCGGGCGTGATCGTGCTCTGGATATCCGCGCTGGTCAGCTTGGAAATGACCATGTTCAACACATGCGTGACCGTCGCTTCGCGCGTGGACGCTTCGATGTACTTCGTATTCATCTGCGCACGCATGCGGTACTCATGGAACAGATCGCGCAGCGCGACCGCATAGGGGAGGTCCATATGGATGCACGGACCGGGCGTCGCCGTCGGCGGAACGGTGGACAGGCAGATGTTCTTTTTCTTCATGCCGACCTTTGCGGAGATCAGCGCGTTGATGCCGTGCTGCACCATCAGTTCCGGCATGACCTTCCACGCGTCGCGAGCGGTGGCGTTCGCATTGTGCGCGCCGTCGATCTGCGCCATATCCGCCCACGCCATGATCTTCTTGGATTCACAGGCGTCGACAAACGAACGCACCATATTGATATTGCGATAGATGACGTTGTACTGCGGGTCCTGATGCGCGCCGTTGACGCCTTCCTCGGCGAACATGACCGCGATATCGGGACCGGCGACGCCGGAAACATAGCTGTGGTAGTTGATCGGTCTGCCGACCTCATCCTCGATCATATCGAGTGCCTTTCGCTGCGCACGGACCTGCTTGCGGGTTACCGGTACGCCGCCGATGCCCTGCGGTGTACCCTCGATCAGTCCGTCGAAGTGGCTTTGTCCCGCGGTGCGGATGACCATGATATGGTCCGCGCCGTGGTGTGCTGCCATACGCATGCGGCGAATATCATCCTCGAAGCGACCGGACGCGATCTCCGTCGTGATGACCGGGATCGGCTGCGGGTCTATGTCGCCGAAATAGTGCGCGGGAGGAAGCCCGACGCTGTCCTTCAGCGGCTTACTTGCGTCTTCATACGTGAAAGGTCCCATCTGCAGACCGGGAACGGGTTCACGCCAGGTCCAGCCGCGGCGGCGGGGATGGTAATGCTCAAGGTCCTTCAGGATCTCTGCAACATCAATCTTGGTATCCTTGTCCAGTCTGTATTCGCTCATGCGTTTTCACCTCCGAACAAAGCTTCCGCTTCGGACCATGCGCCCGTTTCGATCAGCTTAAGACCGGCTGCTCGTACATCGGTGCCGTCCTTTTTCGCAAGACGGTATACGACATTGCCGGCGCCGTGCTCCATCAGGCTGTGCTCCATACATCCGTCAACGATTGCCTTTGCTTCCAAGGAGGAGAAGCCCATACGCAAAAGCACGCTGCGTTCGATCGCGGGCGTTGTGTTCTCATAGCCGAGCTCCAGAAGCGGGTCGATCAGCTCTTCGATCAGCGACCAGAATCGCGTTTCGAGTTCCGCATCGGACAATCCCTTCAGATGCTCGCGTCTTGTTTCAAAATCGTCTTCGCGTTTCATGCAAGATGCTCCTTTACAAAGTCTCTGTTCGTCTTGGTCTCCGACGCAAGGAAGTCGATATCGGCGTCCGTCGGCGTCTTTCCGGTCATCTTGATCGCGTTGTGGATCAAGGACGTGCGCAGATGCGTCATGTCGGCCTCACGTGCACGGATCATAGACGGATGGGCGGGGAGGACGATGCTCTTTCCGGGGACTTCCTCTTCGGGATCGCCGAAGTGGATGTCGATGCCGTTCGACCGTGCAAAGCTCAGCTGTGCGTTGACATGCTTGCCGGCGCCGGTGTACTCGGTCTCCTGCACCACGATGATCTTATCTTTCGGCAGCGTCTGTGAAAGCGCGAACGCGGCAGCGAGAGACGTATTGCCCGCGGGGCCCTTTTCCATGCCCTCAAGCGCGGCAAGCATTTCGGTCGTATAGAAGACTTCGCCCTGATTGACCGTCACATAGCGATCCATGTAGCGAAGCGGTCTTGCCGCGCTGCGCGGAACGTCGCTGCGGTCCGGCCAGGTCGAGAACGGCATTCCGAAGCCGGTGTGACCGGTGGTGAAGGATTTCAGATTGAACTGGTGATCGCTCGCCATATGCAGGCCCTTCAGATTGACGCTTGCTGCGACGACCTCTGCGTGACAGTTGGCTTTCAGAAGACCGCGCGCGGTGCCGGTCAGGTTTCCGCCGCCCGCGTTGGTGCAAACGACCATATCCGGATCTCTGCCGAGCATAAGACGGCACTGCTGTGCGATCTCATAACCCAGCGTTTCAACACCTGCAATGCCGAACGGCGTGTACAGCGAAGCATTGAAGTATCCGGTTTCTTCCAGCATGCGAAGGAACATGTAGAACAGCTCCGGTCCGACGGTCAGCTGTACGACCTCGGCGCCGAGCGCTTCGCACTTTCTGGCTTTCTCGATGATCTCCGGCTGGCCGACGCCCTTGGAGTCAAAGCATTCCTGCACGACGATGCACTTCAGGCCCGCTTTTGCTGCGCATGCCGCGACGGCGGCGCCGTAGTTTCCGGAGGTCGCGGAGATGACGCCCTTGTAGCCCATCTTCTTTGCCTGATGGATGCTGGTCGCAGCGCGGCGGACCTTGAAGCTGCCGGAAAGATTGGACGCTTCATCCTTGACAAAGATGCGTGCGCCCATTCCGCTCGGCGCGCACATGCGCGCAAGCGCGGTCAGGTTCTTGAGCTCGTACAGCGGCGTATTGCCGATCTGGAATTCCTCGGTCTGGATCTTGCGGACGGCTTCGAGCGAATAACCGGTCGCCGCCATCATCGCTTCATAATCGAACGCGATCGAGCCGCTTTCAAAAAGATCATAGTCCATACCGACAGCACGCTTCATGATCTCGTTTTTACGCGCCATCACGGCAGAATAACTATTGTCAAGCATCGTTTCTTCCTCCGAACAGGATCGTCTTTACAGTCTCTTCGATTTGATCGAGCTCCGGCACATAGTCGCCGAAATTATGGCGGAAGGAAGGATTGACTGCGCATAGCGTTCCATCGACCTTTCGCCCGGTCTTGGTTGTGATCGTCACGGCATCGCCAAGCTCTGCCGATTCGTTTTCCAGACGTCCCTTCACCCACATTTCCAGCGGAACGGCGCGCGTATCCTCCGGAATGTTCGTTGCGCGCTCTTCAGGCTTCAGTACGTCGATATGGATCTGTACCCAATCGTTTTTCTTTGCCATAGCTTGCTCCTTATTTCTTCAGGCAATCGCGCATATCGCCCATGATCGCGTGCGGTACGGGCAGGTCGATCATCGTCTTGAGACCCGGCGTTGCATTCAGAACGTGGGGGATCATGTTCACGCACATGGCAATCGTACCGATACCGCCGTTGACTTCGGGTTTGATCTGCATATTGACGTTCGGCGTACCGGTCAGCGTGATATAGTCGCCGGTGTAGGTGCCTTCCAGTTCGGGCTCGATCTGTTGTGGATGGATCATGTCGATCATCACTTTGTCGCCGACATATCCCTGACCGGTCATGTTGACGCCGGCAACGTCTCCCGCCTTTGCAAATCCGTAAGGAGATTTGCGATCGACGGTCGTAACGATCGGCTTCATCTGCTGCTCAAACCGGTCGATCGGAAGACCAAGCGCCTCCGCGATCATGCCGACGGACTCCGCAAAGCCGACATGGCCTGCGAGCGTTCCGTTCTTGCAGCCTTCCTCAAACGCTTCGACCGTCAGGCCGACGCCCTGCTCCTCCATAACGGCGGGGCCGAAGGGGGAGAGGGAGTTGACACGCTTGCAAAGAACGTGTTCAACGTCCGTCATGCAGCCGGAAAGGCAGATCGCAAGGAGGTCCATCATCAGACCGGGATTGATGCCGGTGCCGAGAACGGTCACGCCTGCACCTTTTGCAAGCGCATCCATTTTGTCGGCCAGTTCCGGATTCTGTGCACGCGGATAGCTCATCTCTTCTGCGGTCGAAATGACATTGACGCCTTTTTCGATCAGATGGCAGATTTTCGGGTATGCCTTCTTGGTAAAGGAATCCGTTGCGAGAATGCAGAGATCGGGCTTCGGAACGAGCGCAAGGTCAATATCACCGATGACATTGACATCAGGACGATCGCCCTGTTCGACGCCGAGCAGCGTATAGATGTTCTTTCCGACACGATCCGGATGGATGTCGCAGACGCCCGTGATTTCCACGCCCTTCTTGGTCAGCAGAACCTTCGCGATCCCGCTTCCCATCGCACCGAATCCCCAAATAGCAACCTGAATCTGTTTCATGTGATTCCTCCTTCATGGAATTTTGTCAACATATAAATATTATACAACGGTTTCTATTCTCCTGCAAGAAAAAAGCGCCCGAACAGGCGCTTATAAAAGATATATTTTAGGCGAGGCTGTCAATAGCCGAAAGCGCGGCGTCAAGTTCCTCTTCCGTCGTTGCCGGAGAAAAGCTGAACCGTACCGTTCCTTCGGGGAATGTACCGGATGCACGGTGCGCATCCGGCGCGCAATGCAGTCCGCAGCGGGTCAGGATACCGAATTCCTTTTCAAGACGGTATGCGATCTCGGCATTGTCCCTTCGATCGAAATCGACCGAGAACACGCCGACACGGAGCTCCGGCCGAAGCGATCCGATTACACGAATATACGGAATGCCGAGCAGTCCGCGTGTAAAGTGTTCGATCAGCTTGCGTTCATGCAGACGGTTTGCTTTGAAGTCGGTGGCTTCCAGCGCAGCGTGCAAACCGATGACTCCGGGAAGGTTGAGTGTTCCTGCTTCAAACCGATCGGGCAAATAAGAGGGGATTGCGAAGCTATCGGACACGGAACCCGTTCCGCCGGAGATCAAAGGCTCCAAGAGCTCGGCAAATCCGTCTGTTATGCATAAAATGCCGAGCCCCTGCGCGGCAAGAAGTCCCTTGTGCGCCGGCATACAAAGCGCGTCGATTCCGAGGGACGACATCGAGAACGGGAAATGTCCAGCAGCCTGCGCGGCGTCAATGCAGAGCGGAACGCTGCTGTCCTTGAGCTTTCGTGCAAGCGGCGCGATCGGCTGGATCGTTCCGGTGACGTTTGATGCAAACGTGTGAATGCACAGGCGAAAGGAGGAAAGGTCCTCCGGCAGTGCGGAAAGATTGGACCTGCCGTCCTCGTCGGCAGGAATGCGCACGATCTGTGCGCCGACCTGCATCAACGGCCGAATGACGGAATTATGCTCGAACGACGAAATGAGCACCTTATCACCGAAACGGACATATCCCTTGATGATCATATTGAGCGAAGCAGTCAGTCCGCCGGTAAAAACCACATGTTTTTCATCGGGGCAGTCAAACAAATCACGGATCCGTTCGCGTGTTTCGAGAACGGTCATGCCCGTTTCCTGTGCCCGCACATAGCTTCCGCGTCCTATGTTGCAGCACTGCTCATCCAAAAACCGTTTCATCGCCTCCGAAACGCCGTTCGCCTTCGGAAAGCTTGTTGCAGCATTGTCCAAATAAATGCTATTCATATTATTTCGTTATCCTCGCTTGCAAATAACGCTTATATATGTTAGTATATCACCATAACGTGATTCGCGCAAGCTATCGCGTTCGTATAAGGAGGAAAACAAATGGAAAAAACGCAAAGAGGGTTTGCGGGCTTTGTCAAACGCAACTGGCTCGTGATCGTATCCGGACTGTTTATCGGCGCCGCCGCAGTTGTATTGTCTGCGCTCGGTAATCCGAAGAACATGGGCTTCTGCATCGCTTGTTTTGAGCGCGACATCGCAGGTGCGCTGCTGTTCCACAAGGCGGAGGTCGTTCAGTATTTCCGTCCCGAGATCGTCGGCATCGTGATCGGCGCCATGCTGATGGCCATGATCCGAAAGGAATGGCGTCCGCAGGGCGGGTCTGCACCGTTCACAAGATTTCTGCTCGGCATGTTCGTCATGATCGGCGCGCTTGTATTTCTCGGCTGCCCGCTCCGTATGGTGATCCGTATCGGCGGCGGCGATGTGAACGCGCTGATCGGTCTCGGCGGCTTTGTTGTCGGTATTCTGATAGGCGTGATCCCGCTGAAGCTCGGATTCTCTTTGAACCGGGCTTACAAACAAAAGACAACGGAAGGATTGTTCTTCCCGATCCTGCTTGTGATCCTGTTCGTTCTGTCGCTTGTTACGAATCTGTTTGCAAAGACAGAGGATGCAACGAAGCCCGGCGGACAGCAGGCTGTGTGGTATGCAGCGCTGTTGATCGCACTCGTCGTCGGCGCGCTCTGCCAGCAGTCGCGGCTGTGTATGGCGGGCGGCGTGCGCGACGCGGTCATGTTCCGCGATTTCCATCTGATCTACGGCTTCATTTCGATCATCATTGCGGTTGTGATCGGTAATCTGATCCGCAATACATTCAGCTTCGGTATGACCGGTCAGCCGATTGCGCATACCGACAGTCTCTATAACTTCCTCGGCATGGCGCTGGTCGGATGGGGCAGCGTCCTGCTCGGCGGCTGTCCGCTTCGTCAGCTCGTCCTCGCAGGCGAGGGCAACAGCGATTCCGCAGTTACGGTGTTCGGTTTCATCGCGGGCGCAGCGGTTTCGCACAACTTCAAGCTCGCATCCAGTGCAAACGGCATCGGCGAAGGACCAGTCTTACCGGTACTGATCGCCGGATTTGTATTTCTTGCAGTGCTTTCGGTATTCAACAGCAAAAGGAGGGCGTAATGATGATCGACGCAAGAGGATTGAGCTGCCCGATGCCGGTTCTGCTGGTGCAGCGCGAAGTCAAAAAGAATCAGACGAAGACGGTCGAGGTCCTTGTGGATAATATGACCGCGGTCGGTAACATCACCCGCTTTGCCGTTTCGCAGCATTATGAGGTACGGACGGAAGAAACAGCAGGCGAATACCGGATGACACTTTGGAAATGACGTATCTTGCTACATTCTATACGCACGCAGCCGCGTTGATCTCGCACCGGAACCTTGTCAAAAACGGCATCGACGCCGTGATGATGCCGGTTCCGCGCGCGGTATCGTCGAGCTGCGGAACATGCGTGAAATATCGGGCGGACGACCCTTCGTTGTCCTTTCTGGACAATGATAAGGAAGCCGTCTATGAAATCACGGATGCCGGGTATAATGAGCTGATCCGATACGAATAAAAATGACGGGAGCCGCAAAATGGCGGCTCCTTTCTCATATGCTTTGAAAACGGTTGCAAGAAATCATAATCCGTGCTAAAATAGCAAAAAACAAACGGGAAGGTTCCAATGAACACATTGAACAGAATCGGCGTATTTGACAGCGGGCTCGGCGGGTTGACCGTGCTCGATGCAATATGTTCGGCGAACAAAGGGCTGTCCGTCGTTTATTTCGGTGATACCGCACGTGTTCCGTACGGCTCGCGTACGCCGGAGACGATCATTCATTATGCAGAGCAGGACGTTCGCTTCCTTCTATCCAAAAACGTCGAAGCGATCGTCGTTGCCTGCGGCACAGTCAGCGCGATCGCGCTGGAAGCCCTGAAACAGGAGTTCCCGATCCCGATCATCGGCGTGATCGAGCCGGCCTGCGACGCGGCCGCAAAGGTGACAAAGACCAATCACATTTGCGTCATCGGCACGCAGGCTACCGTTCACAGCCATGCGTATTCGGACTATATCACCAGCCGGTATCCGCATCTGAATGTGTCCGGTATCGGATGCCCGCTGTTCGTGCCGTTGATCGAAAACGGATTCCGTGAGGATGACCCGATCACAAAATTGACGGTAGATCGCTATCTGTCGCCGATCCGCAATACCGATATCGACACGCTCATCCTCGGCTGTACGCATTATCCGTTCTTATACAACGTGATTCAAGAAACGCTTCCGGACATTCAACTGATCGACATCGGCGTTGCACTGTCAGAAGCGGTTGGAAAGATGCTTCCGCTGCCGACGAATATCTCCGATAATTTCGTCGAATATTGCTTCTCAGATCGAGAGACAGGCTTCAAGCGCTTTGATACCGAGCATCTGCGGAATCTGCCGAACGGACCGATCAAGGCGATCAACATCGAAACCTTCTGACATATCGGGAATCTGCCCCCATATACTTAAGCAGCAAGTATATGGGGGTTGTTTTTTTGAACTGGCTGGAAGATCGGATCTGCGAGGAAGCCGCGTATATTGTGGATCACAAATCAACGGTACGGGACGCGGCAAAAGCGTTGTGCATCGGAAAGAGCACGGTGCATAAGGATGTGACCGAACGGCTGCGGTCTATAAATCCCGGACTGTACCGAATGGTACGCGAGGTGCTGAACGTGAACAAGGCCGAACGACACCTGCGCGGCGGCAAAGCCACGCACGATAAATATGCTGTTCTACGTCAGTGCGAAGGAGATGCGACCGCGGCAAGATAGACTTTATCTGCGCCGCTTTGCTTGAGAACCCGCGCGCATTCGTATACGGTGGCGCCGGTCGTGAAGACATCGTCGATCAGAACGATCCGCAGCCCCTTCACAAGCGGATCGCATGCGAAGCTGCCGCGAATGTTTCTTCGACGCGCTGCAGGATCCTTGATTCCCTTTTGTTCGCCGGTAACACGCGTTTTGAACAGAAGCTTGGCAGAATACGGAATGCGTGTTGCAGCGGAAAGATACGACGCAAGAAGCTCCGTATGGTTGAACGAGCGCCGCCATTGCTTGAGCGGATGCATTGGGACAGGCAAAAGAATATCGGCGTTCCATTCTTCCGGAACGGACAGATACTGCGTAAAGAAACCGGCATACTCCGTTAAGCCGGATTTCTTAAACCGGAGGATCGCAGCTGCGATCTCTTTGCTGTACTGCAGCCCGACGGTGATCCCGTCCAGCGGCGCAAGGCAGGTCGGGTTCGGAAGATACCGAATTCGTCTGCGGCAGGCTTCGCAAAGTCCGTCCTCGCCGATGTAATCCTCTTCGTCGCAGAGCATGCACTGATACGGACCAGGCATCAGCGAGTCCGCAAGGAACGCCATATCCGATTTAATGCGCTTTGATATCGGCATACGCGGTCAGCCTTTCCTTCAGTCCCGTATTGCGTTCGCTGCGTTTTGCGTTCCATACAATTCGTGCAATCGTATCGCTTCTGCCGATACAGTAGACGACTTTTTTGGCACGCGTCACAGCGGTATACAAAAGATTCCGGGTCAAAAGCGGCATCGGCCCGCCCGCCAGAGGCATCAAAACAGTATGGAATTCAGAGCCCTGACTCTTATGAATCGTGATGCAGTAGGCAAGGTCGATCTCTTCAAACTGCGCAAACGCGTATTCAGCAATACGACCGTCATCAAACGCGATTACGGCGATCTTTTCACGCGGATCAAGCCGCAGGATCGTTCCGAAATCGCCGTTGAATACGCCGGAACCATCCTCGTAACCGCCGCTTCTTTTGCGTTTTCTCCATTCCGTTTTATAATTGTTTTTGATCTGCATGATCTTGTCGCCTTCCCGGAACAGCGTATTGCCCGCTGTATGCTCGATCTTCATCTGGGAGGGCGGGTTCAGTACGGACTGCAGAAGCCGGTTCAGCTCCGCCACGCCGAGCATGCCGGTTTTCATGGGAACAAGCACCTGAATGTCCATCTGCGGATCGCTTGTGCCGAGACTAGTGTATTCGCGGCGGATCAGCTCGATCAGGCGCGCCTGAATGCGGTCGACGCTTGGAATCTCTTCAAACAGAAAGTCGGAATCGTGATCGACGAGAATCGGCATCTTGCCGCTGTTGATCAAATGCGCGTTGCGAACGATATTGGACTGCTGCGCCTGACGGAAGATCTCGGTCAGCCGGAAGTAGGGCAGTGTTTCCGATGCGAGCGCGTCCGAAAACACGTTGCCGCAACCGACCGGCGGAAGCTGATCCCGATCGCCGACAAGAACAAGCCGCGTGCCCTTCGTCAGCGCCTTGAGAAGCGCATACATCAGCGGCGCATCCACCATGGACATTTCGTCCACGATCACCATATCGGCGATCAGCGGGTTTTCCGCATCTCTCTGAAATCCATCGCCGGGAATGTATTCCAAAAGACGGTGGATGGTCCTTGCGTCACAGCCCGTCGCTTCACTCATGCGTTTCGCCGCGCGTCCTGTCGGCGCTGCTAACTCGACCGCATAGCCCTTTTCAAGCATCAGGTCCAGAATGCATCGGATGATCGTCGTTTTTCCGGTGCCAGGTCCGCCTGTAATAATGGAAACGCCGTTTTGCAGGGAAAGCCGTACCGCCGCTTGCTGTTCTTTTGACAGCTCCATCTTCACACTTTGCTGCCACCGGTTCAGATCCCATGCTTCGGCAACGGGCGGTACATTCAGCTGCAGGAGCTTTTTCGCTATAAATTCTTCGGTTTTGAACAGATAGGGGAGATAGACGGCGTCGATCCCGTTCACGTCGCATCGCGTCAGGTCGCTGCCGGTTTCCATCCATTCTACGGTTTCCGAAATGCGCTCCGAATCAGCACCGAGAAGCTCCGACGCACGCGAAATCAGTTCCTCATAGGGGAGAAACATGTCGCCGCGCTCGTCGCGTGCTTTCAGAAGGCAGTAACGGACACCGGCGATCAAGCGTGCAAGAGAGTCCGGTTCAAAGCCGGCAACATGCGTCGCAATGCGATCCGCCGTCAGAAAACCGATTCCGTCGATGTCGTCGATCAGCTGATACGGATTCTCCTGAACCTTGGCAAGGCACAGATCGCCGTAGGTCTGCATCATCTTGTACGCCTGTCCGACGGTCACGCCGTACGGCTCCAGGCTCAGCAATACGTCGCGCAAGAGCTTCTTTTCCCGGAACGAATCAGTGATCATCTTCGCCTTTTTCTTTCCGATACCGGGAACCTCCGTCAGACGCTCCGGATCCTTTTCCAGCACTTCAAGCGTATCCATGCCGAAGGTATCGACGATCGCACGCGCCATCACGGGTCCGACGCCGCGCACGACTCCGCTTTCCAGATACTTGATGATCGCGCTGTTGCTGGACGGCGCGCGTCGTTCGTACGATACGACCTTGAACTGAGTGCCGAAGCGCGCATGTACGGTCTCTTCGCCTCGCATCGCAACGGTGTCGCCGACGTTCAAAAGCGGAAGCGTTCCGACACAGGTCATGGTCCTGCGTTCGTCGTCGCACAAAAGCGACAGGACGGTGTATCCGTTCGTCGTATTGCGATAGATGATGGATTGTACGGTTCCGGTCAGCTCCATTGCAAAAAGCCTCCGGCGTTCCGGAGGCATATCCTTTTATCAGAATTCGAGGCGCTGCTCGATGTAGTTTTTCAGCTCCGCGATCGGAAGCCGGACCTGCTCCATGGTGTCGCGGTCGCGAACTGTGACGCAGTGATCGTTCTCGGAATCAAAGTCGTAGGTGATGCACAGCGGCGTGCCGATCTCATCCTCGCGGCGATAGCGCTTGCCGATCGAGCCCGTCTCATCAAAGTCGACGGAGAAGTGCTTGAGAAGGTCAAGATAGATCTCGTTGGCCTGCGCAGACAGTTTCTTGGAGAGCGGCAGAACTGCAGCCTTGAACGGAGCAAGCGCGGGATGCAGATGCAGGACCACGCGAACATCGTTTTCAAGCTGTTGCTCTTCGTATGCGTTGCATAGAACGGCGAGCACGGTGCGCTCGACGCCGAGCGACGGCTCGATGACATACGGAATATAGCGCTCGTTCTTTTCGGCGTTGTAATAGGTCAGGTCCTTGCCGGACGCGTTCTGATGCTGCGTCAGGTCGTAATCGGTGCGGTCGGCTACGCCCCAGAGCTCGCCCCAGCCGAACGGGAATCTGAACTCGAAGTCGGTCGTCGCTTTGGAATAGAACACCAACTCGTCGGGATCATGATCGCGCAGTCTGAGATTCTCCTCCTTGATACCGATGGAAAGAAGGAACTTGTGGCAGAAGCTGCGCCAGTAGTCGAACCATTCAAGGTCGGTGCCGGGCTCGCAGAAGAACTCAAGCTCCATCTGCTCGAACTCACGCACGCGGAAGATGAAGTTGCCGGGCGTGATCTCGTTGCGGAAGCTCTTGCCGATCTGGCCTATGCCGAACGGCAGCTTTTTGCGGGTCGTACGCTGAACGTTTGCAAAATTGACAAAGATGCCCTGCGCTGTCTCCGGACGCAGATACACGGTATTTTTCGCGTCCTCGGTGACGCCCTGGAACGTCTTGAACATCAGATTGAACTGACGGATATCGGTGAAATTGTGCTTGCCGCAGGTGGGGCAGGGGATATTGTGTTCCTCGATAAACGCTTTCATCTCAGCCTGCGTGAACGCGTCGATCGGCTTCTCAAGCGTAAAGCCGTTCTCCTGCGACCAGTCTTCGATCAGCTTATCCGCGCGGAAGCGTTCCTTGCACTCGCGGCAGTCCATCAGAGGATCCGAAAAGCCGCCGAGGTGACCGGACGCCTTCCATGTTTCGGAATTCATCAGGATCGCGGCGTCAAGGCCGACGTTGTACGGGCTTTCCTGCACAAACTTCTTCCACCACGCCTTTTTGACGTTGTTCTTCAGCTCCGCGCCGAGCGGGCCGTAATCCCATGTATTGCTGAGGCCGCCGTAGATCTCGGAACCGGCAAAGATAAAGCCGCGGTTCTTGCACAGTACAACGATCTTGTCCATAGAAAACGTATTCTGTTCCATAAAATTTCTCCTTGTTTGATCTTCGTTATTATCATGCGTACGGCAGATTTTGTCAAGCCGTTTTCCAAAACATCAGAGAAACAGGATGTAGGTGTTACAATGATCTGTAACAGGTAGCTGTGGGAATGGTGGAAAACGCTGGAAGGTTTCCCACCGTTCCCACAGCAAGGCAGCTACTACTGCCGCTGGAATAAAAGAATAGCG